>NZ_JAMYRY010000011.1:0-160349 GCF_040321655.1 Mesorhizobium sp. M0306 | reverse complement strand
AGATGATGGTGGAGCGACGGGTATAGGGTTGCGGCCGGGATTGTCTCATCCGCAGCGATCCTTCGCGCCCCCCTCTGTCCTGCCGGACATCTCCCCCTCTAGTGGGGAGATTGGCAGTTTCGGCGCGGGGCTTTATTCGGCAACGCTGGAGATTGGCGAAATCGGCTATATTGCCAATCTCCCCCCTGGAGGGGGAGATGTCCGGCAGGACAGAGGGGGGCGCTGTCCCGCCGACTTCAAATGGATACCACCTATGACCGACTCCGACCTTCCCATCCTCTCCCCCGTCGAGGCGCGCGTGCTCGGCTGCCTGATCGAGAAGAAGGAACTGACGCCCGACGTCTATCCGCTGACGCTCAATGCAGCACTTGCCGCCGCCAACCAGAAGACGGCGCGCGAGCCGGTGATGTCGGTCGAGCTTGGCGAGGTTAGGCGGGCGCTTGGCCAGCTCGAGCAGAAGGGCCTTGTCAGGCAGGTGTTCGCGTCGCGCGTCGAGCGCTACGAGCATGTGGTGGCACAGCGCTTTTCCCTGACCTCGGCGCAGATCGCGCTGCTCGGCCTGTTGCTGCTGCGCGGCCCGCAGACGGCCTATGAATTGCTGGCACGAAGCGAGCGCATGGCGCGGCTGCCGTCGATCGACGAGCTTCGCGGCAACGTCGATCTGCTGATCGGCCGCCGGCCACCGCTGGTGCAGCAGATCGATCGCGGGCCAGGCCAGCGCGAGGATCGCTATGTCCATCTGCTCAGCGGACCGCCGCAGCTGCCGGCTGCCGCAGCCCTGCAGTCGTCCTCGCCGGCGTCGGATCTGGAGACGCGCGTGCACGCCCTCGAGCAAGAGGTCGCGGCATTGCGCGCCCGCCTCGACGCGCTGTCCGGCGACGGCACTACATAGTCACTCGAATGCCGGCGGGACAGCGCCCCCCTCTGTCCTGCCGGACATCTCCCCCTCAAGGGGGGAGATTGCGCTGTCATCTCCACTTTCGCCAATCACCAAGGTTGAAGGACGAGAGCCGTCGCCAAAACTGCCAATCTCCCCACTTGAGGGGGAGATGCCCGGCAGGGCAGAGGGGGGCGCGAAGGATCGCCGACGTTCGTTTGGCGGCTCACCCGAGCCTGGCGTCGAGCGATACTTTGATGGCGCCGAGCGCTTTTGAGACCGGGCATTCGGCCTTGGCCTTCTCGGCCAATTCCTTGAACTTGGCGGCATCGATGCCCGGCACCTTGCCGACCAGCGTGATCGCGCTGCCGGTGATGCCGGTGCCGGGGACCAGCGTTACCACGGCCTTGGCGTCGAGCTCGGCGGCCGGCGTGCCGTTCTCGGCGAGAAAATGCGAAAGCTGCATGGCGTAGCAGCCGGCGTGGGCGGCGGCGATCAGCTCTTCCGGGTTGGTGCCGGATTTGCCGCTCTCGTCCTCGAAACGCATCTTGGCCGAATAGGGCGTGCCCTTCAGCACCCCGCTCTGGGTTTCGAGTGTGCCTTTGCCTTCCTTGAAACTGCCTTTCCAAACGGCGTTGGCGGTGCGGTCCATCAATTCCTCCTTGATTGTCGTGGCTGAGCCCGTGATCGGCATCCAGTCGACTATAGCGCGCGCGGGAGCGAAGGCCACCCGCGCTTTCGTATCGACAGCAGCATGGTCGGGCAAAATCGCTCGGGAAAAAAATCGCGAAAAAAATATGCGTGCAAAAATGTCGACTTCCATCTGTCCCGGCCGTCCTGCGGGCGGCCCCGGAATTGGTGGCCGGATGGAGGACCACATGAACAATCTGTTTTCTGCTCACTGGGCAAGCACCAGCCACAGGGCCGGTGAACAACAAGCCGACTGGTCGCACCTGCCGCCTTCCGGCTTCGGCCGGCTGCTTGCGGCGATTGCCATTATCGGCATTGCGGTGTCCTTTCTCGATTATGCAGCGGCCAAGGGCCAGGCCAATGTTTCCGTAGCCTCGTCCTACGGTCCAACCCAGGAATGGAGGTAAAGATGAAATACGTTTGCCTGGTCTACGGTGAAGAAAAAGATCTCTACGCCATGACGCCAGCGAGACTGGCCAAGCTCGACGCCGATTCGCTGGCCTATGACAGGTCGGTGGCGCAAAGCGGACGGCTGGTCATCGCGCAGGCGCTGCAATCGGTGAAGACGTCGAAGACCGTGCGCCGGCGCCAGGGCAAGCGGCTGGTCACCGACGGCCCCTTCGCCGAGACCAAGGAGCAGTTGCTCGGCTTCCTGATGATCGAGGCCGGGGATCTCGACGAGGCACTGGAGATCGCCGGCGGCATTCCGCTGGCCGAAATCGGCACGATCGAGGTGCGGGCGATCTACAACGTGCCGGGGTCATGAAGGTGTCTCGGCAGTTGGCGGCCAACAGCGCGGGCGGACCGTCGTTTTCTTGGTTGCACGCAACTTTTGCGTGTTGAAGCAAAGCAATACTTCTCCTATCGTCGCCCGAGGTTGGGGGATCTTGGGGCATGCATATATTGATTGCTGCAATCGGCCTGCTGGGGGCAGCGGCGTTCTGGTGGTACCGGCTGAAGACCATGAACGACGCGGCGCGTGAGGTTGCCGACGTCGTTGGCCGCGTCCAGGGCAATATCCGCCGCAAGAAATTGCGCAAGCAGGCGGCGCTCTCGCCGCTGACGGCAATCGACGATCCGGTCGTGGCCGCCGCGACGCTGATCACCGCCATTGTTTGCGAGCATGGTCCCGTGCTGCCGCAACGCGAAGCTGCCATTCGATCGGTGATCTCGGAGATTGCCGACAAAAAGCAGACCGATGAAGCGGTGATCTACGCCAAATGGGCGGCATCGCAAATCGACGACGCCACGGTCGTCATCGACAAGCTGGCACCGTTCCTGCGCGAACGGCTCGACGTAACGGAGCGAAACGATTTGCTGCAGATGGTGAACCGCGTGGCGCAGACCGGCGAGCAGCGCCTGCAGATATCAGACCAGCGCATGCTGCGGTTGCGGCAGAAGCTCGGCTTCGAAGTGAGTTGAGCCATCGCATTCCACTTTTGAAAGAACGAGAAGGTACCCATAACCATGGCTAGGACGTCAAAGCTCTAGGTGTAGCGGTCCGAGATTATCCGCACTCCGGCCCGTGATCATCGCGATTTTCGGACCACATTAATTGCGACTATAGATCCCGATCCGCGCCGGCCCACAATAATTCAGACTGGCCCCAGATTATGTGAGACGGGACCAGTGGGTGGAGTTGAGGGCAATTAGCCCTCAACAGTGATCTTGATAGCCGAAGGATCGACGCCGAAAGTGAGAGCAAGGCGGCGCTTCGCCTCGGGAATAGTCAACGGCTCGGCAACGATCTCGGCGACAGCGGCGGCGAGTTCACTCGACTCATCAGCTTCGGCTAGGTCTTCCTCCTCAACCTCGTTACTGGTTGCGCCGAACAGCGGAACGCGATCCTTTGGCGGAAACTTCAAACCGATACCAGCGCCGACAAATGAAACCGGCTCGTTGGCTTCCTTGTGGTACAGGGAAATCCAGTTGCCATGTGAGGTATCGACATTCGGGTTTGCCGCATAACGGGCCTTGAAATTCCTATTCAAGCGATCCCGAACCTCAGAGGCTGAAAAGTCGTGAACGAGGCCAATCTTTTCCTTCCCTTCCTCGCGGGTATTGAGAGCGACAACGATAACTCGCTGCACCTCGACATCATCCATGCCCAACCAATTGCCGGTCGCGTCCTCGCGGGGGAAGGCAAACCACTGGTCCTGTGACGTACGGATAGCGACGTTGAACTCCTCCTTGCCCTTCTTCACACGGCGCAGGCTCTTCTTTCCGGCACGCAGAACGCGCGAAACCTCATAGCCCTGAGCTTCTAGGTATTCGATACCGATTTCAAACAACCGCTTGGCGTGCTGTATCTTTTCAGGCGATGCATAGATGTTGGCCATTTCTTCCTCATTTAACTTGCATTCTACGCTTACATTGTGCCAACAAATCGACGGCAAATCAAGGACAATCGGCGGACAAATATAAAATTGGTACAAAATACCCTAAAATCCCAAAATAAGTCCATACGAAATGAAAGAGAACAGCACTTTGAGATTTTTTGGGTAAATTATTCCTACCGCCGGAGGTTTCAGAAGGCGTTCGGCCGCCGGGAACGTTCGTGATGAAAGCCATCCCAGCCCGGCGAACTGTTGCGCGAGGACGTGCTTGCGCCACTCGGCATAGAGGTGACCGATGCTGCGCAGCGGCTCGGGACTTCTCGCACCACCCTGTCGCGTGTTGTTAACGGCCAGGCATTTATTGCGGGCCGGCGCAGATCCATAGTCGCGATTAATGTGGGCCGAAAATCGCGATAATCCCAAGTGCCGATAATCTCGGGCCGCGACATCTAGGGTACAAATGGAACCAGTGGCCTATGTTGCGGCGCAGTAGCCGATCTGATCGGCACGCTGTTGTGGGACTGATTGAGGAAATGCAGAGCGGGCGGTTCGGGTTCGGCGTCCTGATTGCCGTGGTGGTTTTCTGCCATCCTTTGTGGGCGCTAGATCGCTTCCCCTTTCAATAGCCGCGGCGTGTCGCCGGACAGCCCCGATGCCTGGCGGATGAAGAAATCCTTCAGGCGCGGCATGCGCTCGACCAGGCCGAGGCCGATGTCGCGGACGGCGCGCAGCGGGCCGATGTCGTTGGAAAACAGCCGGTTGAGCACGTCGGTTGTGACGCCCATCTGCACCGTGTCGAAGCGCCGCCACTGCTGGTAACGCTCGAGCACGTCCAGCGCGCCGATGTCCTGGCCGAGCCGGTCGGCCTCGACCACCACTTCGGCCAATGCCGCCACATCCTTGAAGCCGAGATTGAGGCCCTGGCCGGCGATCGGATGGATGCCGTGGGCGGCATCGCCGACGAGCGCAATGCGCCGTGCGACGAAGGCGCGGGCAAGCGTCAAGCCGAGCGGCCAGGCGCGCGGCTTGTCAGCAAGGTGGATTTCACCAAGCTTCAGACCAAAACGCAGTTCCAACTCATGCTCGAAGACGAGGTCGTCGCCATCGACCAGTTTCTGCGCATCCTCTGTCCGCTCGACCCAGACGATCGACGAGCGGTTGCCGTCCTTGCCAGGCTTCAGCGGCAATGTGGCGAAGGGGCCCGCCGGCAAAAAATGCTCTTCGGCGCGGCCATTGTGCGGGCGCTCATGGGCAACGGTGCAGACGATGCCGGACTGGCCATACTCCCATTTCACCGTCTTGATGCCGGCCATGTCGCGCAGCTTCGAGTTGACGCCGTCGGCGGCGACCAGCAGGCGCGCCTTCAGCGTCGCGCCATCGGCAAGATGCACGGTGATGCCGGCACCGTTGATGTCGAAGGCGCTGACGGCGACGCCTTCGATGATGCCGATGCCGAGTTGTTCGGCGCGCCGGCGCAAGGCGCCGTTCAAATCCTTGTTGGCGACCATATGCGCAAAGGGTTCGCCGGGCGCGACCTCGCCGTCGAAGGTGAGGAACACCGGGCGGACCGGATCCGTCGTGCGCGAATCGGTGACGATCATTTCGGTGATCGCCTGCGCCTCCGGCGCGATCTCGTTCCAGACGCCGAGCTGGTCGAGCATGCGGCACGCGGCGGCGGCAATCGCCGAGGCGCGGCCGTCCTCCTGCCAGACGCCGGCCGGTGCGGCATCGACGACGGCGACGGCGAGGCTCGGCCGCGCCTGCTTCAGCGACACGGCGGCGGCCAAGCCGACATAACCGGCGCCGGCGACCAGAACGTCGAGCGAATTCTTGCTGTCGACCATGGCAATTCCTTTCGCAGCCTGACTGTCGCCGGGCATTCCGCCCTTGACTGCCCGCTGTTCCTGTCGGAAACCGCCATGGTAATTTTGCGGCGAGGTCAAGATGACGGCAGCCATGGACGAGCTTCTCAGCATTCTCGACCTCGAGCAGCTGGAACACAATCTGTATCGTGGTCGCAGCCCCAAGCTCGACTGGCAGCGCATCTTCGGCGGCCAGACCATCGCCCAGGCGCTGATCGCCGCGCAGCGAACGGTTCAGCCCGAGCGCCACGTGCATTCGCTGCATGGCTATTTCATGCGGCCGGGCGACACCAAGGTGCCGATCATCTACGAGGTCGACCGCATCCGCGACGGCGGCTCCTTTACTACGCGCCGCGTCGTGGCGATCCAGCACGGCCAGGCGATCTTTTCGCTCGAAGCTTCGTTCCAGCAGGATGAGGTCGGCCTGGAACATCAGGTGCCGATGCCGCA
This sequence comes from Mesorhizobium sp. M0306, assembly GCF_040321655.1. Classification (NCBI taxonomy): domain Bacteria; kingdom Pseudomonadati; phylum Pseudomonadota; class Alphaproteobacteria; order Hyphomicrobiales; family Phyllobacteriaceae; genus Mesorhizobium; species Mesorhizobium sp. M0306. Next base: position 154,134 of record NZ_JAMYRY010000011.1, on the reverse strand, counting down.
GGACGTGCCGGCGCCCGACACGTTGCTGTCGCAGCGCGAATTGCTGGGCAAGTTCGGCGAAGCCGTGCCCGACGGCATCAAGCGCTATTGGGAGCGCGACCGGCCGATCGAGATGAAGCCGGTGATGCTGAAGCATTATACCAGCCGGGAAAAGCTCGAGCCGAAGCAGAACATCTGGATCCGCACCACCGGCCCGGTGCCGGCGGACCGCGGCACGCAGGCGGCCGTGCTCGCTTACCTCTCCGACATGACGCTGCTCGACACCTCGACCTTTGCCCATGGCCGCGCCATTTTCGATCGCGATATCCAGGCAGCCAGCCTCGACCACGCCATGTGGTTCCATCGCAGCCATCCGCTCGACGACTGGATGCTGTACACGCAAGACAGCCCGTCGACGCAAGGATCGCGAGGCTTTACCCGCGGCTCGCTGTTTGCGCGCGACGGCACGTTGATCGCCTCGGTTGCCCAAGAAGGACTCATCCGGCTGAAGCGGCCGCCTGCGGAGTAGGCATTTTTCGAAATTTGCCTATTTTTTAAGCATATGCCCTGCCGCGCCTGTGAACAGGCAGTCGGCAAACCTTCCCGATTTCGTTGTTTAACAATAGCTTAACACCCTGCTTCGGCAATTGGCACGGAGCTTGAATCCTAGCGGGCACTCTCCGGCTCTCATGGGGATCGGCGAAGTCGTGCAAACGCGGGGACCCGCAACAGCAAAGGGTGAAACCTTATGAAGATCGTGATGGCAATCATAAAGCCGTTCAAGCTCGACGAGGTGCGCGAGGCGCTCACCGCAGTCGGCATCCAGGGCCTGACCGTCACCGAAGTAAAAGGCTACGGACGTCAGAAGGGGCACACGGAAATCTATCGCGGGGCGGAATACGCGGTCAGCTTCCTGCCGAAGATCAAGATCGAAGTCGCGGTCGCTGTCGACATGGTCGACAAGGCCGTCGACGCCATCACCGCGGCGGCCAAGACCGGCCAGATCGGCGACGGCAAGATCTTCGTTTTCGGCATCGACCAGGCGGTGCGCATTCGCACCGGCGAAACAGACACCGACGCGCTTTGAGCCGCGGATACGTATTCCAATGGAGAGTTCAATGAATATTCCTTCCACCTTGAAGATAACGGGACGCGCGGCCGTTTTGGGCTCGCTCGCTCTCGCTGCACTGGGCACGGTTGCTGCGTTCGCGCAGGAAGCGGCTCCGGCAGCACCGGCTGCCCCTGCGCCCGCGCTCGACACCGGCAACACCGCCTGGATGCTGACCTCGACGGCCCTGGTGCTGATGATGACTATACCGGGCCTGGCGCTGTTTTATGGCGGCATGGTGCGCAAGAAGAACGTGCTCGCCACCATCATGCAGAGCTTTGCCATCACCTGCCTGGTGACGGTGCTGTGGTTCATGTTCGGCTACTCGCTGGCCTTCTCGGATGGCGGCGGCATGAATGCCTATCTCGGCGGCTTCTCGAAGTTCTTCCACAACGGCATCACCACCTCGTCGCTGTGGCTGCCGGGGGTGGCGAACATTCCTGAGTTCGTCTTCTCGATGTTCCAGATGACCTTCGCCATCATCACGCCGGCGCTGATTGCCGGCGCCTTCGCCGAACGCATGAAGTTCTCGGCGCTGCTCATCTTCATGGGAGCGTGGCTGCTGGTCGTCTATGCCCCGATCGCGCACTGGGTGTGGGGCGGCGGCTTCCTCGGCACAGCCGGCGTTCTCGATTTCGCCGGCGGCACGGTCGTTCACATCAATGCCGGTGTTGCCGGCCTGGTCTGCGCGCTGGTTCTCGGCAAACGTGAAGGCTACGGCACCACCAACATGGCGCCGCACAACCTCGTCTACTCCGTGATCGGCGCTTCGCTGCTGTGGGTCGGCTGGTTCGGCTTCAACGCCGGCTCGGAACTGGCCGCCGACGGCCTTGCCGGTGCCGCGATGCTGAACACCCAGGTTGCCGCTGCCGCTGCGGCGCTCGCCTGGATGTTCGCCGAATGGATCGTCGCCAAGAAGCCGAGCATTCTCGGCATCATCTCGGGCGCCGTCGCCGGCCTGGTCGCGGTGACACCGGCTTCCGGCTTCGTCAATCCGACCGGCGCCTTTATCGTCGGCATCGTCGCCGGCGTGCTGTGCTATGTCTCGGCCGTCAAGCTCAAGCACGCGTTCGGCTATGACGACTCGCTCGATGCATTCGGCGTGCACGGCATCGGCGGCATCATCGGCGCATTGCTGACCGGCGTGCTCGCCGATCCGGCGATCAACAGCCTCGGCTCGGGTGCCTCTGTCGGCAAGCAGCTCTACGGTATCGTCTTCACCATCCTGTGGACGGCGATCGCGAGCTTCGTGATCCTCTACATCGTCAAGGCGCTGGTCGGCCTGCGTCCTTCCACCCAGGAAGAGGTCGAAGGGCTCGACATCAGCCAGCACGGCGAAGTGGTGCCGTAAGGTTAAGGCAATTGGCTGGCGCCGGTGTTTTGCCGGTGCCGGGAATATCCCGTCGTGATGCTCCTGAAAGGGCTCACGCCTTGAGGCCCGGAAGATCTCCGGGCCTCTTTTTTTGTGTGCAGGCGGCCGTTATGGCTCGATCACAATCGCTTGATCAAGGTGCTCGATCCACCGGCGGCGTGAAACAGCGGCCGCAGCTGCGCCCGTTCCGACGACGCAGATTGCCCATGGTTAATGCGCCCTTAACCTTCCCGCCGCTAGTCTGACAGCCGAATCTGCCGTGTTGCGCGTCCGCGCCCGGCCGGGCAACGACAGACGAGGAAGAGCATGCGTTCAGGGGCTTCAGCACCGCTTGCGCTGGCCGATACGGAGCACGGCATCCGGTCGTTCGCGAGGCGCCAGGTCGGGCGGCTGGTCGGTGCCGGGCTGTTTGCTCTGGTTGGTTTCGGCGTCGCCGCCCTTGCCACCTGGAACGTCGCCGATCCGAGCTTTTCGCACGCCACCGATAATATCGTCACCAATGCAATGGGTTATGCCGGCGCCGTCTTTTCCGACATTGCCATGCAGTTCTTCGGGCTTGCCGCCGTTGCGGCGCTGGTGCCGGCGGTGATCTGGGGATTTCTGCTGTTTACCGCGCGCGGCGTCGACCGGCTGCCGAAACGGGCGCTGGCCTGGTTCGGGTTTTCGCTGCTTGGCGCGGCAATTGCCGGCTGCGTGGTGCCGCCCAAGACATGGCCGCTGCCGACCGGCCTCGGCGGCGTATTTGGCGATATGGTGCTCAACATTCCCGGCCTGGTCATCGGCGGTTATCCGACCGGCCTCGTCGCCAGCGTGCTCGCCGTGCTCCTGGCAGCGCCGGCGCTGTGGGTATTCTTGTATGGCTCGGCGCTGATTTCACGCAAGAACGGCTTTGCCGTCCTCGAACAGCCTGCCGTGCCCGATCCGCAGGACGACCTGCTTTTCGACAATGAAGAGGACGAGGGCGACGAAGGTATATTGGCGCTTGGCGCCATCACCCACTGGTGGCTGTCGCTGCGCGCCTATCTGCGCCGCCGCGCCGCGCGCCGGCGCGAGCACGACGATTTCGAGCCGGAGATGGAGCCGCGCCCCAGCGCCTGGCGGCGGGCGGCCGAACGGGTCGAGTCGGCCGAGTTCGCCGAAGCGCGGATGAGCCCGGGCGGGCGCGCCCGCGTCGAGCCGGAATTCTTCGCCGCCATGGTCAACGACCGCAGTGCCTCGATCGACCCCGACGATGCCGACGTCTTCGACAACGATGACAATGACGACATGGATTTTGCACCGGAGCCCGTGGGCCAACGGCGCAGCGCCCCGACAGCGCAGGTTCAGAATTTCCGATCCGATGCGGCCACGCGCGTCGCAGCGCCGGCACCCCGCCCGGCTCCGGGCGCCCGCGTCCAGCGCGAAGCGCAGACCACACTGATCGGCTCGGAAAGGTTTGAAATGCCGTCGCTGCATTTCCTGTCCGAGCCGAAGAATGTCGTGCGCGATGCCAGCCTGTCCAAGGACGCGCTGGAGCAGAATGCCCGCCTGCTCGAAGGCGTGCTGGAGGATTTCGGCGTCAAGGGCGAGATCATCCATGTGCGTCCCGGCCCGGTCGTCACGCTTTATGAACTGGAGCCGGCGCCCGGCATCAAATCGTCGCGGGTCATCGGCCTTTCCGACGACATCGCCCGCTCGATGAGCGCCATCGCCTGCCGTGTCGCCGTGGTGCCAGGCCGCAACGCCATCGGCATCGAGCTGCCGAACGCCAAACGCGAGACCGTCTATCTCAGGGAGATACTCGCCAGCCGCGATTTCGAAACGACAAAGTCCAAGCTAGCGCTGGCGCTGGGCAAGACCATCAATGGCGAGGCGGTGATCGTCGACATCGCCAAAATGCCGCACGTGCTGGTCGCCGGTACCACCGGCTCGGGCAAGTCCGTCGCCATCAACACCATGATCCTGTCGCTGCTCTACCGGCTGACGCCGCAGGACTGCCGACTGATCATGATCGATCCAAAGATGCTGGAGCTCTCGGTCTATGACGGCATTCCGCATCTTCTGACGCCGGTGGTCACCGATCCGAAGAAGGCGGTGGTGGCGCTGAAATGGACCGTGCGCGAGATGGAGGACCGCTACCGCAAGATGTCGAAGGTTGGCGTCCGCAACATCGACGGCTTCAACGCGCGCGTGCAGCAGGCCGAGAAAAAAGGCGAAAGGATCTCGCGCACCGTGCAGACCGGCTTCGACCGCCAGACCGGCGAAGCGATCTACGAGACGGAGAACCTCGACCTCGAGCCGATGCCCTACATCGTCGTCATCATCGACGAGATGGCCGATTTGATGATGGTCGCCGGCAAGGACATCGAAGGCGCGGTGCAGCGCCTGGCGCAGATGGCGCGCGCCGCCGGCATCCATGTCATCATGGCGACGCAGCGTCCGTCGGTCGACGTCATCACCGGCACCATCAAGGCAAATTTCCCGACCCGTATCTCGTTCCAGGTGACATCGAAGATCGACAGCCGCACCATCCTGGGCGAGCAGGGCGCCGAACAGCTGCTCGGCATGGGCGACATGCTCTACATGGCCGGCGGCGGCCGCATCCAGCGCGTGCACGGTCCCTTCGTCTCCGACGACGAGGTGGAGAAGATCGTCGCGCATCTGAAGCTGCAGGGCGTGCCGGAATATCTCGACGCCATCACCGAGGACGACGACAAGGACGACGATGAGCCGTCGGGCAAAGGCAGTGGCGGCGGCGACGGCGGCAATTTTGACGATTCCGACGACCCCTACGACCAGGCGGTTGCGGTGGTGCTGCGCGACGGCAAGGCCTCGACCAGCTACATCCAGCGCCGGCTCGGCATCGGCTACAACCGCGCCGCCTCGATCATCGAGAAGATGGAGAAGGAAGGCATTGTCGGCCCGGCCAATCATGCCGGAAAACGCGAAATCCTGGTACCGACGGAGGACGACAAGTTCTAGAGCGCATCAGCGCCGGCAACTTTGAACCTTTTGGCGCGTTGCAACGGATGAGCGCCGTGCGGCCCGCCAAACTTAAGCCCAACTGGGGGGCCAGACCAATATAACGAGCAAGCAATCAAATGATGGTGACCGGCATGAAAAACGCAACTCTCGCCCCAAGCAGGGATTTCGCCCCAACCCGCCGGCATGTGCTCGGCCTCGGTCTGGTCCTGGCCGGTGCGGCGGCCGCCAACCTCGTGCCCGGCTTCCAGTTGCTAGCGTCGGCGCAAGCAGCGGTTCCGGCGACGGCGCAGAAAATCGCCGATCATTTCTCCTCGGTCAAATCGATGAGCGGCGAGTTCGTGCAGTTCGGACCCAAGGGCGAGCAGACCGGCGGCAAGTTCTTTCTGGAACGGCCGGGCAAGATCCGCTTCAATTATGACGGCGCCTCGAATTTCAGGGTGATTTCCGACGGCAAGTCGGTGGTCATCCTCAACAAGAAGCTGCGGACCTCCGACCTCTATCCGCTGTCGAAGACGCCACTGAAGCTGCTGCTCGACGACAAGATCGATCTCTCGGGCGGACGCGTCAGAAGCGTCAAGGAAGAAAACGATCTCACCACTATCCAGCTTGCCGACAAATCCGTGTTCGGCAATTCGAAGATCACCATGATGTTCGATCCGAAATCCTATGAATTGCGGCAGTGGACCATCACCGATGCGCAAGGCAAGGACACAACGGTGATGATCTTCAACACCAAGGAGGGCGTCAGCTTCGCCCCCGACACCTTCGCCATCGACTATACGGCCAACCGGGAACTGAACACCAAGACTAGGTAGCTTTCTACCGCTGCGGGATGGCTTTCCGCGTTGGTGCGGGCGGCTTGTCTTTACGGTGCGCGGCTGGCAGTAGTTTCCGCGATTGACTTCCGTCGGAGCCATCCGGCGGATCTTGCGTTGTCCGGAACCCCACATGCCGTTTTCCGTCGCTACCTGGAACATCAACTCCGTCCGGCTGCGCATGCCGATTGTCGAGCGCCTGCTGGTCGAGCAGGCGCCGGACGTGCTTTGCCTGCAGGAAACCAAGGTTCCGGACGAATTGTTTCCGGAGAAGGCGTTCCGCAAGCTTGGCTACGAGCACATCGCCTTCCATGGCCAGAAGGGCTATCACGGCGTTGCGACCATAGCGCGTCGTCCGATCGAGATCGTCGAAAAGCGCCGCTTCTGCGAGATCGACGACAGCCGGCATCTGTCGGTCACCGTCAACGCCGGCGGCAAGACGATCCTGCTGCACAATTTCTACGTACCGGCCGGCGGCGACGAGCCCGACCCGACCGTCAACCGCAAGTTCAAGCACAAGCTCGATTTCGTTGCCGAGATGAACGCCGTCCGCGCCGAGCATGACGAGGTTTCCGGCTCGATCCTGGTCGGCGATCTCAACGTCGCGCCGCTCGAGCACGATGTCTGGTCGCACAAGCAGCTCCTCAACGTCGTCAGCCATACGCCGGTCGAGACGGAAAATTTCGAGGCAATGCGGCTCGCCGGCGACTGGATCGACCTGATGCGGCTCAATGTGCCTTACGAGGAGAAACTCTACACCTGGTGGAGCTATCGCGCCCAGGATTGGCAGGCCTCAAATCGCGGCCGCCGCCTCGACCATATCTGGTCATCGCCAAACCTGGTGCCGCATTTTGCCGGCTATGAAATCCTGCGGCCGGCGCGCGGCTGGGAACGGCCCTCGGACCATGTGCCGGTGATCGGGCGTTTCAACCTCGATTAGCTTTGTCTCGCCTTAACAACTCAGCGAAACCTGAAGCTATCCGCGATGTAGTCGGGACGGGCGTTCAGCGTGGCGAAAACGTCCTCCAGGTCAGGCGCCCCCGCCAATATGCCCGACAGGACCAGCGTCGTCGCGACGCCGACGCCGTTGCCGCCGGCTATGTCGTGCTCGACGCTGTCGCCGACGCAGACCACGCTGTCGCGCTCCGGGTGGCCCGCCAGTGCCAGCGCTGCCTCGAATATCTGCGGATTGGGCTTGCCAATGCGTGCCACGCTGCCGCCGAGGCTCTCATAGAGATCGGCGAGCCGGCCGGCGCCGAAGCGAGGGCCGACGGCAGTCAGCATGATCTTGTCGGGATTGGTGCAGAAGCATGGCACCCGCCGCGCCGCTGCCGGACCAAGAAGCCGGCGATAATGGTCGAGGTCGTAGCGATCGCCCTCGCTGGCGGAAATCAGCACCAGTTCTGCATCGTCGCCGTCCTTGGCCAGGACGAAGGGCAGGCCGTCGACAGCCGAACGGTCATTGTCGCGGCGGATCAGCAGGCATTTTGTCTGCGGGCGCAGGGCTCCGGATGCCGCCATTTGATGGAAGGAGCGCCACGCCACCTCGCCGGAGGAGACAAAGTGGTCCCAGCTTCCCGGTTCGAAGCCGAGCTTCAGCAGGCGGCGCTCATTGGGTTGCGCCCGCTTGCCGGAATTCGAGATCAGCACGATGGTCTTGCCGGCGCGCTTGAGTGCCGACAAGGCTTCGACAGCACCTGGATAGGCGCTGGTGCCGTCGTGCAGCACACCAAACTGGTCGAGCAGGAACACCTGATAGCGCTCGGCCAGCGCGGCGACGCCGTCGAGGTGTTGAATTGCCTTGGCCGTCATAAAAGCCCCGCTGCGCTTGCGCCCATCAGCGCCAGCCGCGCCGTGCCGGCAGCGGCCTCCTCCGAAAGAGCCGGCACGAGAGCGACGCCAAGCTTGCGCTGCCGGATCGCCGTCCAGGCCGGATTGGCCGCACCGCCGCCGACGCTCCTGACCGATGTCAGCCGGGGTGCGCCGAGTTCGGCAAGCCGGCGATAGCCGAGCGCCTCGATCGCCGCAATACCCTCGAACATCGCTTTCAGATAGTCGGCGTCGTCGGCGGGCCGCGGCTCGAGGCGGGGCGGCAGCGCTGGATCGGCTATGGGGAAGCGTTCGCCCGGTGCCGGAAGCGGGTAATAATCGAGGCCGGTCTCGGTTGCCGGATCGATCTTTTTGCTGAGCTCGACAATGCGGGCGACGGGGAAATGCTGGGCCAGCACCTTGCCGCCGGAATTCGAGGCGCCGCCCGCCAGGTAGGTGTCTCCCAGCCTGTGGCTGTAGATGCCGAATTGCGGCGCCGAGATCGGCCGGTCGGAGAGGATCTTGATGGTCAGCGACGAGCCGAGCGCGGTAACGCCGTCGCCCGCGGCACTCGCACCGGTCGCCAGGAACGACGCACAGCCATCGGTGGTGCCGGCGACGACAACCACGTCACGCGTCAGGCCGAACATTTTCGCGGCGCTGGCGGTGAGCGTGCCCGTGACATCGCCCGGCCGCACGACGCGAGGCAGGAATTCCGCGCGCATGCCGGTCGCCGCGATCCAGTCCGGCCAGCGCCGGGCCTCGACGTCGTAGCCGGTCTTTAGGGCGTTGTTCTCGTCGCTGACATCGAAGCGGCCGGAAAACTGTCCGGCGATCCAGTCGGCCTGGTGCAGCACAGTGGCGACGCCGGGCAGGTGCTGGAAAGACAGCGCCTTGGCGAGACCGGACGTCGCCCCAAGTGCAGCGCTCGTTGCCGGTGCCGCGCCGGCTATTGCAGTCAGAATGGTGTCGTGAGCGACCTTGTCGTTGTACATCAGCGGTTCGGCCAGCGGCCGCCCGGCGCCGTCGACCGGCAGCAGCGTGCCCGACGTACCGTCGACGGCGATCGAACGCACTGCCGCGCGATCGATACATTTGAGCAGTTCCGCCAACGTCGCGCCGACCGCCTCCCACCATATGGCGGGGTCGCGGCCGTTCAGCCCAAATCGCTCGAGGGCAATAGCGGAATGCGCGGCAATGGAAAAGTCCGGGCGCATGGCGACGGCGCGCGCGCCGGATGTACCGATGTCGATGCCGATGGCAAGCGGGCCAGTTGATAGCGGGCTTGACGAACGCGGCATGTCAGCTGCCTCCGGCATTGAGTTTCTGGCGATATTTTTCGGCGTCCCAGTTGATCAGCTCGTCATTTTCCGCCGCTGTCAGATAATTCAGCTTCGCCGCGACATCGACCCGCGCCGTGACGTCGGAAAGGCAGCGCTGCATGGCGTCGGCACCGGCGCCGGCGTCGCCGCGAATCAGCACGCCGAGGCCGGGAAACAGGATCGCCACGGGTGCGGCGCCGCAGCGCTCGATGACGCGCTTCACGTCCTCGCCCGGTCTCGCCACGACCGAGCCTTCGCCGAGAAAGATGACGTGGTCGGGGTAGAGGCTGCCCCCTGACGCCATGCGGCAGCTTTCGGGGTCGATCGCCACCGCATGCGCCTCGACGTCGGCCGGCAATCTGTAGTCGCTGTCGCCGGCGCGCGCCATCAATGCCGTGGTGTCCGCTTTCGCCACCTGGCGCGGCGGTCGCGCCAACAGCCGTGTCACGCGCCGCAGCAGCATGTCGGCCGCGGCGACAGTGTCGGCGGCAACGACCAGGCCGTGATTGCCGAGGATCAGGATATCGACGCCTGGCCGCAGGCGCTCGGCGATGCCCTGGGCGAGCGGCAGGCCGGGCCGGCGATAGGGAACATACGCCCATTGGTGGCCGTCGAGCCGCCTGGCGGCCTCCGCCTCGCAGTCGGCCTGCACGGCCAGCGAAATGGTCTCGACGCAGTGGACATGCAGAACGATGCGCTGCGGCATCAGCGCATGCACCGTGGTCTCGATCGACGGGCGCAAGCCGCGTGGATTGAGGGCGCCGATGGCGAAGGCCTGTGGCTGTTCGGCGGCTGGGTCGCGCCGTTCGATGGCGTCGAGCAATGGCGGGATGCTGACCGGCACCATGATGTCCGCGGTGAGCGCGTCCTTCAGCCAGGTGCCGGAGGCCTTGATCCAGAGCGTGTCGCCGGCTTTCAGCGAGGTGTTGCCGCCGGCGGCCTGGGTCAGATGCGGGTCGCTGCCGATCTCGGCCGAAAGCGACCGCAGCGCTGCCATTTCCTGCGCATCCGCACTGATCGTCATCGAAATTCCTCCACAAACCGGCCGCGTGGCCACGGCTTTGGACGTCCCGGTGCCGGGACGAAGACCCGACGCTGGTATCGCAGATGCGAGTAAGTTACGTCAACAGTGATGTTATCGCGTCAAATCAGGCTTGCAATCCGAGGTGCGTTGAGTAAGTTGCACCAATTGCCGTTCAAAATGGCAATGCGGTGCAAAATGCTTGGGAGGCAAGCGCATTGGGAGGTAAGGGTTGAGCGACTCCGGCCGCCAGCGCCAGATTGTCGAGCTTTTGCGGGACCGGCCTTTCGCATCGGTGCGCGAACTGCAGGAGCGGCTTGGCGTGTCGGCGGCGACGGTGCGGCGCGACATCGACAAGATCGACGAGGCCGGCGAAGCGCGCAAGGTCTATGGCGGCATCTCGGCGCTCGATGGCGCTTCGCAAGCCGGCGTCGCCTACGCCAGGCCCTATGACGAGAACCGCGACCTCGCCGTCGAGGCCAAGCGGCAGATCGCCGCCCTCGCCGCCACCATGGTGCGCGACGGCGACGCGGTCATCGTGCATGGCGGCTCGACCTGCTTCCATCTCGGCGTCAAGCTCGCCGACCGCAACATCCGGCTCTACACCAACTCGATGCCTCTCGCGGCCTATCTCAGCGACCACGGCCGTTGCAGCCTCACCGTCGCCGGCGGCGAACTGCACCGCGAGCCGGGCATCATCCATTCGCTGACGCAGACGGTACCGTTCTACGCCTCCAAGTTCTTTCTCGGCGCGCAAGGCATCGGCCAGGAAGGCCTTCTGGAATCGCATCCGCTGCTGGTCCGCTCGATCGTCGAGCTCAGCCTCTGCGCCGACCAGATCGTCGTGCTGGCCGACAGTCGCAAACTCTCGATCCACGCGCGCAATGTGGCGTTGCCGCTGTCGCGGATCGGCACGCTGGTCACCGATGACGGCCTGTCCGACGCCGATGCGCGCATGCTCGAGGATGCCGGCGTCATGGTGCGGATCGCCGATTCCTCGGGAGGCGCCCAGTGAACGTCGCCGTCCTCGATTTCGGCAAGACCAATTCGAAGCTGTTCGTCTTCGGCCAGAACGGACAGATTCTCGACGAGCGCCGCACCCAACCAAGCTGGATCCGCAAAGGCGGCTTCAGCGTGCTCGACGACCCAGCGCTTCACGACTGGGCCGCTCGCGCCATCGATGAAGCGGTCGACAGGCATGGCGTGGACGGGCTGATGGTATCGGGCCATGGCTGCACCTTCGCCCTGATCGACGATACGGCGCTGACGCATCCAATCCTCGATTACGAGCAGGAGCCGCCAGCCGAGATCGCCGCGGAAATCGATCGCCGCATTCCGGATTTTGCCGAGACCTTCTCCCCGCGCCTGCCGCTTGGCTTCAACTATGGACGCCATATGTTGTGGCTGAAAGCGGTGGAACCTGGTGCCTTCACCGCAGCGAAATCGATCCTCGGCTACCCCCAATATTGGAGCTGGCGCCTTGGCGGCCGGCCGGTATCGGAAGTGTCCTATCTCGGCTGCCATTCGCATTTATGGGCGCCGCGCAAACGCGATTTCAGCTCGCTGGTCGATGCCGAGGGCTGGCGCGGCCAGATGCCCGCCTTCGAGCGTGCCGGCGCGGTGATCGGCGAGCAGCGCTTCGGTCAGGCCGAGAAGCCAGTCGCCATCCATAATGGCGTCCACGACAGCAATGCTGCGCTCCATGCCTACCGCCGGCAGCAGCTCGGGCCGGTGACCGTGGTCTCGACCGGCACCTGGGTGGTCGTGCTTAATCCGGACTGTCCGCTCGATGCACTCGATGGCGAGCGCGACATGCTGGTCAATGTCGATGTCGACGGCGGCCCGGTGCCGACCATCCGCTTCATGGGCGGCCGCGAATTCGCCACGATCAGCGCCGGCTGGCAGGGCGCAATCGCGCCGTCATCGATACAACGGGTGATCGACGCCGGCATCATGGCGCTGCCGAGCTTCGCCCCCGGCGGCCCAATGCCGCACCGCCGCGGCGAACTGGTCGGGCGTACGCCCAATGCCGAGGAACGCGCGGCCATGGCGCTGCTCTATGTCGCGCTGATGCTCGATCTGTGTCTCGAGCTGATCCATTCGGACAATACGGTGATCGTCGACGGCGGCCTGAACAATGGCGGGCTGCTTGCCGCGTTGCTGGCGCAGTTGCGGCCCGGGCAGACCTTCCTGCAGGGCGCAACACTGGAGGGCAGCGCCACCGGTGCCGCCGCACTTGCCTTCGAAAGCGTCGGACGCGAGTTTGCCACCGAGGCGCCGGAGGCGGTGCATGCGGCAAGCTTCAGCGGCCTCGCCGGCTATCGCAACCACTGGCGCGGCCTTGCCGCCGACCGGGCTGTGGCCAGCGCAGCTGCAGGAGATGCCCGATGAGCGCCGCCGCCCGGAGCGAGACAGTGCGCCAGCCTGTGCTGGAGATGCGTCACATCTCGAAGACGTTCGGTGCGATCCGCGCCTTGCACGATGTGTCGCTGACCGTTCACGCCGGCGAGCTGCACGCGCTGATGGGCGAGAACGGTGCCGGCAAGTCGACGCTGATGAAGGTGCTGTCCGGCGCCTACCGGCCGGACCCCGGCGGCGAAATCCTGATCGACGGCATGCCTGCCGCCACCGGCGACCCGATCAAGGCACGCGCCGCCGGCATTGCAGTCATCTATCAGGAGCTGTCGCTGGCGCCAAATCTGTCCGTGGCGCAGAACATTTTTCTCGGCAACGAGCCGCGACGGTTCGGCATCGTCGACCGCGAGCAGTGCAACCGGCGCGCCAGCGAGATCATCGCGCGGCTCGGCGTGGCCTTTTCGGCGCGCACTCCGGTCGCCAGCCTGTCGCTCGGCGAACGCCAGCTGGTGGAAATCGCCCGCGCGCTGTCGACCAATGCGCGCATCATCGTCATGGACGAGCCGACCACGTCGCTGACCTCGCGCGAGACCGACCGGCTGTTCGAGGTGATCGCGACGCTGAAGTCGCAAGGCATCGCCATCATCTACATCAGCCACCGCATGGAAGAGGTCTACCAGCTCGCCGACCGCGTCAGCGTGCTGCGCGACAGCGGCTATGTCGGCACACTCGACCACGCCGACCTGAACGCCTCGCGCCTGGTATCGATGATGGTCGGGCGCGATCTATCGACCTTCTACAAGAAGGATCACCGACCGCCGGACAGCAAGCGCGCCGTCGCGCTGTCGGTGCGCGGCATGTCGGACGGCAATCTCATAAAGAATTGTTCCTTCGACCTCCACAAAGGCGAGGTGCTGGCACTGGCCGGCCTGGTCGGTTCGGGCCGCACCGAACTGGCACGGCTGATCTTCGGCGCCGACAGGCACATATCAGGCACGCTGGAGCTCGGCGGCAAACCGATATCCATCAGTTCGCCGAGCGAGGCGCTCGATGCCGGCATCGCCTACCTGACCGAGGACCGCAAGCAACTTGGCCTGTTTCTCGACATGTCGATCTCCGACAACATCAGCATGGGCGTGCTGGCAAAGGACGCGAAGGCCGGCGGTCTGCGCGACTTCACGGCAGCCGAAAAGCGCGCCGCCAAGGCGGTGTCCGACCTCTCCATCCGCACCAGCTCGGTGCAGGCCAATGCCGGCTCGCTGTCGGGCGGCAACCAGCAGAAGGTACTGCTCGCCCGCCTGCTGGAAACCGAGCCGCAGGTCGTCATCCTTGATGAGCCGACCCGCGGCGTCGATGTCGGGGCGAAGTCGGAAATCTATCGGCTGATCGACAATCTGGCCAAGAAAGGCATCGCCATCCTGATGATCTCCAGCGAACTGCCTGAGGTGATCGGCATCGCCGACCGCGTGCTGGTGATGCGCGACGGCACCATTGCCGGCGAGGTGACGGCGTCGGAGGGCGAGCCGCTGCGGCAGGAAGCGATCATGGAACTTGCAACGGGAGCGGCTCAGCGATGACCGACAAGGTGGCCGACACGATGAAAGCGGACGACCGGGCGGTCGGCAGAAGCACGAGGTGGCGCACCGCCATCGCCGCACTCGGCATGCTGCCGATCCTGATCCTGCTGGCGGTCGGCTTCCAGTTCATCAATCCGCGCTTTTTCACCCAGACCAATCTGCTGATCGTCATGCAGCAATCGTCGATCAACATCGTGCTGGCGGCCGGCATGACCTTCGTCATCCTGACCGGCGGCATCGACCTGTCCGTCGGCTCGATCCTTGCCGCCTCGGCGATGGTGGCGGTGATGGTGTCGCTGGTGCCCGATTGGGGACTGCTGGGCGTGCCGGCCGCCATTCTCGTCGGCCTCGGCTTTGGCGTCATCAACGGGCTGCTGATCGCCTATATCAGACTGCCGCCCTTCATCGTCACGCTGGGGTCGCTGACCGCCGTGCGCGGCGTCGCCCGCCTGCTTGGCCAGGACACCACGGTGTTCAACGCGGACCTGCCGTTCGACTTCATCGGCAACGGCTCGCTGTTCGGCATTCCGTGGCTGGTCATCATCGCGCTGGCGGTCGTCGTTCTGTCCTGGCTGGTGCTCAAGCGCACTGTGCTCGGCACCTGGATCTACGCCGTCGGCGGCAACGCCGAGGCCGCCAGGCTGACCGGCATCAAGGTGCCGCTGGTGCTGCTCTTCGTCTACGGCGTTTCCGGCCTCCTGGCCGGCCTTGGCGGCGCCATGTCGGCGGCCCGGCTCTATGCCGCCAATGGGCTGCAGCTAGGCCAGTCCTACGAACTCGACGCCATTGCCGCGGTCATCCTCGGCGGCACCAGCTTCGTCGGCGGCGTCGGCTCGATCTGGGGCACGCTGATCGGCGGCCTGATCATCGCCGTGCTGTCCAACGGACTCATCCTCGCCGGTGTTTCGGACATCTGGCAGTACATCATCAAGGGATTGGTCATCATCGTGGCGGTCGCCCTCGACCGTTACCGGCTCCAGGCAGGAGCAAGAACGTGATGGCCCTTAGTCGCCGGCATCCAACGAGCCGGTTTCATGTGTAACGCACCGTGAGAGGCGCGGGGCATAAGGAGGAAAATGAACAATGAAGACCATCGCTAAACTGCTCTGCGGCGTCGCCCTTGCGGCCGCCGTCATCGCGCCGGCATCGGCCAAGGATCTGAACAAGGTCGGCATCTCGGTCGGCCTGCTCGGCAACCCGTTCTTCGTCGCCACCATCAAGGGCATCGAGGACGCGGCCAAGAAGATCAACCCGAATGTGCAGGTGACGTCGGTATCGGCCGATTACGATCTCAACAAGCAGGTTTCGCAGGTCGATTCCTTTATCGCCGCCGGCGTCGACGTCATCATGCTCAACGCCGTCGATGCCAAGGCGATCGCACCGGCGGTGAAGAAGGCGCAGGCGGCCGGCATCGTCGTTGCCGCTTTCGACGTTTCGGCGCCGGGCGCCGACGTCACCGTGATGACCAACAACGTCAAGGCCGGCGAAGAGGCGTGCCAGTATCTGGTCGACCACACCGGCGGCAAGGGCGACTACGTCATCCTCAACGGCCCGGCCTCGTCGTCGATCCTGGAGCGGGTCAAGGGCTGTAAGGACGTGCTGACAAAACACCCCGACATCAAGATCCTTTCCGACGACCAGAACGCTGAAGGCTCGCGCGACGGCGGCCTGAAAGTGTTCCAGTCGCTGCTGACCCGTTTCGACAAGATCGACGCGGTCTTCGCCATCAACGATCCGACAGCGATCGGCGCCCAGCTTGCGGCCAAGCAGCTCAACCGCTCGGAGTTCATCTTCACCGCGGTCGACGGCGCGCCGGATATCGAGAAGGAACTCGCCTCCGGCACGTCGATGATCAAGGCCTCGGCTTCGCAGGATCCCTATGTGATGGCCGGCCAGTCGCTGACGATGGCGGCTGACCTGCTTGCCGGCAAGAAGCCGGCCGAGCCGACGGTGCTGCTCGATCCGAAGCTGATCACGGCCGACAATTTGAAGGATTACAAGGGCTGGACCGCGGCTCGCTAAGCCTCCCAAGCCTGGTGCGGCCGGGATGACCGGCCGCACCTTTTTTTCTGAGCAACGGATTGCCAAAAACCGATTTGGATTTGGGTCCGCTGGAATAACCGGAGACGATCATGTCGCGCATCGGAATCCATTCATTCGTCTGGTCGGCGAGCTCGGCGCAGAGCGACCTCGAGCGGACGCTGGCCAACACCAGGGAAGCCGGCTTCGACCTGATCGAATTCTCCTATCTCGACCCCGCCAATGTCGACATTGACGGCTTGGCCAAGCGGATCGCCGATCTCGGCCTCGGCGTTGCGATCAGCATCGGACTGCCGGCCGACGGTGATATTTCGAGCGCCGACAAAACGATTGCCGCGCACGGTGTCGAAATCCTGAAACATACGATCGCGCTGACCCGCGATCTCGGCGGCCAGAAGGTTGCCGGCATCCTCAGCACCAGCCACGGCTTGCAGAGCGAGGCGCCGACGCGCGACCAGTGGAACCGCAGCGCCGGGACGCTGGCCGAGGTGGCGGAGACGGCAAAATCAGCCGGCGTCACCCTCAACCTCGAAATCGTCAACCGCTTCGAAAGCAATCTGCTCAACACCGCAGCGCAAGGCATGGCCTTCATCGCGGACAGCGGCTCCGACAACATCTTCCTGCATCTCGACAGCTTCCACATGAACATCGAGGAGGCCGATGTCAGCTTGGCCATTCGCAACGCCGCAAGGAAGATTGGCTATGTCCATATCGGCGAGAGCCATCGCGGCTTCCTCGGCACCGGCAATATCGAGTTTGCCGGGATATTCGATGCGCTGACCGCCATCGGCTACAGCGACGACCTCAGCTTCGAATCCTTCTCCTCGGAAATCGTCGACGAGAACCTGTCGCGGAAAACCGCGATCTGGCGCAATCTGTGGACCGACAATATGAAGTTGGCCAAACATGCGCGCCGCTTCATTGCGCTCGGACTGGAGACGGCGCGGCGCAAGGCCGAGCTTGTTTCCGCAACGCACCGGCCTTGAGCCCTCGCGGTTCCAATCTGGTTAGGCCAGAGGCGCTACATTAGACCGGTTCGTCGTTTCACGGAACCGCAGAACCGGTCTATCTCTCTGTTTTGACGCAATTCCGGACGGAAAACCGTTTCACACTTTTCCTGGAATTGCTCTAGCCGGCAAAACGCGGCCCAAGTTCCTCGATCCGGCGGATCATCGCCTGGAAATCCTCCGAGATGCGCTGGTGCAGGTGAACCGCCAGCTCCGGGTATTCCTCGAGGATGCGGCGGAACATCTTGCGGCTGAGCCGCAGCACTTCCGAATCGATTTCGGCGGAGGCGCTGGTCAGCCGGTTGGTATCGGCGATCAGCGCCAGTTCGCTGAGCATGGTGCCGGGGCCGGCGGTGCCGATCGGGATGCGCTCGCCATCGTGCTCGCGGTAGAGGACGATGCGGCCGCTGATCACGATATAGGCGCAATCAGCCTCGTCGTCCTCGCGGTAAAGCTTGTGGTCGGCTTGCAACTTGGTGGTTTCGGCGCCGAAGGCGAGCAGACGCAGCTGTTCCTGCGTGAAGCCCTCGAAGAGCCTCACGGCGGACAGGATGCGGATGTCGTCATCCAGCGCCATCTAGCTATGTCCCCGAACCGTCAGTCCGACTCCTCCCCTACGAGGCCGATCCAGAACCACCTCCAGCCTCAGGACCGTACCCGAAAAGCGCCCCGCCCGGATCGCTTATTTGAATAATGAAATGTTTAAGGAACCAGCTTGTAGCCGCCGCTTTCTGTCACGAGAATTTCCGCGTTGGAAGGATCGCGCTCGATCTTCTGGCGCAGCCGGTAGACATGAGTTTCCAGAGTATGCGTGGTGACGCCGGAATTGTAGCCCCAGACTTCCTCCAGCAGCACGTCGCGGGTCACCACCTTCTGGTCGGCGCGGTAGAGATATTTGATGATCGAGGCTTCCTTTTCCGTCAGCCGCACCTTGGCGCCGCGCGGGTCGATCAGAAGCTTTTGGCTGGGCTTGAACGTGTAGGGGCCGACCGAGAAAGTGGCGTCCTCGCTCTGTTCGTGCTGGCGCAGCTGGGCGCGAATGCGGGCCAGCAGCACGGCAAAGCGAAACGGCTTCGTCACATAGTCGTTGGCGCCGGCCTCGAGGCCAAGGATGGTGTCGGAATCGGTATCATGGCCGGTCAGCATGATGATCGGCGCCTTGTAGCCGCCCTTGCGCAATATCTTTACCGCCTCGCGGCCATCCATGTCGGGCAGGCCGACATCCATGATGAGCAGGTCGATAAGCCCGCCGCGCGCCGTGGCGACGCCTTTGGCGGCGGTCGCTTCCTGCAGGACATCGAATTCCTCATAAAGCGACAATTGCTCGACAAGGGTGCCGCGCAGGTCGTCATCGTCGTCGACGATCAGAATGGTGCGTGAAGTCATGGATCAATCCGTTGTTTTGAAAAGAGATTTCAGTTGACCGCTGCCTGTTTATGCGGAAGCTGACCGGCACAACAGCCGTTCACAGTGATTTGTTCCGTGGCACGATCATACAAGAAAAAACACGATCGCAATGCAGTCGGCGCAATTTTGCCGAAAGGGCTCACCGTACTCACCGTGCGCGCGCGGCCGGGCCATGCCAGCCAGGGCTTTCTGCAGGCCGGCAAACTCGTGTTTCCATGTGCGCTGGGGCATGGCGGCATCTCGGCCGGCAAGCGCGAGGGCGACGGCGCCACGCCGCTTGCCTCGATGCGGATATTGTCGGGATATTTTCGCGGCGACCATTTTGCCGGCGGCCGCCGGACGCGGCTGGCGATGACGCCGATCGGCCGCGACCTCGGCTGGTGCGAAGTGCCTGGGGACCGCAACTACAACCGTCCGGTCAAAATCCCCTATGGCGCCAGCCATGAGCGGATGCTGCGGGCCGACGACCTCTATGACGCCTGCCTGGTGCTGGACTGGAACATTGTGCCGCGCCGGCGCGGGCGCGGCAGCGCCATCTTCTTCCACCTGGCGCGCCCCGGCTTCACGCCGACGCAAGGCTGCGTCGCGGTAACAGCCCGCACCATGGCGCGGCTGCTGCCGCTGTTGTCGGAGCGGACGGTGGTAAGGGTGGTGAGGTAAGGGAGTAGGGGAATAAGGGAGTAGGGGAATAGGGGAATAGGGCAGTAAGGCAGTAAGGGGTAAGACAGGCGCGGGCGCGTCGCTTAGCTTTTCCTACTCCCCTACTCCCCTACTCCCCTACTCCCCTACTCCTTTGCCACCCTATGTCGAGAAGGCCGAGCCGGCCGAGTTCCCGGTCCATGGCGCGTGCGATGTCCTTGCGTTCGCCGCCGATGTCGCGCAGCTGGCGATCGGAGAGATCCTCGACATTCTCGTAGGGAAGACTGATCGCGATTCTCGCATGCCGAAGCCAGTCAAGCACGGCGCGCAGCCAGGCCGGGCGGAGGGTTACAGAGCGCAAGGCGATGTCAGACATGGTGCAATCCGCTTCTCCGGACATCAAATCCGGTTTGATGTTTCTTCGATGCTCAGAGCATGGCGGATTGAAATTCAAACGGGAAACGAGTAGTTTTTTCTGCATCTTCAAGTTTTGTTTGAGGATTGGAATGCTCGATCGAACCCTCCTCGTCTGACACTGATGGCGCGCCCGTTGCCTGGAACCCGTGCGCTGCGGACGCTGGAGGCAGCGGCCCGGCACCTCAATTTCACCCGCGCCGCCGACGAGCTCGGCCTGACGCCGGCAGCGGTCAGCCACCAGATCAAGGAAATCGAGGATCAGCTCGGCATCGTGCTGTTCACACGCACCAGCCGCACGATCCGGCTGACCGAGGCGGGAGCGATGCTGTTCGAAGCTTCGACCGACGCGCTCGACCTGCTTGGCCGGGCCGTCTCACGGGCGCAGAAGACGGCGCGTGGATCGGCGCTGCTGAAGGTCACCCTCGATGCGCAATTCGCAACGAAGTGGCTGATGCGGCGCGTCGACGATTTTCGCAAGCAGCATCCGGCGATCGAGCTGCGTTTCGACATCAGCTACGAAGTGCGCGACTTCGATCGCGACGACGTCGATCTCGGCATCCGTTTCGGCACCGGCAAGTATCCGGGGCTTCGCTCGCACCGGCTGTTCGAAAACGTCATCATTCCCGTCTGCAGTCCGGCCCTGCTGCGGTCAGGGCCGCCGCTCAAGGAACCGCGCGACCTGTTCCATCATACGCTGGCCCATATCGAGTGGTCGCGCCAGGGCGTCACCTGGCCGAATTGGAGCATATGGATGGCGGCGGCGGGCGTCGACGATTTCGACGACAGCCGGACCATCGTGTTCGGCAATTCGACGGATGCCGTTCAGGCCGCGCTCGACGGCAACGCGGTCGCGCTCGCCGATTTCGCCATGGTGGCAAACGATCTGTCCGAAGGTCGGCTGATCCGGCCCTTCGAACTCGGCATCAAGGTCGCGCCCGAATTCGCCTATTTCCTGGTCTATCCCGAAGGTACGGCGAATGATCCGCGCATCGTCGCCTTTCGCGATTGGCTTCTCGAGGAAATCGCCAGGACCCCGACCTGACGGTCAGCCCGCCGCCGCGCCGAACCAGCCGATCACCGCGCCGATGAGAAGCAGCACGCCAAGCCAATGGCCGACATCGATGAGCGTCAGATCCCAGCCGAAGCCTTCGTAGCGATGGTTGACAGAAAGCGTCGTGGCGACGAACCCCAGCCAGAGAACGAAGCCGAAGATCACCCCGGCAAGCAGGCTCGGTTCGCCGCCGGTCACGGCGCCGATGATCAGCGACATGACCAGCGCCATGACGAGCTCCGCGACGAAAGAGACGACGAAGGGCAGCATCGATTTGCTCATCGTCGCCGGATCAAGCTTGGCGGCCTTCAGCCACGGCTTGCTCAAGCCCATGTACCAGGCCGCGCCGAACAGCCACGCCACGACGGCGGCGACGATTACCGCCAGCCAATTGATTGCTGAAAAATCCATGGTTCCCTCCGGTCGATTGCGCGATGGAACGCCTGTTCGCCGACGCCGTCAAGCAAAGCGCCAGACGGTGGTGCGCTTGACCTCGGCGTCCTCCAGCGCCCGCGTCACCGCCACTTCGTAGACGGCAAGCGGCTCCAGCCCCGCCTTCGGCAGATAGGAGCGGCCGGGATCGCCGACGAGGATGTCGCCGCCGCGCGCCTTCAGCGCGGCGAACCACGGCATCAGCCTGTCGGCGAAGGTTTTGTCGTAGAAGACATCGCCTGCCAGCACCACGTCCCAGCCGGCATCGGTACCGATGCAGTCGCCGATGAGGAATTTTATCTCGGCCCCATTGGCCTCGGCGTTGAGGCGGATCGCGGTCGCGCAGAACGGGTCGATATCGGCGGCGATCACCTCCGCGGCGCCAGCTTTGGCCGCGGCAATGGCGACAAGACCGGAGCCGGAGGCGAAGTCGAGCACGCGCTTGCCGCGCACCGCCGCCGGATTGTCGAGGATGTAGCGGGCAAGGCCTTGGCCGCCGGCCCAGGCAAAAGCCCAGAAAGGCGGCGGCAGGCCGATTTCGGTCAGCTCGTCCTCGGTCCGCTGCCACAGTTCGTGCGCCTCGTCGGCCAGATGCAGGCGGATCTCCGGCACATGCGGCGGCGCCGTCAGCGCCGTGTTGTCGAGGATGAATTTCCTGGCGCTGTCCGGCGTCAGCGCCGTCATGGCGCCGGCGTCAGGCCGCCCATGCGGCAAACCTCTTGCCATTCGGCCGGCGTCACCGGCTGCACGGACAGCCGCCCGAGCCGCACCAGCGCCATGTCGGCCAGCTTTGGATTGGCCTTGGCCTGCTCCAGCGTCACCGGCTTCGGCATGTCCTTGAAGGCGCGGATATCGACGCATTCCCAGCGGGGATCGTCGGTGGTGCTGTCCTGATGGGCCAGAGCGCAGACTTCGGCGATGCCGACGATGTCGAGCCCGTCATTGGAATGGTAGAAAAAGCCGAGATCGCCGATCTGCATCGCCTTCATGTTGTTGCGCGCCGCATAATTGCGCACGCCGTCCCATTGCGTGCCGGCCTTGCCCTTGGCCTTCAGCATTTCGAAGGAGAAGACCGAAGGTTCGGATTTGAACAGCCAGTAGTTCATCTCAGTTGTCCCGTTGCCGTTGTCGGTTTGTCACTATCCAGCGTTGGCGCTGCCCCTCACCCTTACCCTCTCCCCGGAAGGACGGGGAGAGGGGTCGCCAGCGCTGGAGCTTCTCCCTTCTCCCCGTTCGTCACGGGGAGAAGGTGCCGGTAGGCGGATGAGGGGCAGCGCGAACGAACGATCATTCACTCACAGGTTTGTTAAAACTCCAGTTCCACTGCCGGATTTCGACGCTTTCGAACAGCCCTGCCTTGGTATAGGGATCGGCCGCCGACAGGGCGTTTGCCGCAGCCAGATCGGGCGCCTCGACAACGGCGAGGGTGCCGTTCGGCTTGCCGTCTGCGTCGAGGAACGGGCCGGCGAAGGCCAATTTCTTGTCGCCGTTCAGCCCTTCCAGGAAGGCAAGGTGCTTGGGCCGCGTATCGAGCCGCACCTGCAGGCTTCCTGGTTTGTCCTTGCAAATCAACGCAAACAGCATCTTTCCATCTCCGCAATCGTTCGGGATCACATGTCGGTTTCGGTTTTGAGCGGCCTTGTCATCAACGCCGTCACAGCCTGGTCTATAGTTATGGTGCCCTCCAGTATGGCGGCGACGGCGGCGATGATCGGCGCGTCGATCCGGCGCTCGCCGGCGATGCGGGCGGCGATTGCCGCCGTCGGCACGCCTTCCGCCAGAGGCAGGCCGGCGAGCGGCTTGCCTTGCCCCAGCGCCAGCCCATAAGCGAAATTGCGCGACTGGGCGGACGAGCAGGTGAGCAGCAGGTCGCCGAGGCCTGAAAGCCCCATCAGCGTCTCCGGCTTGGCGCCAAAGGCGGCGCCGATGCGGCGCAATTCGACGAAGCCGCGCGTCACCATCGCCGCCTGGGCGCTGGCACCGAGCCCGGCGCCGGTGACGGCACCCGCGGCAATGGCAAAGACGTTCTTCAGCGCGCCGCCGATCTCGACGCCGATTAGATCGTCGCTCGAATAACAGCGCAGATTTTCCGCCGAAAAGCGGGCGGCAAGGTCGGTGGCCAGAGCCTCGTCGCGGGCGGCGACCACGACGGCCGTCGGCAGGCCCCTGGCGACGTCGGTGGCAAAGCTTGGGCCGGACAAAGCGGCGACCGGATTTGCCGGCAGGATTTCCTCGGCAATGGATGACAGCAGCGCGCCGGTGTCGCGCTCGATGCCCTTGGCGCAGAGGACCAGCGGGACGCCTTTCGGCATATGGCTGGACGCCGCCGTCAGCATAATCCGCAACGATTGCGCCGGCGCCACCGCCAGCACGCAGTCGGCGCCGTCGAGCGAGGCCTCGATGTCGCTCGTCGCCACGATGCCGGGATCGAGCGCGATGCCCGGCAAATAGCGCGGATTTTCGCCACGGTCGATCGCCGCGACGGTCTCCGGGTCGCGCGCATAGAGGCGGACGAAATGACCGGCTCGCAGCATGGCCAGCGCCAGTGCCGTGCCCCAGGCGCCGCCGCCGAGCACGGCGACGCGCCAGCCGCTTGGCGCCTTGTGTTCGCTGCCGGTCACGCCTTGGCCCCACGCCGGCCCGAGCCGACCATCGGGGCCGAGACGCTGTCCAGCGGCCAGCGCGAGCGCGGCACGAAATCGGCCGCGTTTTCGCCTGATATGCCGGCGCGCAGGCGCTCGATGCCGGCCCAGGCGATCATCGCCGCATTATCGGTGCAGAGGTTAAGCGGCGGCGCGACGAAGCTGAACCCGGCCTGCTCGCACAGGCCCTGCAATGTCGCCTTGATGGTCCGATTGGCGGCGACGCCGCCGGCGACAACCAGCGCAGGCTCGGCCTTGTCCGGGAATTGCTGACGGAACCGGGTCAGCGCCCGCGCAACACGGTCGCCCAGCGCATCCGCCACCGCCGCCTGGAACGAGGCGCAGATATCGGCAACATCCTGGTCGCTCAGCGGGGCAATCGCGGTTGCCGCCTGGCGCACCGCGGTCTTGAGGCCGGAGAAGGAAAAATCGGGCTGCGCCGAGCCCTTCATCGGGCGCGGAAACGCAAAACGCGCCGCATCGCCATTTGCCGCCGCCTGCTCGACATTCGGTCCGCCCGGATAGGGCAGGCCGAGCATCTTGGCCGTCTTGTCGAAGGCCTCGCCAAGCGCGTCATCGATCGTCGTCGCCCAGCGCTGGTAGTCGCCGACGCCGCGTACGGCGACGATCTGGGTATGGCCGCCGGAGACCAGCAGCAAGAGGTAGGGAAAGCCGAGCCCGTCGGTCAATCTGGCCGTCAGCGCGTGGCCTTCGAGATGGTTGATGGCGATCAGCGGTTTTTTGGCTGCCGCGGCGATTGCTTTGGCCGTCATCAGGCCGACGATCAGCCCACCGACAAGACCGGGACCGGCGGTGGCGGCAATCGCATCGATGTCGGCGAGCTCGACGCCGGCATCGGCCAGCGCTGCCTCGATGATGCCGTCGAGCGCCTCGACATGGGCGCGCGCGGCGATCTCCGGCACGACGCCGCCGAAAGCAGCATGCTCCTCGATCTGGCTGAGCACGATGTTCGACAGGATTTGCGGCGTGCTGCGACCGTCCAGCGCCACCACGCTGGCGGCGGTCTCGTCGCAACTCGTCTCGATGCCCAGAACGCGGATCAATTCGTCGCTGTCCTCGATGATTGTGCAACCGGCCTTTCCCCGATAGGAGAAAGCCCGGAAAACGGCCTCGATCTGCCGGGGGTTATCACGGACGGCGATTCATGCAAACAACCTTGAAAATCGGAACACGCGGCAGCCCGCTGGCGCTGGCGCAGGCGCATGAAACGCAGGCGCGGCTCATGGCCGCGCACGGTATGTCGGCCAAGGCGTTCGAGGTGGTCGTCATCTCGACCAGCGGCGACCGCATCCAGGACCGGCCGCTGTCGGAAGCCGGCGGCAAGGGCCTGTTCACCAAGGAGATCGAGGAGGCGCTGCTGGCGCGCCGCATCGATATCGCCGTGCATTCGTCGAAGGACATGCCGACGCTGTTGCCCGAAGGGCTGGAACTGTCCGCCTTCCTGCCGCGAGAGGACGCGCGCGATGCCTTCATCGGCAAGGCGGCGCGAACGATTGCCGGCCTGCCGCAAGGCGCCAGGGTCGGCTCGTCGTCGCTGCGGCGCCAGGCGCTGATCCGGCGGATGCGGCCGGACGTCGAAGTGGTGATGTTCCGCGGCAATGTGCAGACGCGGCTGCGCAAGCTCGACGACGGCATCGCCGACGGCACCATCCTCGCTTATGCCGGGCTGAAGCGGCTCGGGCTCGAAGACGTCGTCACCGACCTGATGCCGCTCGACGTCTTTCCGC
Organism: Mesorhizobium sp. M0306; assembly: GCF_040321655.1. Classification (NCBI taxonomy): domain Bacteria; kingdom Pseudomonadati; phylum Pseudomonadota; class Alphaproteobacteria; order Hyphomicrobiales; family Phyllobacteriaceae; genus Mesorhizobium; species Mesorhizobium sp. M0306. The sequence continues at coordinate 128,429 of NZ_JAMYRY010000011.1, read as the reverse complement.
CGGCGCCGGGGCAAGGCGCGATCTGCATCGAAAGCCGCATCGGCGACCGCGACGTGGAACAGATGCTGACGGCAATCCACGACGGACCGACCGGCGAGGCGCTGGCCTGCGAGCGCGCCTTCCTGGCGGCGCTCGACGGCTCCTGCCGCACGCCGATCGCCGGCCATGCGACGATATCGGGCGGAACGGTTTCCTTTGCCGGGCTGATCATCTCGCCCGATGGCACGCAGTCGCATGAAGTCAGGCTTGAAGGGCCGGCGCAGGAGGCGGCGCGCATTGGCGCGGAAGCCGCCGCGACCGTTCGGGCCAAGGCCGGCGAAACATTCTTCGACGGCTGGACCTGACATGCTCTGCGTCCTGGTGACGAGGCCCGAACCGGGCGCCTCGCGCACGGGGCGCCGGCTGGCGGATGCCGGCTTTCAGCCGATCCTGCTGCCGCTGACCGAAACGCTGGCGCTGCCGGTCGACGCCGGCGCGCTCGCTGACGCCGCCGCGGCGGTCGCGGTCACCAGCGCCAACGCCCTTCTGCATGCGCCGAAAGAAGTGATCGCGGCGCTCGCCGGCTTGCCGTGCCACGCCGTCGGCAGGAAGACGGCGGAAGCCGCCCGCGCTGCCGGGTTTATGTCGGTCAGCGAAGGCCCGGGAAATGCCGAGGCGCTGGCCGATGCACTTGCTGGTGGTTTTGCCGGGCAGACGATCGTCTATCTCTGCGGGCGGGTGCGGTTTCCGGGTTTCGAGGAGCGGCTGCAGGCGGCGGGCGTTCAGGTCCGCGCCGTCGAGACCTACGACACCGTTGCGCTGGATTATTCCGACGAGGCCGTGCTTGCGCGCCTGTCCGCCCGGCCGGTCGAGGCGGTGCTGCTCTATTCGGCCAAGGCGGCCATGGCGATGCAGGCCTTGACTAGCCGGCCGGCGCTGCGCAGTGTTTTTGAAAAAACGCGCTTTTTCGCATTGTCGGGGCGCATCGCCGCGGTCCTGGGCAAGGTCGCCGGCGAAAGGATCCGGATTGCGCCTAAGCCCAGCGAAGATGCCGTGCTGGGGCTTTTGCAGGCGTCGCGCTGACTGCCATCCGCCGCTGCTCTGTGCCAGCTTGTTCCAAACGTTGGCGCCGCCCCTCACCTGCCTGCCGGCATCCTTTCCCCGTATGGTGACGGGGAGAGGGGTGCCTTCGCCGAGGATTTCGCCAACCTCCAGCGTTGCAGAAGAAGCGTCGAGACTCGTGACAGCCCCTTCTCCCCGTCACTATACGGGGAGAAGTGCCCGGCAGGGCGATGAGGGGCAGCGCCAACATGGACGATTGCCCTCGAGCCACATTTTGTTCTTGCTTTGTGCCGGCAGCTATGCTAGAAAATCACCCATGGTGCTGATTCGCCCCAACGACCCGCCGCCGAGGCGGGTTTTTTGTTTCTGGCCCCGCATGGCATTTCCCAAAACCGCTGCGGCGTTTTGCCAAAACTGAACTCCAAGCCGTGGCGTCATCACGCCGCCCCTTTTCACCGCTTGGTGATGTGCTAGACCCTTTCAAACCATCCGAAGCGAATTTTGCGGAGCCCGAGCATGGTCAAGACGCCGAAGATGCGGCATTCCAAGAGCCGCCGCGAGCCGGTGACCATCGAGCTCGAGCCTGGCGCCGTCTCGCGAGTCGCCGACGAACAACATGTCGCGACCTCGCAGACTGACGAGGCGCGGGCCGAGGAAGCGGCGAATGCCTCGCAGCCGGAGCCGCCTGAAGAGCCGGTGCATGCCGACCAGACCGATCTCGAGCCATGGGAACATGCCGACGCAGCCGCGCGGGCTGGCACGCAAGAGCCGGCGGATGCCGGCGCCGATTCTACCAGGGAAGCGGAAACCCCTTATCCCACCGGTTCGGATGCGCCGGCCGGCCGCTCCACGGCTTCCGACTACAGTTTCGAAGATGCATCCAGCGGAACCAGGGCCAGCGGACCGGGGACCCCGAGCTCCGGCGAGAACCCAGCTGAGACGAGGGACGACCACATGGCAGCGCAGCCGAAGCGGAGCGGCATCAACGGCATCGCCGCCGGTATTGTCGGCGGCGTCATCGCGCTCGCCGCGGCCGGCGGGCTGCAATTTGCCGGTCTGCTCGGTGCGCCGGGGTCAGGCCCCGTGTCGCTCGACGCGGTCAATGGTGAGATCGTTTCGCTGAAACGCGAGGTTGCGGACCTCAGACAGGCCGGCGCCAACAATGACGCATCGGCCAAGGTGGACGGGCTGTCGTCGGCGCTGGACCAGGTCAGGGCGGACGTTGCGGCGCTGAAGTCGGCGGTCGAGCAAAGTGGCGCCGGCGACAATGCCGGGGTGACAGCACTTGGCGACAAGGTCCGGCAGATCGAGACGGCGGTCGCGGCCCTCGGCAAGGCCGGCGGCACGGCGCCCGTCGATCTCGGCCCGCTCAACGAAAGGCTGGCCGCGCTCGACGCGCTGGTGAAATCCGCCGGCGACACGGCAAAGGCGCAGGAAGGCCGGCTTGCGGCCCTGGAACAGTCGGTTTCACAGCTCTCGGGCAAGGTCGATGCACAGGCTTCCCAGCCGAAGATCGCGCTGGCCATTGCCGCCTCGGCGCTCAAGGCAGCGCTCGACCGTGGTGCGCCGTTCGCCGCCGAGCTCGAAACCTTTGCCGCGATCGCACCCCATGCACCCGAGATCGCGACGCTGCGCGCCTATGCCGAAAAGGGCGTCCCGACGCGGGCCGAGATCGCCGCCGACGCGGACGCCGCCGCCAACTCCATGGTCGCTGCCGCGACGCCCGTCGACCAGAATGCCGGCATCCTGCAAAAGCTGCTGTCGAGCGCCGAATCGCTGGTCAAGGTCAGGCCGATCGGCGCCGTCGAAGGCACCGGCGTTCAGGAAACCGTCGCCCGCATGGAGGTCGCGGTCAATCAGGGCGACTACGCCAAGGCGCTCAGCGAATACGAAACCCTGCCTGACGCGGCCAAGGCCGCCGGCGCCGACTTTGCCGGCAAGCTGAAAGCGCGGATGGAGGTCGAGATGCAGATCGAGTCGCTCATCGCCGGCGCGATGAAGGCGTGAGGAACCAATGATCCGCATCCTCGCCTTCCTCGCCGTCGTCTTTGCGCTCGGGCTCGGCTTCGCTTGGCTGGCCGACCGGCCGGGTGAAATGCTCGTCACCTTCAACGGCTATCAATACCAGGTCAGCCTGATGGTCGCGGCGGTTGCGGTCGTCGCCGTGGTTGCCGCGGTGATGATCGTCTGGTGGCTGGTCAAGGCGCTGTGGAACAGCCCCTATACGATCTCGCGCTATTTCCGCGTGCGTCGCCGCGACCGCGGCTACCAGGCGCTGTCGACCGGCATGATCGCGGCCGGTGCCGGTGATGGCGCGCTCGCCCGCAAGAAGACCAAGGAGGCGGCAAAGCTGATCCGTTCCGACCAGGAGCCGCTGATCCAGTTGCTCGACGCGCAGGCCTCGCTGCTCGAAGGCGACCATGAGGGCGCCCGTGAAAAATTCGAGACCATGCTCGACGATCCCGAAATGCGGCTGCTCGGCCTGCGCGGGCTTTACCTCGAGGCCGAGCGGCTCGGCGACCGCAATGCAGCCCGCCACTATGCCGGCCGCGCGGCGGCGGTGGCGCCGCAACTGGCCTGGGCGGCCGAATCGACGCTGGAAGACCTGACCGGCCGTGGCGATTGGGACGGTGCGCTGAAACTGGTCGACGCCCAGAAGTCGACCCGGCAGATCGAGCGCGATGCGGCCAACCGACGCCGCGCCGTGCTGCTCACCGCCAAGGCGCAGGCGCTGATCGACAGCGATGCCAATGCCTCCCGGATGGCGGCGCTCGAAGCCAACCGGCTGCGGCCGGATTTCGCGCCGGCGGCGGTCGTCGCGGCGAAATTGCTGTTTCGGCAGAACGACGTGCGCAAGGGCTCGAAAATTCTCGAGGCGGCGTGGAAGGCCGAGCCGCATCCCGAGATCGCCGAGCTCTATACCCATGCCAGGCCGGGCGATGCCGTGCTCGACCGGCTGAACCGGGCAAAGAAGCTGCAGGACCTGAAGAAGAACCATGCCGAGTCCTCGCTTGCCGTGGCGCGCGCCGCGCTCGATGCGCAGGATTTTTCAACCGCCCGTCGGGAGGCGGAAGCCGCCATCCGAATGGATCGCCGCGAAGGCGCCTATCTGCTGCTCGCCGATATCGAGGAGGCCGAAACCGGCGACCAGGGCAAGGTGCGGCAGTTGCTGTCGAAGGCGGTGAGGGCGCCGCGCGACCCGGCCTGGGTCGCCGATGGCGTCGTCTCCGAACGCTGGGCTCCGGTATCGCCGATCACCGGCAGGCTCGACGCGTTCGAATGGCGGGCGCCGATGGAGCGGCTTGGCCAGTTGATCGACAGCCATGAAGAGACGCCGGAGGCACCGGTGCCGGCCATCGCGGCTCCAGCTAAGCCGATGGAGGAAACAGCCGAGGCGATCGAGCCCACAGCGGTTGCTGCCGAGACGCCGAGCGCGGCGACCGAGGAGAGGCCGGAAAACCGTGCCGGCGAGGATCATGTGACACCGGTCACCGCGGCGGCGTTTGCCGCGGTGCCGGAAGATGCCGAGGCCGTCGAGCCGGCGCAGGAATTGACGCGGCTGCCCGACGACCCCGGCGTCGATCCCGACGACGCGGCGGATAAATCGACGCGCCGGTTTCGTTTGTTCTGATCAGGGTCGAGTGGACCCGGGCTTATTGGGAATGATTTGATGTTCGAACGCGTTCTGTCGTTTCTAAGGGATCTGCCGTCCGGGGGTGGCGCCAGCCCCAGCGCCGACGATCCGCGCATTGCGGCGTCCGCCCTGCTTTTCCACGTGATGAACGCCGACGGGGTGCGCCAGGATACCGAATGGGAGCGGTTCAAGAAGGTGCTGGCGGAAAGCTACTCGATCAGCGGCGACGAACTCGATGCGTTGGCGGCTGCCGGCGAGCGGGCCGACAATGAGGCGATCGACCTCTACGCCTTCACCAGCGTGCTCAAGCGCCATCTCGACGCCGAGGCGCGAAAGGCCTTCATCGGTCTGATGTGGGAGATCGTCTATGCCGATGGCGAGCTGCACGAACTCGAGGACAATACCGTCTGGCGGGTCGCCGAGCTGATCGGCGTCGAACGTCGCGACCGTGTCGAGGCGCGCCTCAAGGCGGCGGCCGCGGCTCCAGGTGCTGCCGGAACGTCAAGCGACGAATAGACAGGATCCCGCCTTCCAATGCCGCCCAAGCCAAGCCCGAGACCAAAGATCCTGATCGTGCTGCATCAGGAGCATTCGAGCCCCGGGCGGGTCGGCCATATGCTTATCGAGGAAGGCTTCGATCTCGACATCCGCCGCCCGCCGCTCGGCGAGGCCTTGCCGCAGACGCTGGATGGCCATGCCGGCGCCGTGGTGTTTGGCGGGCCGATGAGCGCCAATGACGGCGACGAGTTCGTCCGCCGCGAGACCGACTGGCTTAAAATTCCGCTCAACGAGAACCGGCCGCTGCTGGGCATCTGCCTCGGCGCGCAAATGCTGGTCAAGCATCTTGGCGGCAGGGTCGAGGGTCATGGCGAGGGTCTCGTCGAGATCGGCTGGTATCCGCTGAAGGCGACCGAAGCGGGCAGCAGGCTGATGCATTGGCCGGAGATGGTTTATCAGTTCCATCGCGAGGGCTTTTCGCTGCCGAAGGACGCGACACTTTTGGCGACGGCCGAAACCTATCCCAACCAGGCCTTCCGTTATGGCGACAATGCCTGGGGCATCCAGTTCCATGGCGAATTGACCCGGGCGATGATGCAGCGCTGGGTGGTGCGCGGCGCTCACCGCTTCGGACTGCCCGGCGCCCAGCCCGGCCGCGACCATCTCGGCGGCCGGCTGATCTGGGACATGCACCTCAAGCGCTGGCTCGGCGAGTTCCTGCCGATGATTTTTGGCAAGCCGGCGCTGCGGTGAGATCAGTGCATGTCGCCCAAAAGTGTGCAGCGGTATTGGGATAACGACATGCACAAACAAACGAACTAGAGCGCGTCGCGCTTTAGTTTCGTCCCCTGAGATGACGCACCTTGCGCAGCTGCGGGAACAGCACCGCCCATAGGCCGGCGACAGCGATCGCCCCGACGCCGCCGACCACCACGGCCGGAACCGTGCCGATCAACGCCGCCATGGTGCCGGCGCGGAATTCGCCGAGCTCATTGGAGGCGCCGACAAACACCTGGTTGACAGCGTTGACGCGGCCCCGAACGTCGTCCGGCGTCCACAGCTGGATCAGCGTCTCGCGGATATAGACGCTGAACATGTCGGTGGCGCCGAGCAGGGCAAGGGCTGCGATCGACAGCCAGGTGATGGTCGAGAGGCCGAACAAGACGGTGAACGCGCCGAACAGCGCAACGAAGCCGAGCATGACAAGGCCGGCATGGTTGCGGATCGGGTGTCCGGCCAGCCAGATGGCGACGCAGATGGCGCCGACGCCCGGCGCCGAGCGCAACAGGCCGAGCCCCCACGGGCCGAGTTCGAGGATATCGCGCGCGTAGACCGGCAGCAGCGCCGAGGCGCCGGACAGGAGCACCGCGAACAGATCGAGCGAAATGGCACCGAGCACGATCTTTTCGTTCCAGATATAGCCGAAGCCGGCGAACAGGGTCTGTACCGTCGGCCTGTCGGTCCGGCTGCGCTGGGCAGGTTTCGGGATGGTGAAGATCAGCACGGCGGCGATGAGCATCAGCACGGCCGCGGTGGTGTAGGCGGCTTCCGCCGAAAGCCCGTAGAGCAGGCCGCCGGCGACCGGCCCGACGATGGTTGCCGTCTGCCAGGCGGACGAATTCCAGGCGATGGCGTTGGCGAAATCCTCGGGCGGCACCAGATTGGCGAACAGCGATGAGGAGGCCGGCCCGAAGAAGGCGCGCGCGATGCCGAACATGGCGAGCACGATGAAGACCGGCATCGGCCCGGAGAGGCCGCGCAGCGTCAACAGCAGGAGGGCCAAGGCGCAGCCCGCCTCGACCAGCACAGCCAGCGCCATAATCAGCCGGCGCCCGAAACGATCAGCAACGTCGCCGGTGACCAGCACCAGCAGCAGCGAAGGCAGGAACTGGACGATGCCGACAAGGCCGAGGTCGAACGGGTCGCGGGTCAGGTCGTAGATCTGCCAGCCGACGGCGACCGACACGATCTGGGTGGAGAATGTCGAGAGGAAGCGCGCCGCCCAGTAGCTCAGGAACGGCCGGTGGCGAAAGGCGGCATAGCGCTGGTCGGATGGTACTTGGGATTCTGTGGTCATGGAATAAGGCCCCGTGGCGGCGATGTCGGCCGGCGGGGCACTTCCACGATGGGCGCTGGTCCGGCCAAGAGAGCCTTTAGCCCAGTTCGGCGCAGGGCGCGCGCAAAAATCCGGCCTGGATCAACAATTTCCGCTCCGCCGGGCGTTGCCGCTGGCGGAGCAACCGGACCTGATCCGAACGCTTTTAGGCCGTCGCCTTGGCCTTCCTGCCCCTGCCCTTGACGGGCGCGGGCGGGGCGGCTTTGCGGCCGAGGCCGATCGCCTTGGCGAGCTGCGAACGCGAGGCCGCGTAGTTGGGAGCGACCATCGGGTAGTCGGACGGCAGGCCCCATTTGGCGCGATAGGCGTCGGGCGTCAGCCCGAAATGGACGCCGATATGGCGCTTCAAGGATTTGAACTTCTTGCCGTCCTCGAGACAGATGATGTAGTCCGGCGTCACCGATTTCTTGGGATTGACGGCAGGCGTCAGCGGCGCGGCGACCGGCACTGCCGGTTGCCCCAGCCCGCCTATGGAGGCGCTGACGCTGGCGATGAGATCGCCGAGGCCGGAAGCCGGCAAGCGGTTCTTCTCGACATATGCGGACACGATATGGGCGGTCAGCTCAAGCAGGTCGATGTCCTTGCGAGCGTTGTTGCTGTCGTCGATCAATCTATTTCTCCGTCCGTGGGGGTCGCAGAAATTCCTAGTCGGCAAATCTGCGCAATGCAATGACGCCGCACCACGTCACACATTATTTTGAATAATAATACTAACGGCAGCGCGGGATTAACAACCCTGAGCCGGTGCTCGATAATATCAGACAATCAGCAATATCAGATAATCAGGGATTTGTCGCGCCATAGTCGAAATCCGCCCTCGAAGGCGCGTGTGTTGTCGCCGCGTCTGCAATCGGCGGGCAGGTCAGCGAGTTCATCGACATTGCCGCCGCCGATGACCACGTAATCCGGCTGCATGGCGGCGCGAAGCCGGTCGACCACGTCGAAGACGTGTTTGCGCCATTTCTTCTTGCCGCGCTTTTGCAGGCCGCGTTCGCCGACATAGTCTTCGAAACTGCCGCGCTTCTTGTAGGGAAGATGGGCAAGCTCCATCGGCTGGGCGACGTTATCAACGATCATCGCAGCCCCCAGGCCGGTGCCGAGGCCAAGGAACAGCATGCGGCCGCCCTCATAACTGCCGATGGCCTGCATGAGCGCATCGTTGACGACTTTCACCGGCTTGCCGAACTCAGCGGCGAAATCGCAGCCGACCCAGCCCTTGCCGAGATTGGCGGGTTCGGTCAAAGGCCGGTTGTGGTGCACCGGACCCGGATAGCCCATCGAGACGACATCGTATTGCAGCCCTTCGGCCAGCGTCTTCACCGCCGCGACCATCTGCTGCGGCGTAAGCTCCGGTCCGGAAGCGGTCTTGCGCTCGTCGCCGCCGGCGCTGGTGCGGATCTTGACGTGCGAGCCGCCGATATCGATCGCAAGCACGATCTTTTCTTCGTCCGATGCCTGTTGCTTCACCGCTTTGGCCACCGCTTTCGCCTCCCAGAAATCATTTTGTTGGATTGATCCAGCCGTTCGGCGGCCCGAATCCAGCCATGGCTTCGGCCGGCCCCCACGTCTTTGGCGCGTAGACAGGGGGCGGCGTGGTGTCGCCGAGCACCGGACCGACGATGCGCCAGGCGAGCTCGCTGGCGTCCTGGCGGGTGAACAGCTGGCCGTTGCCGTTCATGGCGTCGCCGATCAACCGCTCGTAAGGCGGCATGTCGCCCTTCGAGTCGTCGAGCGCGGTGAGCTCGACCTGCTCGCCGACCATGTCGTCGCCGGGCGCCTTGCGCCGGGCTCCGATCGAGATCGCCACCTGCGGGTCGATGCGGAAGCGTACGTGATTGCAGTCGCCGGGTTTGATTGGATCGAAGACGTCGAGCGGCGGCCGCTTCAGCCGCACGATGACCTCGGTGGCGTGCACCGGCAGGGATTTGCCGGCGCGGATGAAGAACGGCACATCCTGCCAGCGCCAAGTATCGACGAAAAAGCGCACCGCCGCGAAGGTCTCGACCGGCGAGTTCGGCGCCACGCCCGGCTCGTTGAGATAGCCGTCGAACTGGCCGCGCACGACATCGTCCCTGGTCAGCGTCCGGATCGCCCGCAGCACCTGCACCTTCTCGTCGATCAGATCGTCGGCCGAGCGGCCGACCGGCGGCTCCATGGCGAGCAGCAAGAGGATGTTGAGCAGGTGGTTTTCGATGACGTCGCGGATGCAGCCGACCTCGTCATAGAAGCGGCCGCGGCCCTCGACACCGAAATCCTCGGCCATGGTGATCTGCACGCTCTCGACGTAATTGCGGTTCCAGATCGGCTCGAGGAAGGAATTGGCGAAGCGGAAATAGAGTAGGTTCTGAATCGCCTCCTTGCCGAGATAATGGTCGATGCGGAAGATCGACTTCTCGTCGAAGACCAGATGCAGCACCCGGTTCAGCCAGCGCGCCGATTGCAGATCGTGGCCGAATGGCTTTTCCACCATCAGGCGCGCGCCCTGGGCGGCGCCGGATTGTTCCAGCCCCTGGACGACGACCTCGAACATGGCCGGCGGCACCGCCAGATAGTGCAGCGGCCGCTCAGCGCTGCCGAGTGCGGCTTTCAGCTTCTCGAAGGTCGCAGACGCACGGTAGTCGCCGCTGACATAGCGCAGCAGCGATGCAAGCCTGGCGAAGATCTTCTCGTCGATGCTGCCGATGGCGTTGACGATGCCGTCGCGGGCGCGCGCCTGCAGCTTGGCGAGGTCCCAGGGATCGAAGGCGACGCCGATCACCGGCTCGCTCAGCGTCCCCTTGGCCACCATGGCGTAAAGGGCGGGGAAGATCTTCTTGTGGGCGAGATCGCCGGTGGCACCGAAAAGCACCAGCGTGTCCGATCGTTCCTGGCTCATGGGCGTGCCTCCCTGTCGCCCGTCACGAGCCGGCCTTGGGTTTTTCGACATGGCCGCCAAAGGCATAGCGCATGGCGGACAGAAGCTTGTCGGCGAATTCGGATTCGCCTTGCGAGGAGAACCTGTCGAACAGCGCCGACGACAGCACCGGCGCCGGCACGCCGGTGTCGATCGCCGCCTTCAGCGTCCAGCGGCCTTCGCCGGAATCCGAAACCCGCCCGCCGAACTGCGTCAACGAAGAATCGGCCTTCAGCACGCCGGCCGTCAAATCGAGCAGCCACGAGCCGATGACGCTGCCGTGCCGCCAGACCTCGGCCACTTCAGCGATGTCGATGTCGAACTGGTAATATTGCGGGTTTTCCAGCGGGCTGGTTTCGGCGTCGGCGGTGCGCTGCCGCTTGCCGGCATTCGCCGACTTCAGGATGTTCATGCCCTCGGCATAGGCGGCCATGACGCCGTATTCGATGCCGTTATGGACCATCTTGACGAAATGGCCGGCGCCGCTCGGCCCGCAGTGGAGATAACCGAAGGGAGCGGTTCCGGCGTCCTTGCCGGGGGCAGGCGAAGCGGTGTCGGCGCCGGGCGCCAGCGTTGCGAAGACCGGGTCGAGATGCTGGATCGCGCTGTCGGGACCGCCGATCATCAGGCAATAGCCGCGCTCGAGGCCCCAGACGCCGCCGCTGGTGCCGACATCGACATAGCTCAAGCCTTTCAACGCCAGGCGCGCGGCGTGGTCGACGGCCTCGTGATAATAGGAATTGCCGCCGTCGATGATGATGTCGCCCGGCTCCATCAAGGCGGCCACCTGGTCGACGATCCTGCCGGTGATCGCCGCCGGCAGCATCAGCCAGGCGCTGCGCGGCTTCGCCAGCTTGCCGACGAACTCCTCCATCGAGGCGGCTCCGACCGCGCCGGCGCTCACAAGCGCCGCGACGCTCGCCGGGTTGATATCGTAGACGACGCATTCGTGGCCATCACGCAGCAGGCGCCGAACCATGTTGGCGCCCATCCGGCCCAGTCCCATCATTCCTATCTGCATGGTCTCGTCCTGCCTTACTTGAGGGATCGATGATCTAGTGGCGCTGTTATTGAAGCATGATCTTTTCCGAAAACCGGTCTCCACTTTGCGGGATCATGCTCTCTCCGGTATCGCCGATGCCGACAGAAAAGTCAGCGTTCTCCCAACGGCCGGCATCGGACCAGAAGAATGTGAAGACAATGCTATTGCCCGGAGCGGCGTCGGCAACCGGCAACTCCGCGAGATGGATGCCGAAAAGATTCGCGGTGGTCTCGGTGTCATGGACGGTTGCCCAATTGTCGCTGCTCCAATGAACCACCGCCCGGGCCAGAAGTTCGATGCGCAACGCCTTGCCTGCCGGGATGGTACGGATCTTGTGGTTGAAGCGCCATGCCCTGAGGCGCGACACGGTCCTGCCCTCGATATAGCGCTTGACGCCTTGCGGCGGCATGTCGAACACCGTGCCGTCGCGCAGCGAACGCAGCAGTTTGATGTGCTCGGAATGCGCCCAGACCAGTGGCTTGGCGCTGCCGGAGGGGCCGCCATGCCGCAATTCGCGCTCCGGCATGTCGGGACCGTCCCAGACCTGCTCCGGCAGCAGGCCGCCTGGCCCGGCAGAGTTCTCGAACGTGCCGAGCAGGCTTGCCGCTTTGTCCTTGCGCCCCGCCGCCAACTCGTAATGCGCGCGCTCGCCGACCAGCAGCGGCCTGGGCCGGCCCGGGCCGGTTCCATCGAAGGGTGCGCCGTCGGCATGCTCGCCATAGCCATCGCCATTGTAGCGGTACCAGAGCGGGCCCTGCGGCAGTTCGCAGCGCAATTGCGCGTCGATGACCTTGACCGTGTCGAGGATGCGCGGATCGTCGGCTGCCCTCAAGCCGAAGCGGACCAGCGCCAGCGCATCCGGGCTGACGATCGCCTCGGCCGGGCGGTTCGCATCGCCCGGCGGACGGTTCTTGATCGGCACAAAGCCGTCCTTCGGCGATGCCGCGCCGGCCGTCTCGGGCGGGGCGATGCGGACATAGTAGCCTTCGACGCCGGCTTCGTCGCATGCGGCGGTGCCGGCGACGTAGGTCCAGCGCTCGATCTGATCGTTCCAGATATCGGCGGTTTCGCGCAGATAGTTTGCCGGCTCTGTTTTGCCGGCGGCATCGAACATGTCCGCAGCCGCAAGCAGCGCCGCAATCTCGACCGCAAGTGTGAACGGGCTGTAGCCGGCGTCTTCTTCCCAGCGGTCCTCGCCGGTGACCGGGCCGTTGCGCACGACATAGGCGGCAGCGCGCTCGATCATCGGCATGAAGGAGGAGAGTGCGGCAGGCGGCAAATGGCCGGCGCGGCGTAGCGCGTCGGCGAGCAGCAGCGGGAAGGCGCATTCGTCCATCTGAATGCCCGGCCAATAGACCGACCCGTCGAGCCAGGCGTTCTGCGGCCAATGGCCGTCGGGCTGCTGGATCGAGCGCAGATAGCCAAGGATGCGCAAGGCTTCCGCCGGGTCGCCGGCGGCGAGGAAGCCGCCGGCGGTTTCGACCAGATCGCGCGGCCAGACCAGGTGATAGCCGCCGAGGTCGTCGTCGCCCTTGTTGAAGCCCCACGGGATCGACAGGCTGGCAACGGCTGCTCCGGCAGACGACCGGTGTGCCGCCAGCACCGCCGTGCTGAGGCGGTAGGGATTGAGGCCGGACGCCGCATGCCGGTCCAGCGGCAGCAATCCAGACTGCCATTGGCGCCATTTGTCGATGTAGGGTCTGGCTGCGGGCCCAAAACCTTGGTTCAGGCTGGCGAAAGCAGTCTCCGCCGCCTGTTGCGGCGTCGTGCCGAAGCCCAGTGCCAGCAATATTTTTGGGTTTGCGGCCGAAAAGCCGATCTCGCCGATCAGCGCGACATTGCCGTCCTCGGCCCTGCGGCAGGCCGGATCGAGCCGGCCGCCTTGACGAAGCTGCTGCCAGCCGTCGGAGACGCCGACATAGCCGGCCGCGCACGCCTTCCACGGCAGCGACGAGACGAGCGCCAGGCAGGTGCCGCGTCCCGATGCAAACAGGACAGGCTGTCCTTCATGGTCGTCGATCCAGGCGGTGTTGCCCATGCCGGCGTTGACGAGGTGCGGCGCCAGCAGCGCGTAGACGCGGTAATCGGCGGCCGCGCCTTTGAGCGGCGTGAACATAATCTGCTGCAGCAAGACGGGACGTTCCGGATCCGTCAGGATGCGCTTTTCGATCCTGTAGGTTCCATCGCTTGCGGTGTTGACCAGCCGGTAGGCAGGTACCCCGTCCTCGAGTGGTTCGATGCTGTGCTCGGCGTCGCGCTTTTCTTCCGAGAAATAGCCGTCCGGTCCGGTGACGATCAGCCCCAGGTCGCGGGTGCAGGCGCTGTCGAGGCGGGGATAGTAGATCTCGTTGAGGATACCGTGACTAATGGTGAACCAGATCGGGCAGGCCGGCGAGAGCGCGGTGCCGACGCCGCTCTTGGCGCTCGACGTCCAGCGCGCCGGAATGCCGGGTGCACCCGGGGCAAGATTCGCTGCCATTCAATCGATCTCCAGCGCCATCCCTAGACCAGGAGTCGAACCGGTTTCAATGATTGCACCGCAAGTTGATCGCCGGCCATGGATTGCTGTTGACAGCTTGTCGCCTATCTGCATTTGTCTGATAATAGATAAAAAACAGCATTATGAGCGTATCAGCCATTAGCCACCAGCCAGCCATTAGCCACTATAAGACAGCAACTCACGGGAGGAGTATGACATGAAGAAAATATTCGTTTTGGGCGCCCTTGCGGCAATGCTTGCCGCAGGTACCGCGCTTGCCGACACCAGCGGCAAGAAGATCGCCTTCTCCAACAACTACGCCGGCAATTCGTGGCGGCAGGCGATGCTGGACAGCTACGGCATTGTCACCAAGAAGGCGGTTGCCGACAAGGTGGTCGGCGCCGCCGACGTCTTCACGACGGCCGACAAGGAAGTGCCGACCCAGGCAGCCCAAGTGCAGAACCTGATCCTGCAGGGCTATGACGCGATCGTCATCAACGCGGCGTCTCCGGATGCCCTCAACGGCGCCATCAAGCAGGCCTGCGACGCCGGCATTGTCGTCGTCTCCTTCGACGGCATCGTCACCGAACCCTGCGCCTACCGGGTGGTCGTCGACTTCAAGGACATGGGCAAGCAGGAAGTCGAGCAGATGGCCAAATTCCAGCCCAAGGGCGGCAACCTCCTGGAAATCCGCGGCCTCGCCGGTACCTCGATCGACGATGCCATCCATGCCGGCATCCTCGAAGGCGTCGCTGCCCATCCCGAGTTCAAGATCGTCGGCTCGGTGACCGGCGACTGGGACCAGACCACGGCACAGAAGGCCGTAGCGACGATCCTGCCGTCGCTGCCGGATGTGGTCGGTGTCGTCGACCAGGGCGGTGACGGCTATGGCGCGGCGCAGGCTTTCGCCGCTGCCGGCAAGCCGCGCCCGACCATCATCATGGGCAATCGCCAGGACGAGTTGCAGTGGTGGAAGGAGCAGAAGGACAAGGACGGTTACCAGACCTGGTCGGCTTCGATCGCGCCGGGCGTATCGACGCTTGCCTTCTGGGTGGCGCAGCAGGTGCTCGACGGCCGCACCGACGTGCCGCACGACCTGCTGGTCCCCTATCTTGCCTTCACCCAGGACGATTTCGAGGCCGCGTTGCCGAAGATTCCGAAGGGCGGCGTCGCCAGCCACGAATACACGCAGGAAGACGCCGTCGCGGCGATTAAGACCAACATCAAGTGAGCATGGCACTATTGTCGCCGCCGCGGCGAACCGGGTATCGTTGAGGGATGCCCGAGGCCAGTGCAGACATCATCAGGCCTGACGGCGCCGAAAGACATTTCGGCGCCGCCAGCACGGACATCATAAGACTGGACGGCGCCGAAAAACATTTCGGCGCCGTCAGGGCGCTCGCCGGTGTCGATTTCAGCGTTCGTGCCGGAGAATGCGTCGGTCTCGTCGGCCATAACGGCGCCGGAAAATCGACACTCATGCATATGGTGGCGGGCACGCTTGCCCCCGACAGCGGGCAGATCGCGGTCCGCGGCGGCGTCGAGGCAAGTTATTCGGTACCGCGCGCGCAGCAGCTCGGCATACGCTGCGTGTTCCAGGAACTGTCGCTCTGCCCCAATCTCAGCGTCGCCGAAAACACGCGGATCAACCACGCGTCGCTTAATGGCTTCGGCTGGCGGCGCAAGGCGACCGATCTGATCGCCGCCAAGCTCGATGAGATCTTCCCCGGCCACAGCATCTCGGCATCCGACATCGTCGGCGATCTTTCCATCACCAGCCGGCAGATGGTGGAAGTGGCGCGCGCCTTCACGGTCACGCAGGAGCCGCTCGAACTGGTCATCCTCGACGAGCCGACCTCCTCGCTCGATGCGCAAACGGCCGGCCAGCTGCTGGCGTTCGTGCGACGCTTCATAGCCGCCGGCAAGAGCTGCATCCTAATCTCGCATGTGCTGGGCGAAGTGCTCGGAAACGCCGACCGCATCGTGGTGATGCGCGACGGCAAGGTCGTCGCCGCCGGGCAGGCCGATCAATTCGACCGCGACAGGCTGGTGACGGCGATGGGCGGAGCGGAGGCGCGCGAGAAGGCCGCGGCCGAGATTGCGAGCGGCAAGCCGGAGCCCGGTCCGCTGCGGGTCCGGGCGCGTCCGGCGCGACAGCAGGACGGCAACGAGCTTGTCGCCCGTGCCGGTGAGATCATCGGGCTTGCCGGGCTTGCCGGGCATGGGCAGACCGATCTTTTGCTGGCGATCTTTGCCGCGGCTTCCCGCGCCAAGACCGGCATCGAGGTCACCGCGCCGGTGGCGCTGGTTGCCGGCGACCGCCAGTCGGACGGGATTTTTCCGCAATGGTCGATCGCCGAGAACATCGGCATCCGTTCGCTGGCGCGATTGCGCAACGGCCTTTTGATCTCGCCGCAGCGGGAAGCCGAGCTCGCCGAGTTGTGGCAGCGGAAAATCGGCATCCGTACGCCCGACATGAACAACAACATCTTTTCGCTGTCCGGCGGCAACCAGCAGAAGGCCTTGTTCGCGCGGGCGCTCGGCTCCGACGCCAAGATCGTGCTGATGGACGATCCGATGCGCGGCGTCGACATCGGCACCAAGCTCGAAGTCTACGACCTCGTGCGCGAAGAGGCTCGCCATGGCCGCACCTTCCTCTGGTACACCACCGAAACCGAAGAGCTCGACAATTGCGACCACATCTATGTGTTCAAGAACGGCCGGATCGTCGCCAACCTTCGTCGCGACGAACTGACGGAGGAAAAGATTATCCAGTCCTCGTTCGGCGACGCGGCCTGAGATGACAGCGGTATCCATCGAGAATGGGCTAAAATCTTCGGCTCGCGCCACGAGGCGGGCTCGCATGCTGCGCAGCCTGCTGCCGGCACTGTCGCTGGCGCTGGTGCTCATCGCCATCGCCTGTCTCAACCCGCGCGCCATCAGCTACTTCGGTTTCAGCCTGATGCTCAATCTGGCGATCCCGATCGCACTGGCGACGATCGCGCAGATGTTTGTCATCGCCGGCAACGAGCTCGATCTGTCGATCGGTACCTTTGTCGGCTTCGTCGGATGCGTTACGGCGACATGGTTGAAGGACGCGCCGCTGCTCGGCGTCGTCATCCTGCTCGGGTCGATCGGCGTCTACGCGCTGCTCGGGGCGCTGATCCATCTGCGCAACCTGCCCTCGATCGTGGTGACGCTCGGCATGAGTTTCGTCTGGCAGGGCCTGGCCATCCTCATCCTGCCCAAGCCCGGCGGCAAGGCGCCGGACTGGCTGCTGGCGCTGATGGCCTTCAAGCCACCCTTCATTCCGTTCCCGATCATCGCGGCATTGCTGATCGCAGCCGTCGTCCACTTTGGCCTGATGCGCACCTCCTATGGCGTCATCCTGCGTGGATCGGGCGGCAATTCAGCCGCACTCAAGCGCGCCGGCTGGTCGCTGCTGCGCACCAAGATCGCACTATTTGCGCTGACCGGCCTGTTCGGCGTTTTGTCCGGCATGGCGCTGATCGGCATCACCACCTCGGCCGATGCCAATATCGGCAATGGCTATACGCTGCTTTCGATCGCCGGCGTCATCCTCGGCGGCGGCGAGTTCGTCGGCGGCCGGGTGTCGCCGATCGGCGCCGTCATCGGCGCGTTGACGCTGGCACTGGCGGCCTCGCCGCTCTTGACGTTCATGCACATTCCGCCCGACTGGCAGGTCGCCGCCAATGGCGCCATCCTGATCATCGTGCTGGCGGCGCGGGTGCTGATCAGCCGCAGGGAGAGGTGAGCATGGCCTCGCTGCGGACACTGCTCGCCAGACCCTGGATCTGGTCGTTCTTCGGGGCGCTGCTGGTATGGCTGGCGACGATCGCCTTCACCGGCGGCTATGGCGGCGGCGGCATGATCACGGCGGCGCTGTCGCTAGCCGTCTTCACCGTCATCGTCGGCGTCGGGCAGATGTTCGTCATCACGCTCGGGCCGGGCAATGTCGACCTGTCGCTGCCAGCCAATATCGGCCTTGCCAGCGCCGTCGCCATGAAGGTCATGGACGGCAATGATGCGATGATCGCGGTCGGACTGCTGGCAGCGCTTGCCTGCGGCATGGCGATCGGCGCCGTCAACTACCTCCTGATATGGGCGCTGCGCATTCCGCCGATCATCGCGACGCTGTCGGCCAGCTTCGTCATCCAGTCGGTCGACATCAGCTATGGGCGCGGCTTGCAGATCAAGCCGCCGCCGGGCTTTGCCGACTTCACCAACTGGCAGGTGTTCGGCATCCCGGTGCTGGCGATCCTCACCGCGCTGTTCACCATCGGCGCCGGCATCGTGCTGCAGCGCATGATCTACGGACGCTCGGTGCTGGCGATCGGCCAGAACATCCGCGCCGCCTGGCTGGCAGGCGTCAATGTCGGCCGCACCCGCTTCCTCACCTACACGCTGTCGGGCGCGCTCGGCGGCCTCGACGGCGCACTGCTCGCCGGTTATTTCCGCGGCGCCAACGTCGATATCGGCAATGAGTATCTGCTGGCCTCGATCGCGGTCGTTGTCATCGGCGGCACGTCGGTGGCGGGCGGCAAGGCCAATGTGCCGGGGGTCTGGGGCGCGGCGCTGTTCCTGGTGCTGCTGTTGACCATGCTCAACACGTTCGGCGTCAGCGTCGGCGTCCGCCTGGTGCTGACAGGGCTGATCATCGTCGGCGTCATTACCGCCGCCGGCGGGCAGAAGGCGCTGCGCTGACCACACCTTCGTCATCCTCGGGCTTGACCCGAGGATCCATGCCGTGACCCTTGCCGAGGAATGCGAGCGGAACAGATTCTGCATCGCCGCGAAACGCAGGCGTCACGGCATGGATCCTGGGGTCTGCACTGCGTCGCTTCGCTCCTTGTTCCGCCCCAGGATGACGAAGGGAGAAATGTTTCGGCCAATCTCCCAAGGTTTGCGATCGCTGCGGCGGCGAGCCTGCCGGAAAACATCCGGTTCCCATCCGAGCATTGGCCATGTAAATCCCGTCGCGCTATTGGCCAACATCATTATATGAGGTTTGCGTGTCCGATTTCGTCAGCACCACAAGGCATGGCAACGTCGCGGTGGTGACCATCGACAATCCGCCGGTCAACGCGCTGAGCTTCCATGTGCGCGAGCCGTTGATGCGGGCGCTCGTTTCCCTGCGCGACGAGCCGTCGGTGGGAGCAATCGTGATAGCGTGCGCCGGGCGGACGTTTGTTGCAGGCGCCGATATTACCGAGTTCGGCAAGCCCGTTAAACAGCCGGACCTGCGCGCCATCGTCCGCGTGCTGGAAACTATCGCCAAGCCGACGGTCGCCGCCATTCATGGCACTGCGCTCGGCGGCGGCCTGGAACTGGCGCTCGGCTGCCATTTCCGTGTTGCCGACCAAGGGGCAAGGCTCGGCCTGCCGGAAGTCAAGCTCGGCCTGCTGCCGGGCGGCGGCGGCACGGTCCGCCTGCCGCGCCTCGTCGGTCCGCTGAAGGCGCTCAGCATGATCGTTTCGGGAACGCCGATCGGTGCGGCCGAGGCGCTCGCCGACGGCCTGGTGGATGCCGTCTTCGACGGCGACCTGATCGCGCAAGCGGTGAGTTTTGCGGCCGACATGGCCGCCAAAGGCGGTCCCTTCACGCCGGTGCGCGACCGCAATGATCGCCTCGACCAGGCCGACTTGCCGGCTTTCGACAAGCAGGCCGCAGCGTTTTCCAAAAAAGCACGCGGCCTCGAGGCGCCGATCGCCTGTGCGCATTCGGTCCGTAACGCCCTGACGCTGCCCTTCGACGAAGCGCTGGCGGCGGAGCGCGACCTGTTCCTCAAACTTGTCACCGGCGACCAATCGCGCGCGCAGCGGCATTTGTTCTTCGCCGAACGCGAGGCGGCAAAGATCCCCGGCAAGGATGTCGGCAAGCGCAAGATCGGCAGGGTCGGCGTCATCGGCGCCGGCACGATGGGCGGCGGCATCGCCATGGCGTTCGCCAATGGCGGTCTTCCCGTAACCTTGCTGGAAACAACGCAGGAGGCGTTGCAGCGCGGGCTGGCGACGATCGACAAGAATTATGCCGTTTCCGTCATCCGCGGTTCGCTGAGCGAAGATGCCAAGCGCGAACGGCTTGGGTTGTTCAAGGGTTCCACCGACTATGCCGACCTCGCCGATTGCGACCTGATCGTCGAGGCCGTGTTCGAGGAAATGGCGGTCAAGAAGGAGGTATTCGGCAGGCTGGATGCCGTGGCCAAACCGGGCGCGATCCTCGCCACCAACACCTCCTATCTCGACGTCAACGAAATCGCCGCTTCGACCTCGCGGCCGCAAGATCTCCTCGGCATGCATTTCTTTTCGCCGGCTAACGTCATGAAGCTTTTGGAAATCGTCCGCGCCGACAAGACTTCGCCCGACGTGCTGGCGACCATCGTCGATCTGGCACGGCGGATCGGCAAGGTGCCGGTCGTCGTCGGCGTCTGCCACGGCTTCGTCGGCAACCGCATGCTGGCGGCGCGGGGTGCGGAACTGGAGACGCTTCTGCTGGAAGGCGCAATGCCGCGCCAGGTCGACCAGGTGTTCACCGATTTCGGCTGGCCGATGGGGCCGTTCGAGATGAGTGATCTCGCCGGCCTCGACATAGGCTGGCGCAACCGCAAGGCGCGCGGCCAGACGGCCATGATTGCAGATGCACTTTGCGAACGGGGGCGTTTCGGCCAGAAGACCGGCAGCGGCTTCTATCGCTATGAGAACGGTTCGCGCACGCCGCTGCCCGATCCCGAGGTCGAAGCGCTCATCCGTAACAAGGCTGCCGAACGCGGCATTGCGCCGCGCGCGATCGGAGCCGAGGAGATCATCGAGCGGACGCTCTATTCGATGATCAACGAGGGCGCCAAAATCCTCGAGGAAAAGATTGCCGCCCGCGCCTCCGATATCGACGTCGTCTGGGTCAACGGCTACGGCTTCCTGGTTGGCAAGGGCGGGCCGATGTTCTGGGCAAACCTCGAAGGCGTGGACAAGATCATCCGGCGGCTGGATCACTGGCACCAGCAGACCGGCAAGGACGTCTTTCGGGTGGCACCTCTGCTCAGGCAAATGGCCGAAACCGGTTCCTGGGACGGCGTTGCCAGCTAACTGCCCGAACGAGGCCGTTCCGAAACCGTGGGCTATCGAATCCGCGCGTCCATGATCTCGACGAAACGTGCGAACAGACCAGCCTGCGACTTTATCTTGAGCTTGCGGTAAATGTTGCGGCGATGAACTTTTACGGTTCCCGGCACGATGCGCATCGCCCTGGCGATTGATTCCGTGGAATGGCCCTGAAGCACCAGATCGACGACATGCTGTTCGCGCGGCGTGAGCGAAAGGCTCTTCCAGATGTGAGCACGTTCGAACTCGCTGACCGGAGCAATCGCCTCGTCTTGCTTCGCCCCAACCGGTCCGTCAGCCGGAAGGGTAGGCCAGCGCAGCCTGATGAGGTTGATCACCGCAGGCGCCATGTCGCGCAGCAACCTCGCATCGGCGGTTCCGAAAGGTCCCGAAACTCGCAATCGCATCAGCGAGAGCACCAGCGCGTCCTTTCCCGGCAGCGGCACGAAAAAGCCGACCTCCTCCGCAAGTCTGGTCTGGCTGTAATAGGAGCGGTAATATTCGCTGGCATAGAAGCGATCCGGCGCCAATTCGCGCATGCGCCAAAAGCCTTCCTTGCGCTCGACTGCCGCATGGTGGAACGGATCGAGCAGATAAGGCCCTTCCTGATAGAGCGCGACGAAGACATGGCTTTCGGCCGGCGAGAATGTCTCGAACAGCAGCGGCGGGCGTGAGGCGCCGCGATAGCCGAAGATCACGCAATGATCGAAGCTGACATGCTGGCGGAGCCAGGCGACCATTGCCTTGCCGAAAAGCTCGCCGCTCGTCTCCCGCGTCGCTGCGATGAGCGCAGCGAGCTGGCTGTATTCATCGCTGCGCGAAACGCCCAATTCATACCCCTCTAGACGAGAAAATAGACGAAATATACCACCTGGGAGGTATATACTAGCTGCCATTGGCTCTGACAGCGTTTCGAGGTTAGCTACCCGCAGGAGCCCGCAGCTTTGACCGCAGTGCCCGATGTCGAGTTTCGCGGGGTCACCAAATGCTACGGCAGCGTGACCGCGGTCAGCGGCATCGATCTTGCCATCCCGCCGTCTGCCTTTGTCGCCTTGCTCGGGCCGTCCGGCTGCGGCAAGACAACCTGCTTGCGCATGATCGGCGGCTTCGAACAGCCAAGCGAAGGTGTGGTATTCATCCGTGGCCGCGACATGGCCGGCACGCCGCCCTATCGGCGGCCGGTCAACATGGTGTTCCAGCAATATGCGTTGTTTCCGCATCTGAATGTGGAGGACAACGTCGCCTATGGCCTCCGCCAGGCACGGCCGCGCCTGTCGTCGCGGGAGATCAGCCGGAAGACAGGCGAGGCGCTCGCCATGGTTGCGCCTTGCCGGATATGGCCGCCGCAAGATCCATGAGCTTTCCGGCGGCCAGCAGCAGCGTGTCGCCCTGGCACGGGCGCTGGTCAACAAGCCGGCGGTGCTGCTGCTCGACGAGCCCCTGGCGGCGCTCGACAAGAAGCTGCGCACCGACATGCAGATAGAGCTGCAGAACCTGCAGCGCGAGATCGGCATCACCTTCGTCTTGGTCACCCACGATCAGGAAGAGGCACTGTCGATGAGCGATTTCGTCTGCGTCATGAATGGCGGGCGCATCGTCCAGCTTGGGCAGCCGAGCGAAATCTATGACGAACCCGCCGACCTCTTCGTCGCCGACTTCGTCGGCAAGACCAATCTCTTGAGCGGCAAGGTCGTCGGGCTCTCGGGCAAGCTCGTCGAGGTGGCGCTTGCTGACGGCGCTGTGATTGCAGCGCGCAAGCGGACTCCGCTAGCGCAGGGTGAAGCCGTTTCGGTTAGCCTGCGCCCTGAATCACTAAGCCTCGGCGCGCCCGGAAGCGGCCGGCTGAACGGGCTTGTCCGCAACCGGATCTTTCTCGGTTCGACCGCGGAATATGCAATCGAGGTCCAGGGCATCGGGACACTGCTCGCAAAGGCCGATCATCTGGTCGGCGGTGGAAATCTCTTCAAGCCGGGTGAACCCGTCGCCGTCGGCTTTACAGCCGGAACGCCGCTGGCGTTTCTGGACAATAACGGCACCAACCAGAGGGAAAACAAAAATGTCGAAATCGTATCGTGACGGACTGCCGATAAGCCCTGAAAAATTCGTCGACCAGTTGATGCGCCTCAAGCGCGGTTCCATCGGCCGCCGCGAGTTCCTTGGCCTTACCGGCCTTGGTCTCGCTACCGCGGCAATGGCCCGCGAACTCGGCATCATGCCGTCGCCAGCCTTCGCCCAGGAGGGGCTTGGCGACCGCATGTCGATTGCCACCTGGCCCAATTATCACGACCCGGCGACGTTCGAGAATTTCAAGGCCGAGACCGGCGTTGCCGTCGAGGTCAACGTGTTCGGGTCAAACGAGGAGATGCTGGCCAAGCTGCAGGCCGGCGCCTCGGGCTGGAGCCTTTTCGTTCCGACCAACTACACGATCTCGACTTACAAGAAGCTTGGCATCATCGAAGCGCTCGATATGGCCAAGCTTGCCAATTATGACGGCTCGCAAGAAGACCCCCGCTTCACCGGGGAAGGCACCATCGACGGCGTGACCTACGCTGTGCCGAAGAATTGGGGCACCACCGGCTTTGCCGTCAACACCAAGAAACTGACCAAGCCGATGACGAGCTGGAAGGAATTCTGGGACACGGCCATGTCGGAGGGCGACGGCCGGACCATGGTTCATGACTACCAGCTGACCACGATCGGCAACGCGCTGAAATATTTCGGCTTCTCGTTCAACTCGCTGAAGCCGGACGAACTCGCCAAGGCGGAGGAATTGCTGCTGAAGGTCAAGCCGCATCTGTTCGCGGTCTCCAGCGACTACCAGCCGTCGATGCGTGCCGGCGACGCCTGGATGACGATGTGCTGGACCAATGACGGGGCGCAGCTCCACCGCGACATCCCCGAAATCGCCTACGTGCTTGGCAAGGAAGGCGGCGAGATCTGGACCGACTTCTACGCAATCCCCAAGGATGCGCCCAACAAGCCTGCCGGTTATGCCTTGCTCAACTATTTGATGAACCCGAAAGTCGCGGTCAAGGAGCACCTGGCCAATGGTGCGCCTTCCACCGATGCGCGGGTCAATGCGCTGCTGCCCAAGGAGGTGCTGGAAAATCCGATCCTCTATCCGGCGGCGGATCTGCTGAAGCCACTCGAATTCGGTGCAGCCGCGACCTTGACCGATCCGGGCCGGGCCGAATTGATGGCACGCTTCAAGTCGGCTTGACCGGGGCGGACCATAGGTCCGATGCAGGCAACTCCCCCGGCGGGCAGATGTCCGCCGGCACCGGGGCGGTTTTTTCAATGCGCAGCAATGTTTTTCGTCACAATCTCCTGACCGCCCTGCTGCTCGGTCCGGCGACCGCGTGGCTGTTGGTGTTTTTAGTTTTGCCGTTCGTCGCGATCACCGTCTTCAGTGTCGGCGAGCGGGCGCCGGAAGGCGGATATCAGGCCGCTTTCACCTTCGCGCAATATGCCAATCTTCCGGCGCGGGCGACCGCCTTCTGGAACACCATGGTGCTGGCGCCGGCGGGTGCACTGGCCTGCCTTCTCGTTGCCTATCCGGTCGCCTATTACCTCGCTTTGCGCGCGCCGGAACGGTGGCGGCTGATCCTGCTGGCGCTTGTCGTCATCCCGTTCTGGACCAGCCTGCTGATGCGAACCTATGCCTGGATGTATGTGCTTGGCGGGCGCGGCGTCCCAGCTCTGCTGGCCTATGTCGGGATGGAGGACGTGCGGCTGATCAACACGCCGGGAGCGGTTCTGCTCGGCATCGTCTATGGTTATCTGCCGCTGATGATCCTGCCGATCTATGTCAGCCTCGAGCGGCTCGATCGCCGGCTGCTGGAGGCCTCCGCCGATCTCGGCGCGACGCCGATCTCGACATTCCTCGGCGTGACGCTGCGGCTGTCGCTGCCAGGTGTGATGACCGGCTTCTCGCTGGTCATGATCCTGTTGCTCGGCGAATATCTGATCCCGACGCTACTCGGCGGCGGCAAGGTCTTCTTCATCGGCAACGCGCTGGTCGATCTGTTCCTGCAATCGCGCAACTGGCCATTCGGATCGGCGATCGCCATCACGCTTGTAGCGGTTTCCGTGGTCGTGCTGCTTGCCGCGAACCGCATTTCGACCCGGCTTTCGGGTGCCCGCCGGGTGGACCTGATCTGATGCGTGCCTTCGTCGTTGCGGTCTTCGCCTTTCTCTACCTGCCGATCGCGCTGGTGGTGCTGTTCTCGTTCAACGCCGGCCACCACGCCAGCGAGTTCACCGGCTTCTCGGTGCAGTGGTACGGCAAGGCACTGGCAAACCCTTTCCTGGTCGAAGCGCTGAAGAACAGCCTGTTCATCGCCACGACCAGCGCCTTGCTGGCGGCACTCTGCGGCACGGCGGCGGCGCTTGGCCTGGCGCGTGTTGGCGCCCGAACACGAGCCGTCTTCGATGCCCTCCTGGGGGCTGCGATCGTCGTTCCGGGCGTGGTCATCGGCATCTCGACACTGGTCGCGCTGGTCCAGCTGTTTGGGCTCGTCAACCCGTTTGTCGCTTCGCTGTGGCCGAACGACCAGCCACCGCGCCTGGCGCTTGGCTATGGCTCGATCATCGCCGCGCACGGGCTGTTTTCGATGGCGCTGGTGGCGATGATTGTCGGCACGCGCCTCGGCAGCCTCGACCGCAACCTGGTCGAGGCCTCGAGCGACCTTTATGCCACCCCGCTGACGACGTTCCGCAGCATCGTGTTGCCGCAGATCATGCCGGCGGTGATCGCCGGCTTCCTGCTCGCCTTCACATTCTCCTTCGACGATTTCATCGTCGCTTTCTTCGTCGCCGGCGCACAGACGACATTGCCGATCTATGTCTTTGCCTCGATCCGGCGCGGGGTCACGCCGGAGATCAATGCCATCGCGACGATCGTGCTTGTCGCCTCCGTTCTGCTCGTGGTGCTTGCCCAATGGCAACTGCGGCAACGAAAACCATCACACTGAAAGATAAAAAACATGATTCTGAGAGATCGCATCGCCGTGGTGACGGGTGCCGGGTCGGGGATCGGGCGTGCCGGCGCCATGATGATGGCCAGGGAAGGCGCGCTCGTGGTGATCGCCGACAGGGACCAGGCGGCGGGGGAAGCAACCGCTTCCGACATTCGTGCGGCCGGCGGTCGGGCCGAGGCCGTCGCCACCGATGTCGGCGACGACGCGGCGGTCGAGCAGCTCATTGCAGGAACGCTGAGCCGGCATCGGCGGATCGACATCCTGCACAATCATGCCGGGATCCAGGTCGGCGGCACGCTGACCGAAGTCGGCGCCGACGGCATGGATGCCTCCTGGCGGATCAACGTGCGGGCGCAGTTCCTCGCGGCCAGGCTGGTCATGCCGTCAATGATCGCGCAAGGCGGCGGGGTGATCCTGAATACCGCCTCGAATTCGGGTGTGTTCTACGACCGCGAAATGATCGCCTACGCAACGTCAAAACATGCAGTGGTGGCGATGACCCGGCAGATGTCGCTCGACTATGCCAAACACAATGTCCGCATCAACGCGCTGTGCCCTGGCTGGGTCGATACGCCCTTCAACGAGCCGTTCATCACGCAGATGGGCGGGCGGGCGGCGATCGAGAACTATGTCCGCACCAAGATTCCCATGCAGCGCTGGGCCAGCGCGGAGGAAATCGCCGAAGCGATCCTGTTCCTCGTCTCCGACCGCTCGTCCTTCATGACCGGCCAGGCGCTGGTGATCGACGGCGGCGAAAGCGTCGGCTGATCCGCAGCTCCCGGCGGGCCGGAGCTGAAATTCTCTTTGGCCTAACGGGCCGGCGGCGAGATGTGCTTTCGTCTTAAGGAGAATGCGGCCAACATGGCCGGGCCGGGAAAAGGGAAGGCTGCACAATGGCTGAGGCCTATATCTGCGATTACATCCGCACGCCCATCGGCCGCTTCGGCGGTTCGCTGTCGGCGATACGAGCGGACGATCTCGGCGCGATCCCTCTGAAGGCGCTGGTCGAGCGCAATCCAGGCATTGACTGGGCTGCCCTCGACGATGTCGTCTATGGCTGCGCCAACCAGGCCGGCGAGGACAATCGCAATGTCGCGCGCATGGCGCTGCTGCTGGCCGGCCTGCCCCAGGAGGTTTCCGGCTCGACCGTCAATCGCCTCTGCGGTTCGGGCATGGATGCGGTGATGATTGCTGCCCGCGCCATCAAGGCCGGCGAGGCGGAGCTGATGATATCAGGCGGCGTCGAATCGATGAGCCGTGCTCCGTTTGTCATGCCGAAGGCGGAAACCGCCTTTTCGCGCAATGCCGAGATTTACGACACCACGATCGGCTGGCGCTTCATCAATCCGCTGATGAAGAAGCAATACGGCGTCGATTCGATGCCGGAGACCGGCGAGAACGTGGCGGAAGAGTTCGCCGTCTCCCGCGCGGACCAGGATGCATTTGCCGTGCGCAGCCAGGACAAGGCGGTCGCCGCGCAAGCCAATGGCCGTCTGGCAAAGGAAATCACGCCGGTGACGATCGCGCAGCGCAAGGGCGATCCGGTGGTCGTATCAGCGGACGAGCATCCCCGAGCGGGCACGACGATCGACTCGTTAGCCAAGTTGCCGACGCCGTTCCGGCAAGGCGGCACGGTCACGGCCGGCAATGCGTCGGGCGTCAATGACGGCGCGGCGGCGCTGATCGTCGCCTCGGAAGCAGCCGCGAAAAAATATGGGTTGACGCCGATCGCCCGTATTCTGGGCGGTGCCACCGCCGGCGTGGCGCCGCGCATCATGGGCATCGGCCCGGTGCCGGCCACGCAAAAGCTATGCGCCCGGCTCGGCCTGAAGCCGCAGCAATTCGATGTCATCGAGCTCAACGAGGCCTTCGCCTCGCAAGGCATCGCCGTGCTGCGCCAGCTCGGCATTGCCGAGGATGCGGAGCACGTCAACCCGAATGGCGGCGCCATCGCGCTCGGCCATCCGCTCGGCATGTCCGGGGCGCGCATCACCGGCACGGCGGCATTGGAGCTGCGCGAACGCGGCACCCGCTATGCACTTGCCACCATGTGCATCGGTGTCGGCCAAGGCATTGCGGTGGCGCTCGAGAGATTGTGAGCAAGCGTGGGTTTGCCGGGCCATTTAATGGCGCGTTCCGCCCACTCAAATTTGACCATGTGGACAAAAGCCGGGCACCGCTCCATAGTTCCTTCGCCGATATTCCAGAGAAGAGAGCCGGCTCGACACGGCGCCAATCAGAGGGGCATGCAATGGACAACGGGAAGAGCAGAATCCAATCGAAACGCGAAGGGCTTTCGCGCCGCAACGTGCTGGAACTGGGCGCGCTCGGCCTGGCGGCGGCGATGCTGCCGGGCAGCGCCTTTGCCAAGACCAAGAAGCTGAAAGTGGCGGCGATCTTCGCCACGCCGATCGAGGAGCCTTGGGACAACCAGATCCACGTCGCCCTGCAGAAGGCCGAGAAGGAACTCGGCATCGAATACAAATGGTCGGAGAAGGTGCAGACCGCCGATTTCAGCCGCGTCATGCGCGAATACGCGCAGGGCGGCTATGAGCTGGTGCTGGGCGATGCCTTCGCCGCCGAGCGCGAATCGCGCAGGACCGCCAAGCAGTTTCCGAAAACCGCCTTCCTGTTCGGCTCCGGCGCCGGGCCGGCCGAGCCGAATTTCGGTGTCTTCGACAACTGGATCCACGAGCCGGCCTATCTGTCCGGCATGATCGCCGGAAAGATGTCGAAATCGGGCACGATCGGCGCGGTCGCGGCGATGGGTATTCCGGAAGTGAACCGGCTGGTCAACGCCTTCTTTGCCGGTGCCAGGGAGGTCAATCCCAACATCAAGAAGAAGGTCGCCTTCATCGGCTCGTTCTTCGATCCGCCAAAGGCAAAGGAAGCGGCCGTCGCCCAGATCGACGCTGGCGTCGACGTGATCTATGCCGAGCGCTTCGGCGTCATCGAAGCGGCGGCGGAGAAGAAGATCCTCGCCATCTCCAACATGTCGGACCAGTCGAGCCTCGGTCCCGACACGGTGATCACCGGGCCGGTCTGGGATATGTATCCGACCGTCGAGCAGGCGATCAAACTGGTCAAGGCCGGCGTCTTCACGGCGCAGGATTACAGCGATTTCTCGCGCATGGCCAAGGGCGGCTCCTACCTTGCGCCCTACCATAAATTCGACAAGACGCTGCCGGCCGAAGTCAAGGAACTGGTCGCGAAGAAGAAGGCCGAGATCCTCGATGGCAATTTCCGCGTCGACGTGGATGAGAATACGCCGGTCTCGGACTGAGAGATCCCTCCCCCTTGAGGGGAGGGTGGCCCGCAGGGCCGGGTGGGGTCCTCAGCGACGCGCTCCATCGTCTTAAGTCAAAGTCGAGGCAGCTGAGGTGACCCCTCCCGCCTCGCTTCGCTCGGCACCCTCCCTACAAGGGGGAGGGATATCGGCGCCAACGCCACCAGGATCCCGCCTTGTCAACGCCTGCCCCTCTCATCGAAATGCGCGGCATCTCCAAGAGCTTTGGCGCCGTCAAGGCGAACGAGGCCGTCGATCTCAGCGTCGCGCCGGGTGAAATCCTCGGGCTGCTCGGCGAAAACGGTGCCGGCAAGACGACGCTGATGAACGTGCTGTTCGGTGCCTATGCGCCCGATGCCGGCGAGATCCTGGTGCAGGGCCGGCCGGTGGCGATCAACAGCTCGGCCGATGCGCTGGCCGCCGGCATCGGCATGGTGCACCAGCATTTTCATCTCGCATCGCGGCTTTCGGTGCTGGAAAACCTCTTGATCGGCATTCCCGGCAGATCGGGCCGGATCGACCGGCCCGGCGGGCTGGCGCGGCTTGCCGAGATCGGCCGCCAGCACGGGCTGACGCTCGACCCGGACCTCCCCGTCGCGGCGCTGTCGGTGGGCGAGCAACAGCGGCTCGAGATCGTCAAGGCACTGTTTCGCGGCGCAAGGCTGCTGATCCTCGACGAGCCGACAGCGGTGCTGGCGCCAACCGAGGTCGACGGACTGTTTTCGGCGCTGCGCTCTATGGCGGCACAGGGGCTCGGCATCATCTTCATCTCGCACAAGCTCAACGAGGTGCGGGCGCTGACGCATCGCTGCGTCGTGCTCAGGCACGGGCGCGTTGCCGGCCGCGTCGATGCGCCGGCCAGCACGACATCTTCGGAGATGGCGCGGCTGATGTGCGGCCACGAGATCGTGCCGCCGGCCAGGGGGCCATCGACGCCGGGTGCGGCGGTACTGACGCTCGACGGCATCTCGACATCGCAGCATTCCGGCATGGCGCTGCGCGACGTGTCGCTGTCTGTACGTGGCGGCGAGATCCTTGGCATCGCCGGCGTCTCCGGCAATGGCCAGCGCGCGCTTGCCGAGGTTATCTCCGGCGTGCGAGCGCCCGATGCGGGACAGATGACGATAGCCGGCAAAGCAGTTTCGCGGTTCTCGCCGCGCGACGTGCAGGCGCTCGGCCTCGGCCGCATCCCGGAAGACCGTATGACGACAGGGCTGGTCACCAATCTGCCGCTCGCCGATTCCATGGTGCTGCCGCGCATCGGCACGACGGCGTTCAGCCGCAACGGCCTGCTCAAGCCGGATGCGATCCGCGCCTTCGCCGAGGCGCAGATCAAGACCTACGATATACGTTGCCCCGGGCCGATGACGCGCGCCGGGGCGCTTTCCGGCGGCAATCTGCAAAAGGCGCTTCTGGCGCGCGAACTCGCCTTCGATCCGAAGGTGCTGATCGTTTCGCAGCCGACTCGCGGCCTCGACATTGGCGCCGCGCGCTTCATCCACGAAAAATTCCTCGACATGCGCGCCAAGGGCTGCGGCATCATCGTTATCGGCGAGGATCTGGAAGAGTTGCTGATGCTCTCGGATCGTATCGCGGTGATGTATGAGGGCCGCATCGTCAGCACGCTGGACAGCGCCGATGCCAGCGTTGCCAGACTCGGGTTGATGATGACTGGGGCGGAGGGAAAGGCTTGATGTTCCGTCTCGAGGCCCGCACCTCAACGCCCACCTGGTTCAATCTGGCGCTGCCGCTGCTCGCCATCGGGGCGGCGCTGATCCTGTGCAGCGGCCTGATCGCATTGGCCGGCGCCGGTGTCGTTGAGGCCTATGGCGTGATGTTTTCGGCATCGCTGGGCGACAGCTATGCCATCACCGAAACGCTGGTGCGTGCCACTCCGATGATCTTCACCGGGCTTGCCGTGGCGGTCGCCTTCCGCGCCAAATTCTGGAACATCGGCGCCGAAGGACAATTGCTGGCCGGTGCGGTGGCGAGCTGTGCCGTCGGCGCCATCCCGATGCCGGGTCCGCTCGCCATGCTGCTGATGGCGCTGGCGGGCGCCGCCGCCGGCGCGGCCGTCGCCCTGATCCCTGCGACGCTGCGGGTGAAATTCAGGGTCGATGACGTGGTCAGCTCGCTGCTGCTCAATTCGGTCATTTTCTACGCACTGATGGCGCTGATCGAGGGGCCATGGAAGGATAGTTTCAGCGGCTACCCGATCTCGCCGCCGATTGAGGATACGGCCAATTTTCCGGTGTTGCTCGAAGGCACGCGGCTGCATCTCGGCGTCGTCGCGGCGCTGGTCGCAGCACCCCTGATCTGGTTCGTGGTCGCGCGTACGACGCTCGGCTTCCGCATCAGGGTCATCGGCGAAAACCCCGAGGCGGCACGCTATGGCGGCATCAATGTCGAGCGGGTGCTGATTTCGACGGCGCTGCTGTCTGGCGCATTGGCCGGCCTTGCGGGCGTCGGCGAGGTCGGCGGCGTGCATTTCCAGGTGATGAGCGACATCTCGCCGGGCTATGGCTATTCCGGCATCGTCGTCGCCATGCTGGCGAGGCTCAATCCGCTCGGCGTGGTGCCGGCGGCGATTTTCCTTGCCGCGGTGATGACCGGCGCCGAGGCGATGTCGCGGGCGACCGGCGTTCCGGCCTTCCTCAGCGACGTTATTCAGGGAACGGCGCTGCTCGCCATGCTGGTGGCGCTGCTGTTCACCGCCTATCGCCTCCGCCGCGTGGGAACAGCCAAATGAGCGCGGTGCTGGAGCAGATATTCCAGGTCGGCTTCCTGGCCGCGATCATCCGCATCGCCACGCCGCTTGCCTTCGCGACGCTGGGCGAAATGTTTTCCGAACGCGCCGGGGTGCTTAATCTCGGTATCGAAGGCATCATGCTTTTGTCGGCGATGACCGGCTTCACCGCGGCGAGCCTCAGCGGCAGCCTCTGGCTTGGCGTGCTTGCGGCGGTGCTGACCGGGGCGCTGATGGGCGCCGTGCACGCGCTGTTCACGGTGGCGCTCGGCCTCAGCCAGCATGTCTGCGGCATCGGCGTGACGCTGTTCTCGTCGGGCCTTGCCTATTTCCTCTACCGGCTGATCTTCGGCCAGCAATCGGTGCCACCGAACATCAAGGGGTTCGAGACGCTGCCGATCCCGATCCTGTCCGGCATTCCGGTGCTTGGGCCGGCGGTGTTCAACCAGTTTTCGCTGGTCTACATGGCGATGCTGTCTATTCCCCTGGCCGCCGTCGTGCTCTACCGCACACCGTGGGGCCTGTCGGTTCGCATGGTCGGTGAAAACCCGCGGGCCGCCGATTCGGCAGGCGTCAGCGTCATCGCTACGCGCTTCCAGGCGGTGATTCTCGGCGGTGCCTTGATGGGGCTGGCCGGTGCCTTCCTGTCGATGGCGCAGTTCAACGCGTTCACCTTCGGCGTGGTTTCGGGGCGTGGCTGGGTGGCAATCGCGCTCGTCGTTTTCGGCCGCTGGGATCCGTGGCGATCGGCAGGTGCTGCACTGCTGTTTGCCTTCGTCGACGCCTTGCAGTTGCGCATGCAGGCGAGTGGGCTTGGCCATATCCCCTACGAGGCGTTCCTGATGCTGCCGTTCATCTTCACCATCGTCGCTATGGCGGTGATGTCGCGCAATGCGGTAGCCCCGTCGGCGCTGCTCAAGCCGTTTCGGCGCGAAGAGCGGTAGCGGCGCTTCGCCTTTCACATCGCGGTGAAGCCGTTGTCGACGAACAGATGGGCGCCGTTGACGAAGCTGGCCTCGTCGCTGGCCAGGAACAGGGCTGCCTTCGCGACCTCTTCCGGCTCGCCGATCCGTCCTTGTTGCGCCGCCATTGCCGCGTCGGAGACATCGACGCCGAGTTTGTCGAGATCGGCGACCTCGCGCAGGCCATGCGGTGTCCTGATGAAGCCTGGACAGACCGCGTTGCAGCGGATGTTGCGGTCGCGGAATTCGACGGCAATGGCACGCGCGAACATGTGGCAGGCACCCTTGGTAGTGTCGTAAAGCACCTCCATCGGCGTTGCCGCCACCGCCGAGATCGACGAGGTGCAGACGATGGAACCGCCGCCGGCGGCGATCATGCCGGGCAGCACGGCGCGCGTCATCAGGAACATCGAACGCACATTGACGGCATGCAGCCAGTCCCATTCCTGCAGCGTGGTCTCCAGGAAGGGCTTGATGACGATGGTGCCGGCGTGGTTGAACAGAACCGTGACCGGGCCGAATTTTTCCGTCGCGCCCTTCACCGCCGCTTCGACCTGCGCCTCATCCGATACGTCGGCGACCCAGTGCTCGGCGACATGGCCGCGTTCCCTGATTGCCGCTGAGGTGGCGGCAGCCGCTTCGCCGTTGCGGTCGATGATCGCCACCTTGGCGCCCTCGGCCGCGAAAAGCTCCGAGGCCGCACCGCCCATGCCCGTCGCGCCGCCCGAAATGATGGCGACCTTGCCGGCCAGTCTTGTGCCCATCTTTTGCTCCCTGCTGCCTTGCCGTGACGTCCCGGCTTTCCGCTGAAGCAGCGATGCTATCCTTCGTCCATTGGATCGCCAAGGAGCCACAGACACGTGGACCTGACATTTTCTGCCGTCATCCCGGCGTGCCTCAAAAGGCAGCGCTAAGCAGTAAAAGCACTAAGTTGTCCGCCGTTTGGAGAAAATTGTTCTAAGGATCGCGCGAAAATAGCACTCGACAAAGTCTACTGATTTTATAGATTAAGCGCCGAGACGGAGGTCGATATGTCCTATAGCCAGAACGCTCAGACTGCCCGCAAAGGCCAAAGGCTGGGTTCCGACCAGGTGTGGCGGCCGGCCTACGCCGGCGCTTTCGCCTATCTCGTCTTTGCCCTTGCGTTTGTATTCACAGGGGCAGTGGTACTGGGGCTGATCCCCTGATTGTCAAGGCTCTGATCATCGAGGCTTCCTCGAGATAGCGGCCTGCCGTTTGCAGAAATTCCGGAGTTGATGAACCGAATGCCGGTGCGCTTTTGCGCGCCCTGATTCCAACGTGATGGAGGAGATGGCAATGCCGATCGAGTTCACGCATGTTCCCGGTAAGATCCACGCTGCCGACGCCAGCTTTTTCTATGACTTTGTCGAGACCGCGACGAAGCTGTCACTGATCGAGGATGCCGGATTCCAGAGGATCGTCATCGACGACCAGGCCGGGCTGCTGACCAATATGGACCTTGCCGCCCAGACGCTGGACCGTACCTCCTCCCTGGAGGTCGTGCTCACGCATTGGGCGGGCGTGATCGAACCAACCGTGGCGGCGCGGCAGCTTGCTGCCCTCGACCAGAGAAGCGGTGGCCGGCTGTCGCTCAGGATGCTCAGCGAGCCGCTGAGCGACGACGATGCCGAGGCACGTCCGGCCGGCCATACGGTGGTCTGGCAACGCATCGACGAATATCTGGTGCTGCTGAAGCGGTTGTGGTCGAACGACAGGCCGTTCGACCATGAAGGCGCCTTTTACAGCGTCAAAGGCGGCTATGTGCCGCACAAGGGGCCGCATGGTGCCGACGTGACCATCCGCATGGGCGGGCAGTCGGGCACCGCGCTCAGGGTCGCGGGCAGGCATGCGGATGTGTTCGAGCTGGCGCCGGGCTCGCTTGCAGAAATCCGCCAGTCAATGGAGCGCGTACGCGGCGCTGCCGCCGAACACGGTCGGGCCGGCAAGCTGCGGTTCGCGCTTCCCGTCCGAATCCGGTTGGAAGACAAACCTGCCGCTTCCTGCCGGAAGGCGGTCGAACTTGCCGGGCCGTCGGCGCAGGTCGCGCTGTCGCTGCTTTCCTACGCCGCTTTGGGGATCGAGGAGTTCATGATCGTCGGCGTCGACAGGCCGCGCGAGATTGCGACTGCCGGCCGCGAGGCGATCGCACTGCTGCGCAACTCGTTGGCACGGCGCGAGCCGGATGCCCCGCCGGGGGCGTTTGCGTCACGCGCGATACCGGGCGCGAGAGCCGGCTGCTGAAGAGCCGCCGTCGTCACGCACTTAGGCTGACGGACCCTACCACCATTCCGGGAAAGCCGCGCAGGCCGCCCTGGCCAGCGTCGGGATTTCCTGATCGGGAACGGAGCTGTAGGGCCAGAGCAGTCGCGGGCCGAGCGGCGCCCAGCCGCCGGCCGCCGCCATCGCCTTGTCGAGCGCTGCATCGCTGACATCGTAACGGGTACGAAACGATACGACATGTGCGGCGAGGAAGGCCTGTAGGCGGGCCTCCACCTCGGCAGCGGCGGCCATGTCGGTGCGGATCATCTGCCACCACATTGCCGCGCCCTTCGGGTTGAGGCAGGCAACATTGGAATAGCTGCCATGGGCCCCTCCAGCATAGCCTGTTGCCAGCGTGTGGCCGGGGACGAAGACGGAAAATCCGTCCAGTTTGCGGCGCATGTCGGCATACCAGCCGGCGTCGCCGCCCGGCAGCTTGGCGCCGATCAGCGATGGCACGGCCGCACGCAGCCTGGCGATGCCGTCGAGCGTCAGGCGGCGCTTGGCGTGCGGCGGATTGTAGAGCACCAGCGGCGTTTCAGGCGCAGCTTCGCAGAGGCCGCCGGCAAAGCGCATGACCTCGTCGTCACTGGGCGGCCACCAATCGGGCAAGGTGAATTGAGCCGCCGTCGGGCGAAGTGCGGCCATCCGCGTCAGCCGCTCCAGCGCGACGCGCGGATTGGACTGGCTGATGCCGATCTGGAAAGGAAGGCGCGCGCGGCCGGCTATTTCGGCAACCAGCTCACAAAGCCGGTCGAATTCGGGCTCGGTCTGGCAATGGAATTCGCAGGCCGTGCCATTGGAATAGACGCCGTCGACGCCTGAGGCGCAGAGCCGGGCGATCGTCTCTTCCGTCGCCTGCCAGTCGATCGCTCCGCGATCGTCGATGGCCAGCATCACCGCGCCCCAGACGCCGCGCGGCGCGTGTGCGGGCAAGCGGGCCAGATGGTTGTTAAGGTCAGCGTGCACCGGCGATCTCGTGTTCGCGGCGGGTTTCGTTCGACGCGAAGGCAGCTTCGATAATGGCGATCATCTTGCGCCCATAGGAGCCGTCGACCGGCACCGGCGTATCGTCGGCAATGGCATCGCGCATCGCGCTCCATTCGCGCACCAGTGCGTTATGCATCCAGTTCGGCTCAAAGGAACCGGGCAACTCGGTCCAGACCGTATCGCGGCCAAGCATCGTGCCGCGGTCCATGTCGATGCGCAGCGTTCCCTGCTCGCAGACCAGATCCATGGCGTAGGTGGTGGCGCCGGTGCGATAGCCGACGCTCTGCACCTCGCCGATGCCGCCGCCGGCGAAGCGCAGTCCGAGCAGGGCGCTGTCGTCTGCTTCCTGGTCATGGAACTTGGCGCCGAGCATGCCGCTCACCGACACGACATCGTCATCCATCAGCCAGACGAGGCGGTCGAGCGCGTGGATGCCGGCAGTCAACAGCATGCCGCCGCCGGTCGCCTTGCGCAGATGCCAGTCGCGGCGATTGTGCTCCATCCACAGCTTGATGATCCAGCTCGATCCGGTGAGCGGCCGGCCGAGCTCGCCTTCCTCCAGCTTTTGTCTGGCCGCCATGCAGGGCAGGGCGAAATGCATGAGATGGGCGACCATCAGCTTGACGCCGCTCTCGGCCACGGCGGCGTTGATCGCATCGCAGGCGGCCACCGTCGGTGCCATCGGCTTTTCGAGCAGGATGTGCTTGCCGGCCTTTGCCGCGCCGACGGCCATTTCCGCATGGAGGTGGTGCGGGCTGGCGATGAGGACCGTGTCCACCTCCTTGTCGTCCAGCAGCTTGCGCCAATCAGTGTAGCCGCGGCCGCCATATTCAGCGGTGAAGCGCTGCAGTGCATCGGCATTTCCACGAGAAGCGGCGACGAGGCGAATGCCTCCAACCTCGCGGATTGCCCGGGCATGGGCCGCGCCGAAATCGCCGGCGCCGATAATTCCTATTCCAATCATGGTCCTGCCTTTTCATAAGCGGCGTCGATCAGCGACGTCGCCGCAACATAATCCTCGATGGACACCGGCGGAGGCGCCTTTCTGGCCAACCGGTCAAGCGTATCGCGCATGAACAGACGATAGCGCGTT
This sequence comes from Mesorhizobium sp. M0306, assembly GCF_040321655.1. Lineage (NCBI taxonomy): Bacteria > Pseudomonadati > Pseudomonadota > Alphaproteobacteria > Hyphomicrobiales > Phyllobacteriaceae > Mesorhizobium > Mesorhizobium sp. M0306. The sequence continues at coordinate 91,272 of NZ_JAMYRY010000011.1, read as the reverse complement.
GCCGGCAGCTCGACCGGCAAGTCGACGATTGCCGCATCGTCGAGCGTTGCGCAGATGGCATGGTCGCCATGATCGATGAGGGTCGCATTGGCACTGACGATGCGCCACTCGAAGTCACCGCCGGGGCGCATCGAAGCAAAGGTGTAGCCGGCCTCGACGATGAACAGCGCTCCGGCCTCGTCTTCCAGCACCAGAAGTACGTGATCCTCGACCGGGCCGGGATGGATGCGGTTCGTGATCGAAACGCTTTTCAGGCCGAGCTTGCCGGTTGCGAGGCTGAGTGCCGTGTCGACCCCGTGTATACCGAGATTTCTCAACGCACCTCCGCCGCCGATCGCCGGGTCGACGACTCAGGCGACACCGTCGGCGATGTAGCGCTGCGGCGGGCCATTGACCAGCCGGAACTGGCAATGCGCCACCGGGCCGGCGCGGCCTTGCCGGCGCAGCCGTTCAAAGCCGGCAACGGCCGGCCCGAAACGGTTGGGCAGAGGAACAGCGACAAAAGCCTGGTGCTGCCTGGCAAGGTCGCGCAGCGCCATCAGTTCCCTCGTATGGCTGGCCGCCGGCTTCTCCAGGATCAGCGGTATCCCTGCCTCGATGATCGCACGTACCCGTGCCGGCACCGTCGAAGGGTGCCCCATCAACAGGATCACATCCGGCGGGCTGGAGAGTATCTCCTTGAAATCTTCGATAAACGGCAGGTCGTGGTGCGCGGCGAACGCATGCGCTTGGCCAGGATCCTCGTCCCAGATACCGGCGATCTCCGCACCGTAAAAGCGCGCGGCGTCGAGGTGTATTTCGGCGTGCCAGTGGCTCGAGCCGGCGAGGGTAATCTTCATTCGAAGGCAGCAGGTTTGTTATGGGCTTGCAGGATATCCTACAAGTAGCTATACGACAAGCGGGCAGGCTAATCCGGCGGATGATGAAAGCAGTGGGATGGCGGAACTGAAGTCGATCGAACCGTTGAGCAGACCGCCGCTCCTTCACGTCACCGTGCAGGAAAGCCTCAGGGCCTATATCGAAAGCAACCAGCTCAAGGCCGGCGATCCCTTGCCGCCGGAGACGTTCCTGGCGCAGCGGCTCGGCGTCGGCCGCAACTCCGTGCGGGAAGCCATCAAGGCGCTGGAATCGATCGGCATCCTGGAGACGCGACGCGGCATCGGCGTGTTCGTCAAGGAGTTCTCGTTCAAGCCGCTGCTGGATAACCTGGCATACGGTTTGCAGGATTCGCTGCGCGACGTCGAAGAGCTGCGCGAAATCCGTCGCGTGCTGGAAACCGGCCTCATCGCCAAGACGATCGAGATGATCAGCGCCGAGGACATCGAGGCGCTGCGCCAGTTGACCGAGCGCATGCGGCAACGTGCCGAGCGCCATGAGAGCTTCGCCGAAGAGGACCAGCAATTCCATCAGCTGCTGTTCCGCTGCCAGAACAATCACATGCTGAGCGCGCTGATCGACATCTTCTGGATAGCGTTCAACAAGGCCTCGAATTTCACCAATCTCGACAATCCGACGCCGCTGGCGACATGGCGCGACCATCACGAGATCGTCGAGGCTGTCGCCGCCAAGGATGTCGACCAGGCGCGTGGGCGGCTCGACGACCATTACCGGGGAATCCAGCAGGTTATCGCCAAAAACCGAGCAAGCTGAAGAACAACCTGACTATGCCAAGGGAGGAAACCATGCGCATCAGGACTATCGCATTCTCAGTCGCCGGGCTGCTGCTCGCCAGCATTGCCCCATTGACCAGTGTCCAGGCACAAAGCGCCAAGACCATTGCGGGCGGCTTCGACGTCGGCCCCGGCGGTTTTCCCAAGAACTTCAACCCGCTGGTCGCGACGGGCGGCTACACCTGGCTCAGCACCTATTTTGAACCGCTGGTCATCTACAATGCCGGGCTAACCGATATCGAAGGCGACCTCGCCAAGGACTACAAGATCAGCGACGACCAGCTGAGCTATACGTTCAACCTGGTCAACGAGACCTGGCATGACGGCAAACCGTTCACCTCGAAGGACGTCAAGTTCACCCTCGAGCTTGCCAAGAACAAGGCCTCCGGCAGCCTGTTTGCCGCCCGCCTCGCCAACATCGCCTCGGTCGATGCACCGGATGACCACACCGCAGTGGTGAAGCTATCGAAACCGAACGGCTCGTTTCTATCGATCCTCTCGCAGCTGATGATCCTGCCGGAGCATGCCCTGGCCGCTCTGCCGCCGGAATCGCTGGCGACAAGCACCTGGTGGTCGACCGCTCCGGTCGGCACCGGCCCGTTCAAGTTCAAACGCTACGTGACCGACCAATACGTTGAACTGGCAGCCGATGACGATTATCGCGGCGGCAAGCCGAAGGTAGACGTGCTCATCAACCGCTATTTCGAGTCGCCGGCGGCGGCCGTCGCCGCGCTCCGCGCCGGCGAGATCCAGTTCACCTATGTCGAGCCCGACGATGCGGCATCGTTCAAGAGCGACAGCAATTTCAAGGTGATCGAAGGTGCCTCCTATGTGGTCAACTATATCGGCCTGAACCAGAAGGTCGACCTGTTTAGGGATATCCGTGTCCGCCAGGCGATTATGTATGCGATCGACCGCAACGCGATCATAGACAGCCTCTATGGCGGTGCCGCCAAGCCGGCCAATTGCGGCTATGTCGCGCCGCATCTGGTTCCCGCAGGCCTCGAACCCTATGCTTACGATCCGGTAAAGGCCAAGGCGCTGCTGGCCGAGGCGGGCTGGGACAAGATCAACGGCGACAAGCCGATCACCTTGCTGACCTATTACGGCTCGCCACAAGCGGCCAATGTGATGGCCGCTGTCCAGTCGATGCTGGCCGAGGTCGGCATCAATGTGGTGCCGCGGGTTGTCGATACGCCGACCTATAACGGCATCGTCTACAAGGAAGGCACGCCGGACTGGAACGCATTTCCGATGGTCTATGCCGGCCTGCAGAACGGCCCCAATCCAGCCGGCCTCAATCCCGGCCTCAACAAGTCGCAGATCCCGCCGGCAGGCTTCAACACCATGCGTATCGAGTTCGACGACCTGAGCACCGCGTTGGACGCCGCGCTCGGCCAGACCGATCCGGCCAAGCTCGACGCCTCCTGGCAGGAGGTCTGCAAGGTGATGAACAAGGAGCTGCCCTGGGCGACGTTGTGGGTGGCCAACCGCTATGGCGTGGCCTCCAACAAGCTGCGTGACTTCGTCTGGACGCCGGCGCCGGGCGGCGGCCCCTACGCAGCTCACCCCGAGCGCTGGGACATCCAGTAAGAACCCCGCAACCAAGCGAGCAGGCGGGACCACTTTGGCGCCGCCTGCCACCGCCACGGAAAGCCCATGTTGAGCTTCATCGCCCGCCGCAGCGCCACAGGATTGCTGATGCTGGTCGCGCTCAGCGTCCTCATCTTCATCCTGTTGCGGCTGGCGCCGGGCGATCCGATCGACGCCTACATCAATCCCTCTGTGCCGATGTCGGCTTCCGACCTCGAGGGCCTGCGCGAACGGCTCGGGCTCGATCGGCCGCTTCCCGTGCAATATCTCGCCTGGCTGCGTGCGGCGCTGAGCGGTGACTTCGGCTATTCGATCCAGCGCAGCGGCGTTGCCGTGCTGCCACTGGTCATGGATCGCATCGGCCCGACCGCGCTGCTGATGGGCACGGGCCTGGCGATCGCCATCGTGCTCGGCATTTCCGCCGGCATTTTCAGCGCGGTGCGCCGCAACGAACCGTCTGACATCGCGCTGTCGGTGCTGTCGTTCATCGGCATCTCCAGCCCGGCTTTCCTGACGGCGCTGCTTGGCCTCTATTTCTTCTCGGTGCTGCTGCGCTGGGCGCCGTCCGGCGGCATGCAGACTGCCGGTGCGCCGTTCTCGGCGACGGATGTGCTTGCGCACCTCGTCCTGCCCGCCTGCCTGCTGTCCATCGGCCATGCCGCGCTGATCATGCGTTACATGCGCGCCTCGCTGCTGGAAGTGCTCAACCAGGATTACGTGCGGACGGCGCGTGCCAAGGGCGTGCGCGAGTTCTGGGTGATCATCAAGCACGCGACCCGCAATGCGCTCTTGCCAGTCATTACCCTGATCGGCTCGACCGTCGGTATCGCCATCGGCGGTGCCATCTTCCTGGAAAGCGTGTTTAACTGGCCGGGCATGGGACTGCTTCTGGTCAACGCCGTCGGCACCCGCGATTACCCGGTGATTATGGGCGCCACCCTGGTGATCGGCGTTTGCGTCATCCTGGTCAACCTCTTGACCGACGTCGTCTATGCCGTCGTCGACCCGCGCATTCAGGTGGCTTGATGGCAATCACCGCGCCGGACCCATCGGTCGACCCGGCCGCCGTGTCGAAAACCAAAGGCCCGCTTCGCCGCGCGTTCGACCGCTTTTTTGAAAACCGTGCGGCGCGCGCCGGGCTTTTGATCGTCATTCCAGTCCTGCTGGCGGTTTCGACCTATCCTCTGTGGTGGCCGTTCGGCCCGAACGCCATCGACCTCAGGGCGATGAACAAGGCGCCGTCCGCCATTCATTGGCTGGGCAGCGATGGCGTCGGGCGTGATGTCATGGCCCGGTTGCTGCAAGGCGGGCGGATCTCACTGCTGGTTGCCATCTGTTCGGTCGCTATCTCGACCGTCATCGGCTTCCTGGTCGGCGCCGTCGCCAGCTTTGGCGGGCGTCTCGTCGACGGAATGGTGATGCGCCTGGTCGATCTGGCGATGACGCTGCCGCCGGTGATCTTCCTGCTAGTGCTGGCTTCGATTGCCGGCACCGGCATCGCCCCGACCATCCTGGTGATCTCGCTGCTCTCCTGGCCGGTGCTGTCGCGCATGGTGCGTGCCCGGCTGCTCGAACTGCGCGAGCGCGACTTCGTCGTCGCCGCCCGCGGCATGGGGGCGGGGCTGCCGCATCTGCTGTTCCGGCACGGCCTGCCCAACTGCATCGATATCCTGGTCGTCTACGCCACCTTGCAGATCGCCAACGCCATCCTGCTCGAGGCCGGCCTGTCCTTCCTCGGCCTTGGCATCGCGCCGCCCGAAGCCAGCTGGGGCAACATGCTCAATCTCGCCCGCTCCACCGTCGTGCTCGAACAATACCCGTGGCAATGGATGTTCCCCGGCGCCGCACTGGTGCTCACCGTGCTCGCCATCAATTTCATTGGCGACGGCTTGCGCGACGCATTCGACCCTCGTTCCGATCTCAACTGACCTCAAAGGTTCATCAAAATGCCCCTGTTTACCGGCGTCGTGCCGCCTGTCGTTACTCCGCTCAATTCCGACTTCAGCATCGATTTTGCGTCGTTCACCCGGACGATCGAAAACCTGCTCGACGGCGGCGTTCACGGGCTGTTCGTGCTCGGCTCGACCAGCGAGGTGGTCTTCCATGACGAGGCCGGCCGCAGGGCCATCATCGAGCACGCGGTGAAGGTCAATAACGGCCGGGTTCCGATCTTCGTCGGGGTGATCGATCCGACGACCGATCGTGTCATCAACCACGCCCGCATCGCCAGATCGGCCGGCGCCGACGCCATCGTCGTCACCGCGCCGTTTTATACCCGCACCAGCCAGTCGGAGATCGGCGATCACTTCCGCTATATCAAGGATGCGATCGACATTCCGGTCATCGCCTACGATATCCCGGTCTGCGTTCACATCAAGCTGGAGCGCAAGACCACGGTCGGCCTCGCCAGGGAAGGCGCCATCGCGGGCATCAAGGATTCCAGCGGCGATGACGGCAATCTGCGTTACGTGCTCAAGGACATGGCCGATGACCCGGGTTTCTTCGGCATGACCGGCTCCGAGATCCTGGTCGACAGCGTGCTGGCCATGGGTGCGCATGGCGTCGTGCCGGGCCTCGCCAATGTCGACCCGCATGGTTACGTCAGGCTGTGGAAGCTGATGCAGGCCGGCCAGCATGCCGAGGCCCGGGTGGAACAGGAGCGGCTTTTAAAGCTGTTCGAGATCGTCTGGATATCGCTTGGCAGGACAAGCGCCGGCTCGGCCGGCGTCGGCGCCTTCAAGGCAGCGATGAAGAGCCTCGGCATCATCGCCTCGAACACCATGGCGCGGCCGCAACGCAGCCTGAACGAGGAGGAAACCGCGAAGATCGACATGATCCTTCGCGATGTGGGGCTGCTCCGCTGAGTGTCGCGCCGATCCTCTCGATTTCCGGCCTGCGCGCGGTGTTCCGCATTGCGGGGCGCGACATCGCGGCGGTAGCGGACGTCGACCTGACGATCGGCTCCGGCGAGACGGTGGCGCTCGTCGGCGAATCCGGATCCGGCAAATCCGTCACCAGCCTGTCGATCATCGGCCTGTTGCCGAAAAGGGTCGGACATATTGCTGAGGGATCGATCGCGCTACGGAGCAAGAGCGGCACGGTCACCGAGCTGACCAGCCTCGATGGCGAGTCGTTGCGCAAGATACGCGGCAACGAGATCGGCATGGTCTTCCAGGAGCCGATGACCAGCCTCAACCCGGTCTACACGATCGGCGAGCAGATCGCCGAACCGATCCGCATCCATCTCGGCAAATCGCACCGCGAGGCAGAAGCAGACGCTGTGCGGCTGCTGGAGCAGGTCGGCATTCCCGATCCGAAGCGGCGGGCGCGGCAGTATCCGCACGAGCTGTCAGGCGGGATGCGCCAGCGCGCCACTATCGCCATGGCCCTGTCCTGCGATCCAGGCTTGCTGATCGCCGACGAGCCGACGACCGCGTTGGACGTCACTATCCAGGCCCAGATTCTCGATCTTTTGGCCGAGCTGCAGGCGCAGCGCGGCATGGGCATCCTGTTCGTCACTCACAATCTCGGCCTCGTAGCCGAAATCGCCGACCGGGTAGCGGTGATGTATGCCGGGCGTATCGTCGAAACAGGTCCGGTGAGCGAAGTGTTCACCCGTCCGCGTCATCCCTATACCGCGGGGTTGATGCGCTCGGTGCCGCGGCTCGGCCAGGCCACGGCGCTGAAGGCGGCGGGAACGCCGCTGCCGACCATTGCCGGCAATGTTCCCTCGCTCGCCTTGCTGCCCAAGGGCTGTTCGTTCGCGCCGCGTTGCCCGATGGCTATCGCTGCCTGCCGCGCCGCGGTCCCGCCATTGTTTGCGGCGACGCCGACCCAGCAAAGCCGCTGCCTGCGTTGGGAGGAGCTTTGATGGTGGACGCCCCCTTCCTTTCGGTCAAAAACCTGACCAAGCATTTTGCGCCGACAGCGTTCTCGCGCGGACCCGTCGTCAGGGCGCTGGAGGATATTTCCTTCGATATCAGGCGTGGCCAGGTGGTCGGCCTGGTCGGCGAATCCGGCTCCGGCAAGACCACGATCGGCCGCTCGGTGCTGCGTCTGATCGAGCCGACATCCGGCCAAATCAACTATAACGGCACCGACATCACCAGGCTGGGTGCCGCCCAGTTGCGCCGCCAGCGCCGCAAGATGCAGTATATTTTCCAGGATCCCTTCGCCAGCCTGTCGCCGCGCATGACGATAGGGCAGATCCTCACCGAAGGCCTGGACATTCAAGTCATTGGCAAGAAGTCCGAGCGGCGGGCGAAGGCCGAGAAGGCACTTGCCGCGGTCGAGTTGCCGGTCGACGCCTATGACCGCTACGCCCATGAATTCTCGGGTGGCCAGCGCCAGCGCATCGGCATCGCCCGTGCGCTGACGCTCGAGCCGGAATTCATCGTCGCCGACGAGCCGGTCTCGGCACTCGACGTCTCGATCCAGGCGCAAATCATCAATTTGTTGCGCGACCTGCAGCTCCGGCTCGGCCTGACCATGCTGTTCATTTCGCACGATCTGGCCGTCGTCGAGTACATCTGCAACACGGTCATCGTGCTCTATCTCGGGCGCATCATGGAGGTTGCGCCGGCGGCCGAACTCTATGCCCGGCCGCAGCATCCCTACACGCGCGCGCTGCTGTCAGCCATTCCGTCGCTCGATCCGCTGGCCAGGCAAGGCCGGCAGGTGCTCAAAGGCGATATTCCCAGTCCGGCGAACCCGCCGTCGGGCTGTGTTTTCCGGACCCGTTGCCCGTTTGCGCTGGAGGCTTGCGCCGGGGCTGTGCCGCCGCTGAGGGCGACAGCCGAGGGCCATCTGAAGGCCTGCATCCGCGACGACATCGCTTAGGTTTTCTGCCCTCTGCCTACGGGAGAACTTGGGCGAGATGGACAAGGTCGTCGGTCACGAAGTCCCAGCTCTCAAGAGGCGAGAGATCGGTCGTCTGCGCCGGGCCATGCTCTCTTGGCCGAGCAACAAAGGCGGTTCCGATACCGCACCTTCGTGCCGCGGCCAGGTCGTTATTATGCGCGGCGACTAACACGGCCTCCGAAGGTCGCACCCCCAGGATCTCCACTGCGCGGAGATAAGCCTGTGGCGCAGGCTTGTAGGTGCCGAACACATCCGAGCCAAGGACGGTGTCCCAAGGCAGGCCGGCGCGCTTGGCCATATCCAGTAACAGCCGGGTATTGCCCCCCGACAAGGGCGCGATGATGAAGCGTTCCTTCAGCCTCGCAAGGCCTTTCAGCGAATCGCGCCACGGCTCCAGCCGGTGCCAGGCGAGATTGAGTTCCTCAAGTTCGGTGGCCGGCAGCGCGGATGGGGTCAGCCCGAACTGGACGAGAGTGACGTCCAGATTCTCCCGGTTGATCACGTCGAGTGAAACAAAAGGCCGGTGCCCTGTCCGCACCGCCTCGGTCGAGGCGTCATAGCGCAACGCCCACGCATCGGCGAATTCACCAGGATCGACCTGCTGTGCACCATTTCGCGCTAGGAAGGCGCCGGCCTCCCTTGCGATACCGCTGCGCCAGTCAACGACGGTTCCCAGAACATCGAAGAATAGGACTCGAGTAGTGGTCATATTGAGCTTCCCGGTCGGGGTTGCGGTGCGTGTCCTGCCGCATCGGTCGCGATAGGACGGATCGGCCTCGTCGAGCTGCTGATCAGATAATCGAGATGTTTAAAAGCCTGTCGCGACGGTGGTTCCCCGACCTCATTGAAACGACGTCGACGCCAACCCATATGCAATCCGCGTCGGATGTTTCCTCCCATTCGTCCGGCGCGTTCCCCTCTGAAGGTTTTCGACCTTCACATCTGGCCGGGCTTTGCAGCCCGGCCTTTTTTCTGCGGGGGTAGGTGAGCGAGCCGAGATCATGGCGCAGGCGTGCCCAGCGTATCGATGCGTTTCGCTAACGCCGCGGGATCGCCAAGCGCGCGCAGCGTCTTCAGCCGAGCGGTGCCGCCGGCGACGATCGAGACGGCCGATGCCGGCACGCCAAGCGCCTTGGCGACCAGCCTTTCCAGCGCTCGATTGGCGGCCCCGTTTTCCGGCACGGCGCGGACGCGGGCTTTTAGATGGCTTCGCCCATCCGCCGATGTCTCGATACCTTCCAGCCTGTCCATCGCTGACTTCGGCGTCAGCCGGACGAACAGGTCGATGCCGTCGGTACGCGTGCGGAACGGCGCGCTCATGGGACGCCTGAACTCAGACGACCAGCGAAAGCACGGTGGTAAGCAGGAACTGCCGGATGAAGAACAGGATCAGCAGCAGGATGATCGGCGAGATGTCGATGCCGCCGAGATCTGGCATGAAGCGGCGGATCGGCCGCAGCGCCGGCTCGGTCAGCCGATAGAGCATGTTGCTGATGGTGTCGACGAACTGGTTGCGCGAATTGACGACGTTGAAGGCGTAGAGCCAGGAAAATATCGCCGAGGCGATGATGATCCACCAGTAAAGGTCAAGCGCCATGACAATGGTCTGAATGAGGGCGATCATGCCGGTCTCCGATTGTTGCCGACATGTAGCCACTGTGGGGGAAAGCGGCAAGAGCCGCCTTCCGCCGGATGGCGAAGCCGGACGAACGGCCGAACGGCATTTCGGCAGCAAGCGCAGCCTTGACAGGAAACCGCAGCGGCCGATAAAAGCCCCATCCGCTGGACGGGGCTGTAGCTCAGCTGGGAGAGCGCGTCGTTCGCAATGACGAGGTCAGGAGTTCGATCCTCCTCAGCTCCACCAGCGGATTTTTCGAATCCCTTGCCTGCTTGCATGCCGAAGACCCGCTCATCGCCGGGTGGATTCACATCGGCGACGTAAAGGTCCTCTACACCAGTAGAGTATGCGGCCTATTGCCACTGCGCCTCGTCCTTGCCAGACTTGGCCCGTCTTCAAAACCGAGGGGAATTCACTATGACCAGCACGACAAGACGTGATTTTGTAGGTCTTACAGGAGTGGCAGCGACTGCCCTGGCCGGTGCTGTTGCAACACGAGCTACCGCTGCTGAAACCGACGTATCGCCATCGTTCGATGAGGTTCTTCAAGAGTACAATCAAAACAACACAGAAAGGACTAGATCAAAGCTGGCGATCTATGTGGTGCTTTCTCATCTGCACGCCAGCCTCGAGGAGGAATTTAGTGACCTTGGGCTAGAGCTGCCTTTAGGAAAAAAGGCCTTGCCATCGAATCTGCCGGCCAATTTCGAGGACGCGCAGGTTGCACCCCTTCCTTGGCTCTTCAAGCCCTCGGACGTTACCGACCAGGAACGAAACGGCTATGCGACGATTGCAATGCGAATGAACGCAGTGATGGCAAGACACACCGCCGACGTGAGTGTCGGGGTTTCGCATATCATGTCACACAAGGGATAACCGCGACCTTGCCGGCGAGCACGGCACGTCAGGCGAGCACAGCGCCGGCCGGCGATTTGTTGTTGCGGGCGAATCGATTACCTGTTTTCGCGAGGCGACTGCGCTGCGAGAGTCGTCACAATGGATAAATCCTTCCGGGGCGCGCCGCGCGAGATAGCAAAGCTCTCGGCACCCCGGCCAGTGGGAATTGTCAGCCGTCCGCGCGTAGTGGCGCTGCTCTCGCAGGCCCTCGACAGCGGTGCATGCTGGCTGGCGGCGCCTGGTGGATACGGCAAGACCACCGCGGTGATCGACTTTCTGGAACAAGGCGGGCTGAAGCAGGGCGAATCGGCGGACAACTGGTATCGGGTCGACACCGAGGACCAGGACGTTGCGCGCCTTTTCCACTATCTGACGCTGTCGCTCGACGGCAGGCATGCCGGCATGCCCGTCTTCGGTCCGGAATATGCCGACAATTCCGACGATTTCGCGCGGCTGTTCTTCCGCACCTATTTCTCGCGGCTTGATCCCGGCACGATCCTGGTCCTCGACGATCTGCATCGTGCCGACGCGCCAGGCTTCCGCCGGACGCTGGCGATCCTGTTGCGCGAACGCCCCAACACCATCCGCTGCATCTGCACATCGCGGATGCTGCCCGAGGGCGATGTCGCCGACCTCGTGCTGTCGGGACAGTTGCCGGTCCTCAACCAAACGCTGCTGGAGTTTTCGCCTGCGGAGGCACGCAACCTCGTCGCCGCCCGCTCGCAATCGCCGTCCGAGGTCGGCGACATTTCGGAGGCGCGCGGCTGGGCGGTGGGCCTTCTCCTGCTGGCCAACGCCGGAATGTACTACCCGCTTTCGCAGACCGGCCTTGCCGGAGGCGCCGGCCTTCGGGAGATTGTCGGACGTTATTTCCTGCGCGACATCGCGCCGGAGGACCAGGATCTGCTTATCAGGCTCAACCTTCTGCCGGAGATCAGCACGGAGCTTGCCGATGCGTTCCTGGGCTCGCCGCAGGCTGCTCGCCTGCTGGAGCGGCTGCAGCATCGCCAGCTGCTGATCACGCGCGACGGTCCGGGCGGCGCCGCCTTCCAGCTGCATGACTTGTTGCGCGAATACCTTGCCGGCCTACTGGACCGGCGCGTGACGGAAGCGGACCGTTCCAGGCTGCGCGAGCAGGCAGCAAAGGTCCTGCACGAGGCAGACAAAACCGACGCGGCAATCGTGCTGGCGTTGCAGGCGGGCGCCTGGCCGCTGGCACGCCAGCTCATTCTGGAGTGCGCCAACGGCGTTCTCTCGCAAGGGCGCCGGGCCAGCTTCGTCGAATGGTGCAACAGGCTGCCGCCCGACCAGATGGACGGGTGGGTCCATTATTGGCTGGGCGTTGCTTTCGGATCGGACGACGCGAAGGCCGAACCGCACTTCTCCAAGGCATGGCAAGCATTCGAGAACACCGACATGCGCGGCCAATGCCTGACCGTCGCGCGGGCGGTCGTGGTCAAGACCGCCAGCTGGCGTACGCATGAGGGGCTGGCGGAGTGGACGCGCCGAGCCTCACAGCTTCTTGCCAAGGGATTGCCGGATTTGGATCCGGAGGAACTCATGATGGTCAGGCTCGGCATCCTGCGGGCCATCGATTTCGCCGAACCTGGCGAATTCGAAGCCCACGACGCGAAGCGCCTCGTGAATGATATCCAGCAGCGCCTGATACGTCTGCCGATCGAGGATTCGGTCGAGTTGCGCCTGCTGGCAAGCGAAGCGCTCATCGACTACGCGACCTCGTCGGGGCAGCGCGACATTTTTGCCAATGCCGTGGACAGCCTTGCCGCCGATCTCGAACATCCGGATATCCCGCCGCTGGTGCTCGGCATGTGGCTGGTGTCCTTTGGCTCGGCCAGCGGCCGTTACTTCCCCTATTCGCGGCGCGGCTTTGTCTACGACTCGGCCGAGGATGCCTTGCGACGAGCCACGACCATAGGGGAGCAACATGCCTTGCGGGGCGTCGAGTTCAGCGCCCTCTATCAGCTTCAATTGCTGATGAAGCTTCACAACAACTTCTCGGAGTTCAATGCGCTGGTTTCCCGCCTGGGCGAGATTGCGGACAGCAGGTTCACCACCCAGGTCGCTGTAGTCGCCGACTGCCATGCGGCGATGCACACGCGCAATGGCGACTTCGATAAGGCCTATCTCGACTGCGATGTCTTCATGGATGCCATCGAGCGGGCGAACGAGCCGATGATTGAACGCTGGCCGCATTACGTCACCAAATACCAGGTCCTGCTGGCCGATCGGCGTCCGGCGGAGGCCATTGCGCTACTTCAGGAAATCGTCGAAAGGCTGAGCGGCGGCCCCCGCCAGCGTGTCGAACTGAGCATTCTGGCCGCCCAGGCCCTGGAGCAGAAGTGGAACGGCGGCGCGCCCTATGGCGCTCGTCTGGCTGAATTCATGGAGGCGTTGCGCGAGGTAAACCCCTCCGCAATCCTGCTCAACCTGCCGGACTTATTGGCCGATCTGGTCGCCGACGCGCTGGAGCGAAAGATCGACATCGATCTCTGCCGCCGCGTCGTTCGGGCGCGATATCTGGTCCCGCCCGCTGGCCGACCCGCCCAGTGGCCTTGGCCGCTCAGGATCCACTTGATGGGAGGCTTCCGCCTCGAGATCGATGGCGCCGAGGTCGCGCCCGGTGCCAAACCTACCCGCGCGCTCGACATATTGCGCATTATCTGCCTGTCGAGGGACCAGGTCTGTTCTGTGGAAACCCTGCAGGATTGGCTCTGGCCCGACCTCGACGGCGACCAGGCCAAAGCGGCCTTGGAGCAGGCGCTACATCGTTTGCGCAAGTTGCTCGGGCAAGGCGAACTCGTAACGCTGAGAGAAGGCCGTTTGCGGCTCGCTGCCGACAAGGTCTGGATCGATCTGCAGGATTGGGAAGACCGGCTGAAACGCGTCCTGTCGGGCCGAAGAGACAGCGCAATCGAGGAGCAGGAGATGCTGCTGGAAGGCTTTGTCGGCCCGCTTTTCTCGAATGGCCCGACGCCCGCCTGGTCGAACGCCGCGGCCGACCGGGTGCGGGACGGGTTTGTGGAGCTTGCCGTGCGGATCGCCAAACACTGGCAGAGCCAAGGCAACGCGGATCGGGCACGCCAGGCGTGCCGGCGTGCCCTCGATTTCTACCCGGAATCGGCCAAACTCCATGGCACGCTCATCCAGGAGAGCCTCTCCAGGAACGACCATGCCGGCGCCATCGAGGATTACCGGCGCTATGAACGCGCGCTCGCTTCGACCGGCGATGACGAGCCCTCGCCTTTGCTGCGTTCGCTCGTGCGCCCGTTTCTCTAGACCGGTTCATCGTTTCACGGAAACGCCGAACCGCTCTATCTCTTATTTTTGCGCAATTCCGGACGGAAAACCGTTTCACACTTTTCCTGGAATTGCTCTGGCGCAGCTCGGAACTCCGTAAGCCGTCCGTAAGTCGCGGTCTGGGAACCTCGGCCCGTCGATCACAACCGATCGCCGGAGGCCTGAAGCCTCCGATACCAACACTCACAGGAAGGAAAAAGGTCATGCCGTATACTGCCAGAGCAACTTCGAGAGTGCGTGCCGGCGCCGCCCGCGCTGGAGCCACAAGACTTTCCGATCAGCTCAGGATCGGGCCTTGGTCGCTCCTCTCGCCGGAAGCCGTCATACAGCAAAAGTACAACTCCCTTGGAGGCGCCGGCTTCGCTGAGATCGACCGGAAGGACACTGGAAAAGCCTGGTATCTCAAGAATGGCTTATGCATTTGCTACAACGATGCCATGCACAACGCCTTTGAGATCCATGGCGAAATCTATAGGAAATGGATCGCACTTGGCGGTCTCGCGTGGGGGATTCCCTGCACCGACGAAACCGGAACTCCCGACGGCGTCGGCCGATACAATCACTTCAACAACAACACTGCCTCAATCTACTGGACGCCGAATACCGGTGCTCAAGCGATTTGGGGGGCAATTCGCGGCAAATGGGCAGCAATGGGCTGGGAGCGCTCTGTTCTCGGCTATCCGGTCACCGACGAAACCGGAACTCCCGACGGCGTCGGGCGCTACAACCATTTTGCCAACGCCGGCTCGATCTACTGGACGCCGAACACAGGAGCCAACGTGGTGTACGGCGACATTCGAAAGAAGTGGGAAAGCTTGGGCTGGGAGCGGTCATATCTGGGGTACCCAACCACCGACGAGACCGAATTTGCCGAAGGAGGCCGCGCCAATTTGTTTGAAAACGGCGGCATATACTGGTGGCCCGACACCGGCGCGATCGACCTTCGAGATGTCGTCGTCCACTATACCGGCCTCCATTGCTTCGGCGAGACCGACTGGGATCAGGGATCGAGTGCGGATGAACCATATGTCATCGTCAGCGTGACAACGCCGCAGATCGCCGACACCAAGCGCAGCCAGGTCTACGGCGACGTCGATGCCGGAGATACAAGACCCGACCTTATGGAAATCTATCGAGGCAAGCCCTACGGCATCAATATCGGTACGGTGCTGATGGAAAACGATTTTGGCGATCCCAACAAATACAAGGACGAGGTGCAGAAGATCGTCATGGGCGTCCATACGGCCGGTACGCTTGCTTTGGGCCTCATTCCGGTAGCGGGACCTATCATTGCTGCTATCGCCGGCCCGGCCCTAGGAACCTTGATGCCATCGATCGGCGGCGCCATCAGCGATCTCTTCGACTGGGGCGATGACAGGATCGGGAGCACGACAGTGACCATCTCCGCAAAGCAGATGGTGTTGCTCGCGGCACGCACGAACAATACCACCTTCAATGGGATTGGGTTCAAAGTGGAAACACCCCTGATTTCCGGCGACGGGGCTTCCTACAAAGCCTATTTTGGCTTTGTGCCTGCCTAGGCCAATCGCCCCGGCAAAAAGCTTGCCGGGACAATCAACTTACCAGCCCCGCCTTTCCGTTGGCGGGGCTGACAGTTCGCGACTGAGAGATTTATTTCCGTAGCGGTCGTCGCAAGGCTCGGTCCAGATGCGGCAGCGCCGATCAGCATAGCGGGCAAGCTGTCGTTGCCACCCCCCGCACAGCCCGTAGCGCCGCCATCAACCCGGCTCCTTCGGCCGGAACGATGGAGACCGCATTAAGGCAGTCACCTCAACGACGCGGCCGCAGCCAACGAGGCCGAGCGGGACCGGCGGAAACCGGATCAGGCGGTGCGCAACCCGACGCCATGACAGCCGACATCAATCAGATGGAAAGAGAACGGTGACAAGAGCGGGCATGCATCACACCAGCCCGCGCTTGGCCATCATCGCTTCCGGGGAAGGCATCTTGCCGCGGAAGGCGGTGTAGAGTTCTTCCGGGTCCTTTGAGCCGCCGGCGGCGTAGATGTTCTTGCGCAACCGCTCGGCCAGCGCCGGGTTGAAGGGATCGCCTGTTTCCTCGAAGGCGGCGAAAGCGTCGGCGTCGAGCACTTCCGACCACATGTAGGAGTAATAGCCCGCAGAATAGCCATCGCCCGCAAAGATATGGCCGAAATGTGGGGTGCGGTGGCGCATCGCGATGGTGTCGGGCATGTCGAGCTTTTCGAGCGTTTCGGTTTCGAAACGAAGCGGCTCCTGCGGCGCATCCGGCCGCGCATGGTAGGCCATGTCGACCAAGGCGGAGGCGGTGAACTCGACCGTGGCGAAGCCAGCGCCGAAAGTGCGCGCCGCCAGCATCTTGTCGACCAGGGCCTTTGGCATCGGCTTGCCGGTCTTGACATGCAGGGCATGCTTTTCCAGCACCGCCGGCACCGTCAGCCAGTGTTCGTAGAGCTGCGAAGGCAGCTCGACGAAATCGCGGCTGACCGAGGTGCCAGCGACCGATGGCCAGGTAACGTCGGTCAGCATGCCGTGCAGCGCGTGACCGAATTCGTGGAACAGGGTCTTGGCCTCGTCGACCGATAGCAAGGCTGCCTCGCCGGCCGGCGGCTTGGCGAAATTCATGATGTTGTAGATGACCGGCTTGGAGCCATCGCCAAGCTTGTAGCCGGATTTCAGCGCGCTCATCCAAGCGCCGGAGCGCTTCGAGGGTCGCGCGAAATAATCGGCGAGGAACAGTCCGCGCTCGCTGCCGTCGGCATTCTTCACCGCGAAAACACGTGCGTCCGGATGCCAGGTGGCAATGCCCTTCTTTTCCTCAAAAGAAATGCCGAACAATCGCGTTGCAACGTCGAAACAGGCCTCGATGATGCGGTCGAGCTGCAGATATGGCTTCAGCTCGGCCTCGTCGAAGGCGAATTTCTCTGCGCGCAGCTTCTCCTGATAGAAGCGCCAGTCCCAGGCGGCGAATTTCTCGTTGCTGCCGGCCTTCGCCGCCAGCCGCTGCAATTCGGCCCGGTCGCTTGCCGCCTTTTCCACCGCCTTTTCCCAGACCGGATCGAGCAGCGCGTGCACCGCCTCCGGCGTCTTGGCCATGGTATCGTCGAGCTTCAATCCGGCGTAGGAAGGATAGCCGAGCAGCTTCGCCTTCTCGGCGCGCAGGCGCAGCATGTCGCGCACCACTTCCGTGTTGTCGGTGGCGCCGCCATTCTGACCACGCATGATGAAGGCGCGGAACGCTGTCTCGCGCAGGTCGCGGCGTTCTGAGAAGGTCGAGAACGGCTCGTAGATCGAACGCGACAAAGTGACCGCGTAGCGGCCCTTCTGGCCGCGCATCTCGGCGGCTTCCGCCATCGAGCTTTTCAGGAATTCCGGCAGGCCGGCAAGGTCAGCCTCATCGAGGAACAGCGCCCAGTCGCGCTCGTCGGCAAGCACGTTCTGGCCGAAATTGGTGCCGAGCGACGACAATTCCTCGTTGATCGAGGCGAGCCGCTTCTTGCCTTCGGCGTCGAGCCTGGCGCCGGAGCGGACGAAGTTTTTCCAGGTCTTTTCCAAGACTCGCAGCGTTTCGGCATCGAGCTTCAAGGCATCGCGGCGCTGATAGAGATCGTCGATGCGGGCAAACAGCCGCTCGTTCATCGAAATCGCCGAGAAATGCCGCGACATCTTTGGCGAGATGTCGCGCTCCAGCGCCTGGATCGCCTCATTGGTGTGGGCGCCGGCGCGGCACCAGAAGATCGAGGAGACATGGTCGAGCGCCTCGCCGGCAAGCTCAAGTGCGGCAAGCGTGTTTTCGATCGTCGGCGTCCGGGTGTTGCCGGCAATCGCCTCGATCTCGGCTTCATGCGCCTTCAGGGCGGCGTCGAAGACCCGAGAAAAATCGCCATCGCCGATGCGCGTGAAATCGGGCAGGCCGAGCGGCCCTTGCCATGCGGTCAGCGGATGGGCGGCGAGGTCGACGGTGGACGGCATGGACAAACTTTCGCTGAGTGGGAGGTGGATCGTCACCGATGTAAGGCGGCGGCCGGCTCCACGCAACAGCGCCTGGTAGTGCTAAAGCGTGGCCACATGGTGCTGCGAGTATCGTTCGAGCCGAATTCAATGCCTACCAAGATATTATCTTGTAACATGCATTTTATTTCGACGGAGGCTTCCACTCGCATCCTGACACCATCCAAAGGAACCTTAATGAGAGTAGAATTCCATGGCCTCACCTTCGACCTGCCTGCCGGATGGGTAGACATAGCCGGCGATCTTCCTGAGGGATCGCCACCTACCTTAGCCAAAGAAACGGACGGCTGCGGCGCGATTCAATTCTCAATTGCGAAGTATCGTGGCGGAGAAAAACCAAACGTAGACTTTAACGCTCTGAGAACGTTTATGCTCCAGTTTTGTCAGAATAATTCCATAGATGCAGGGAATATCACAAAGAACGAGTCCGAAAGCATAATCTCTGTTGGCGTATTGTCCGACACCGATGATCAATTGTTGTCTGCCTGGTATTTGTCGAATGGGAATGATGTTGTATTCATGACATACCTTGGTATGGCTAATGATACAGATTGCCTGAAAGAATTGGACGTTGCCCGAGCAATCGTGTCGTCTATATCGTTTTAGAGACCTCGATATTGGGTGGAATTACGGGAACTACGATGACAGTGCGCTTTTTAGACGCGAAATAACATCGGCAATTCCAGCGCCCGTCACCAAAAAAGCCCTGGGCGGAAAACTCGGTCAGTAACCGTCGCAGTTTTCGGCGATCGCGGCTTGCGAACTGGCGGTGATCTGGTCGTTGGCGACCGCAAAGGTCTCCTGCATCAGCATGTCGTTGCTGGGAAAATCATAGCAGGCGATCACAGTGGTGACGCCGCCTTCCGATTTCTCGATCCGATGGCGGATTTCGGCCCCGGCGACGGCGCCTTGCCACTCGGCGATCGAGGCGATGAATTCCTGCTTGCTTTGCACGACGCCGAGGTCATCGAGCTTGATGCGGACGTTGTCGGCGAGCAGGTCCGACAATTCGCTGCGGTCGGCGACGAGCAGTGCCGAATACCAGCGGTCGATGATCGCGCTGTCGTCGGCACGGGCGAAATCTGCCGAGCAGAGCAGTGCCGCAGCCGCGAACGCGTCCCGAAGTCGCACCATGCCCAGCCTCCTACTCCGTGTCGGGCCGCTCGAAATCGCCGGTGTCCTTGTTCATCACCCAAAGCTCGCCGGTCGAGATGTCGAACCAGGCGCCGTGCAGCGACAGCCGCCCCTTGCCTTCGAGGATCGAGACGCAAGGGAAGGTGCGCAGATTGGCGATGGAATAGCGGATCGAGATGCGCTCCAGCGCCGTCTGGCGCTCGGTCGCGGTCATGAAGGTGCTCGACGATACGGTCTCGGCCGCCGGCGCGATCAGGCTCATCCATTTGCCGATGAAATCACCCGGCGACAACGGCGCGGCCGTGGTGTCGAGTGCTGCGCGGATGCCGCCGCAGCGGCCGTGACCCATCACCACGATGTTCTTGACCTTGAGGCTCTGCACGGCAAATTCGAGCGCCGCCGATGTCGAGTGGAACTGATCGTCGGGCGCATAGGGCGGCACCAGATTGCCGACATTGCGCAGCACGAACAACTCGCCTGGCCCGGCATCGAAGATCGCTTCAGGCGCGGCGCGGGAATCGCAACAGGCGACGATCATCGTTTCCGGTGCCTGGCCCTCCCGCGCCAGCGCGCGATAACGCCCGCTTTCGGTGAGATACCGACCGCTCATGAAACTGCGATAGCCGGTGAGAAGATGCTCGGGAAGGTGGGGCATGGGCAGCGGCGGGAGCCTTTCCGGGTTAAAGGCACGGTTCAATCCCGAAAGGCTCTAGCGCATCGGCCCGAAAATCGGAACCGATTTTCGGAAGGCGGGATGGCGTGGTTTCGACGTGCCAGCCCGTACTTTGCATACAGGTGAACGAACGGCGCCATTAATCGGCCTCAGAACCGCAGATTGGCGCCGGCGCGCAGCAGAAGCCAGTAGAACAGGGCGGTCGCGCCGACCGCGAGCAGCATCGCCAGGAAGAAGCCGCTGGGGCTCTCGGTGAATGGCAGCCCGCCAGTGTTCATGCCGAAAATGCCGACGATCAGCGTTCCCGGCAAAAGCAGCGCGCTCATCACCGCCAGCGCCTTGAGGCTGCGGTTCGATTCGTCGGCAAGCTCAGCCGCAAGCTCCTCCTGCAGCAGCCTTGCCCGGTCGTTGATCATGACGACCTCGCGGTCGAGCCGTTCAAGGCGCGCAGCAAGCCGGCGCAGAACTTCATGTGCGCCGGCGGAAAGGTTCCACGCGGAACGGTCTTCATCCTGGAAAAGCGCTGCCAGGGCCGAGATCGGCCGATGCAGGGATACGGCAAGGCGGCGCACATCCTTCAGCTGCCGTCTTTCGTCTGCAAGCCGCTCGGTCACGAGATGATCCTCGACTGCGTCCAGGCGCTTCGTCGCCGCGGCGAGCCGCAGGCTGGTGGTCTTGCAAAAAGCCATGACCAGCGTTTCGAACAGCTCGAATGCCGTGGCCGGCCGCAGCCCCGCGGCAAGGGCAGTGTGCACTTCCTCCACCGCCGCCAGCGGATGCCGGCGGCCGGTGACCAGCAGCCGCTCCGAGACCGCAAAATGCAATCTGCCGATGGTCGTCGACTGATGGGCGATCTCGCCATGCAGGTCGGCCGAAATGCCGTGAACGACGCCATTCTCATGCGCCAGCACCAGGCTGTCCTCATGTCCTTCGAGGATTGCATGAGCCGACGCCGGCAGCGCGCAGGCGTGGCTGACCCAGGAATGGGCGCGCCGGTCGACTAGGTCGACATGCAGCCAGACCCAGCCGTCCGCTGAGGCCAGCGCGGGTTCTATGTCTCGGGGCGCCAGCGGTTCGGGAGCTTTGCCGGGAGCGGCATGATAGGCCCAGACCAGCCCAGGAGTATGGTGCTGATCGTCCGCGGCGAGCAATGTCAGATGCGATGCGTCATTCATGGCCGGCCGAAACGATGCACGTTCAGATGATCCGGGCGGCGCCGCGACATTCTGGTCAAACCCTGCCCCCGCTCAGAATACCTGGCGGAAGATGACGAACAGCACGAAGGCAAGACAGATGGAGGCCGGAAGGGTCAGTATCCAGGCCATCAGCATGTTGCGCACCGTCGACCATTGCAGGCCCGAACCATTCGCCGCCATGGTGCCGGCAACGCCCGACGACAGCACATGGGTGGTTGAGACCGGCAGGCCGAGATAGTCGGCCGATGCGATCGTCGCCATCGCGACAAGCTCGGCGGACGCGCCCTGGCCGTAGGTCAGATGGCTTTTGCCGATCTTCTCGCCGACGGTGACGACGATGCGCTTCCAGCCGACCATGGTGCCGAGGCCGAGCGCCAGCGCGATGGCGACCTTGACCCAGAGCGGGATGAACTTCGTCGCGTTGTCGACGGCCTTATGATAGGTCGTCACCGCCTTCAGGTCGTCTGCCTGCATCGGCAGCAGCTTCCTCTTGTCGATCAGCTTCAGCGCTTCACCGATAAGATAGATGTTGTTGCGGGCGTTGCTGACCAGCGTTGTCGGCAGCTTTTCCACGGACGGATAGGGCGACAACATGGCGCTGGTGTCGTGGATGAAGCTCTGCAGGGCAGGCGTGGTCTCGTCCTTCCAGGTCTTGGTGCGAACGGCGTCGCCGACCACGGTCGCCGCGTCGGTCACAGCGACGCCGGGCTTGACGTATTTGCCGAGTACCGTTTCGACCTGGGTCGCCGCGGATTTGTAAGCTTCGAGATAGTTCACGTCCGGTGTGCGGTTGAGCGCGAAGGCGGTCGGCACCACGCCGATCAGGATGAGCATGATGAGGCCCATGCCCTTTTGCCCGTCATTGGAGCCGTGGGCAAAGCTCACGCCGGTGCAGGTGAAGATAAGCAGCGCGCGAATCCACAGTGGCGGCGGAGCGCTCGACTTGGGCGCCTCGTAGAGCTCGCGGTTCCTGACCAGCAGCTTCATCACCAGAAGCAGCAGCGCGGCCAGGCCGAATCCGACCAGCGGCGAGATCAGAAGCGACAGGCCGACATTGGATGCCTGTGACCAGTCGACGCCGCTAGTGACGGAGCCGGCCGGGGCCATGAACTGGTTGGCGAGACCGACGCCGATGATCGAACCGATCAGCGTGTGCGAGCTCGAGGCAGGCAGGCCGAGATACCAGGTTCCGAGGTTCCACATGATCGCTGCGACCAGCAGCGCGAAAACCATGGCTAGCCCCGCGCTCGAGCCGACCTGAAGGATCAGCTCGACCGGCAGCAGCGATATGATGCCGAAGGCGACCGCTCCGCTGGCGGTAAGCACGCCGAGGAAGTTGAAGAAGCCGGACCACATCACCGCAAGCTCGGCCGGCATGGAATGCGTGTAGATCACGGTTGCCACCGCATTGGCGGTGTCGTGAAAACCGTTGACGAATTCGAAGCCGAGCGCGATCAGCAGCGCCAGGCCAAGCAGGATCCACGGCACCGCGACGGTGCTGGTCAGGTCCTGGCTGAGCGCGTAGCCGACATAGGCAAGGCCGCCCAGAACAATGACGGCAAAGGCCGGCAGAAACCATTTGCCGGTGCCGCTTGGCCGGTCGAGCGGATGCTCCGGCCTTGGAATTCCTGCCTCGCTTGAAACAATATCGACCATACCCACTCCTCCTGCGTTGCAGCAAAGAATGGGAGGACGCTATGTCGGCACAATGAAGCCTGTGTGACGGCAGGCACTTTGGGTCGACGCAAACGGGCGATCGAAGCGACCGAGGCAACTGAACCCGGCCGGCGCATTCCTGGACTATTCCGCGATCTCCAGCAGCGTCGATATCAGCAGCCGGCGCTCTTCGGCGGAGAGAATGTCCGAACCGAACAGGTTCATGCTGCGAAGCCCTTCGATGGCGAGATAGCAGACCAGCAGCGCCCTGAGGTTAGGAGTCTCCCCCTTCAGCCGCTGGAACAGCTGCCGCCTGAACGATTTTATTGGCGTCAGGAAATCGGGATCCTCGGCAATCGCCGAAAAAATCCAGGACGCAGACGGTTTCGACTCCTCCGCATGCTCGGCCGAAAGCCTGATATAGGCCGCAAGCGGGCTCTCACCGCTGACACCGTTGGTGCGGGCGGCCTCAAGCGCCTGTTGGAACGCACTGAGGTAATCCTCCACCAGCGCCTGCATCAATTTCGCCTTGGTCGGGAAATTGTAGAGAAGACCACCTTTCGACACGCCGGCACGGCTGGCGACCGCATCCAGCGAAAGGCTGCCAGGACCCGTCTCGCGCGCCACGTCGGCGGCGGCGGCGAGAATCTTCTCGCGCGAATTTGCTCTGCGGGCCTTCATCAAGCGTTCCCCATTCATTAGCTTAGGCGGAATTGACAAGACCGTCCAGACGGTACAGTAAGATCGCCGTCATTTGAAATTGGGACCAGTCACAGGTATGTGTTCCGGTCGTCCGACCGTTATGCTGGGCCATGGCCGAGGGGACTGTTCGTGATCAAGCGCTTCATCATCGCCTTCATTCTGCTCGTGCTGGTGTGCGGCGGCATCGTCGGCTTCAACCTGTTTCGCGACAATGCGATCAAACAGTTCTTCGCCACCATGAAGCCGCCGGCCGCGACCGTGTCGACGGTCATCGTCAAACCGATGTCCTGGACGCCCGGCATCGAGGCGATCGGCACTGTCAGTGCCGTGCGCGGCGTCGACCTCACGGTCGAAACGGCGGGCATCGTCAAGGACATCCTGTTCCATGCCAATCAGAAGGTCGCCGCCAACGCCGTGCTGCTGCAGCTCGACGATGAAGTCGAGCGAGCCGATCTCGTGGCGTCGAAGGCGCAAGCCACATCCGACCAGACGACGCTGATGCGCGCTCTCGAGCTGCAGAAGCGCGGGGTCGGCACCGACGCTACGCTCGACACGGCGCAGGCCGCGGCATCGGTCTCCGCCGCGCAGGTAAACAAGCTGCAAGCGGTGCTCGACCAAAAGCAGTTGACGGCCCCCTTCAAGGGTACCGTCGGTATTCCGAAAATCGACCTTGGCCAGTATCTCACACCCGGCACCGCTGTGGTGACCTTGCAGGACTTGGATACGATGCGTGTCGATTTCACCGTGCCGGAGCAGCAGCTTCCGCAGCTGAAGATCGGACAGACGGTGCGGCTGGGCGTCGGCGGCGGCGACATGCCGTTCGCCGGTAGCATCCGCGGTATCGATCCGAAGATCGACCCGACCAGCCGACTGGTGACGGTGAGGGCGGAGGTCGGCAATCCGGAAGGCAAGCTGACGCCCGGCCAGTTCGTCCAGGTGCGCGTCGAACTGCCCGAGGAGAACGACGTGCTGGCGCTGCCGCAGACGGCACTGACCTCCAGCCTGTACGGCGACTTCGTCTTCGTGGTGCGCCCGGCCAAATCCGCCGAAGCCAACGGCGCGGCTCCCGAGGCAAAGCCGGAAGAAAAGCCGGCTGCAGATGCTGCCAAGCCCGCAGCCGAAGCACCCGCGGCAAAACCCGAAGAAAAGCCGGCCGCTACCCCAGCCAAACCCGCAGCGGAAGACAAGCCGGCAGCGGAAGAACAGAAGCCGCAGCTC
This sequence comes from Mesorhizobium sp. M0306, assembly GCF_040321655.1. Lineage (NCBI taxonomy): Bacteria > Pseudomonadati > Pseudomonadota > Alphaproteobacteria > Hyphomicrobiales > Phyllobacteriaceae > Mesorhizobium > Mesorhizobium sp. M0306. Next base: position 66,727 of record NZ_JAMYRY010000011.1, on the reverse strand, counting down.
GTGCTAGCCCAGGTGTTCGTCAAGCCAGGCCGCCGCAACGCCGGCCTAGTCGAGATACTGCAGGGTATCGAGCCCGGCGACGAAGTCGTTACCGCCGGCCAGAACCGGCTCTCCAACGGCATGTCCGTTGCCGTCGACAACACGATCGATCCGAGCAAGCCAGGGAACCAGCAGGCAGCCCAGCAATGAGCTTTTCCGACCTCTTCATCCGCCGCCCGGTCCTTTCGACCGTGCTTGCCTGCATGATCCTGCTTCTGGGTTTTCAGGGCATTTTCAACCTTTCGATCCGGCAGTATCCAGAGGTTGAAGAAACGGCCATCACGATCACCACGGCCTATCCCGGCGCCAGCGCCGACCTAATCCAGGGGTTCATTTCCGCGCCGATCGCGCGTGCCGTCGCTTCGACCGAAAACATCGATTATGTCACGTCGTCGAGCCGGCCGTCCTCCAGCACCGTGACAGTGCAGATGAAGCTCGGCTCCGACCCCGACGTCGCGCTGAACGAAGTCTTGTCGAAGGTTCAGAGCGTTCGCGGCGATCTGCCGGACGAAACCAAAGACCCGGTGATCGTCAAGGGCACCGGCCAGCAGTTCGCGATGATGTACATCTCGATGCAGAACCCGAACATGACGCCGGAACAGCTCACCGAATATATCGAGCGTGTCGTGCGGCCGCGTATCTCGACGGTCGAAGGTGTTGCGGACGTGCAGATTTTCGGCGCCGCCGAATATTCGATGCGTGTCTGGATCGACCCGATCAAACTGGCGGCGCGCGGCGTGACGGCGGCGGAAGTGCTGACCGCCATCAACGAATCGAATTTCCTCTCCGCGCCCGGCGATACCGAAAACGAATATGTGGCTTCCTCGATCACGGTTCGCTCGACCCTGCAGACGCCGGAGGCTTTCGCTGCCCTTCCGCTCCGCTCGAAAGACGGCAATGTGGTGAGGCTGCGCGACGTGGCCCGCGTCGAACTCGCCGCGGCGAGCACCGACACCAGGGTCACCTTCAACGGGAAGCCCGGCATCTTTCTCGCCATCTTTCCGACGCCGGCCGCCAATCCGCTGACCACCGCGGCGGCGATCCACAAGATTGTGCCGACCATCCAGGAGACGCTGCCGCTCGGCATGACGATCGAGATCGTCTACGACTCAACCGAGCAGATCAGCGCGTCGATCGAGGAGGTGTTCAAGACCATCGGCGAGGCGGTCGCCATCGTCATCGTCGTCATCCTGCTCTTCCTCGGCTCGTTCCGCTCGGTGCTGATGCCGATCGTGACCATTCCGCTGTCGCTGATCGGCGTCTGTTTCCTGCTGTTTTCTTTGGGTTATTCGATCAACCTATTGTCGTTGCTGGCCATGGTGCTGGCGATCGGACTGGTTGTTGACGATGCCATCGTGGTGGTGGAAAACATCCACCGCCACATGGAGGAAGACGGTTTGTCGCCGATGCAGGCGGCCTTCAACGGCATGCGGGAGATCTCGTCCGCCGTCGTCGCCATGACGATAACCCTGGCCGCGGTGTTCGCGCCGCTGGCCTTCACCGGCGGTCTGACAGGCGCACTGTTTCGTGAATTCGCGGTGACGCTTGCCGGCTCGGTGGTGCTTTCGGGTGTCGTCGCCCTCACCATCACGCCGATGATGTCGGCACGTATCCTGAGGTCCGGCTCGCACAGCCGCTTCCAGCGCATTGTCGACAATACGTTCGGGCGCGTCGAACACGTCTATGAGCGGCTGGTCACCGGTTCGTTGAACTATCGCCCGGTGACGCTGATGATCGTCCTCGCGCTGGTCGCCACCACCGGTTTCATGTTCACCAAGACCTCGAGCGAACTGGCGCCGGAAGAAGACCAGGGCTTCTTGCTGTCTATTGTGAACGCGCCGCGCTATGCGACGTCGGACTACACCGAGACCTATGTGAACCAGATTCTCGGGCTGGTGAATGATATCCCCGAAACCAGGGCGCGGTTCTCCGCCGTCGCGTTCCAAGGCCCGACGAACAGCGCTTTCGTCGGCTTTGCGTTCAAGGACTGGGCCGAGCGCGCGCGCAGCTCGAAGGAACTTCAGGAAGACATCACTGCCCGCCTTGCCAAGGTGGCAGGCGTCGAGGCTTTCGTCTTCGCGCCGCCGACGCTGCCCGGCTCCGGCGGCGGCCTGCCAATCACAATGGTGGTGCGCTCGACCGGCGAGGCCTCCCAGGTGTACGAGGCGGCCGAGAACATCAAGAACAAGGCGCAGGCCTCCGGTCGCTTCCTCGCCGTGCAGAATTCGATGTCCTACGACGCGCCGCAAGTGACGGTGACGATCGACCGCGATCGCGCCGCCGCGCTCAACCTGCCGATCGCCGACATCGGCCGGACGCTGACCCTGTTGGTCGGTGGCGCCGAGGTGGCGCAATTCGACCGCGAATCCAACAGCTACGACATCATCCCGCAGGTACCGCAGCAATTCCGCGACAATCCCGAAAAGCTGGGGGAGTATTTCGTGCGCAGCGTGTCGGGCGAGATGGTGCCGCTCTCGGCGGTGGTGAAGATCTCGACCAACGCGTCGCCGGCCGCCATCGAGCAGTTCAACCAGTTGAACTCCGCCACGATTTCCGCTCTGCCATTGCCCACCGTCACCACCGGTGACGGGCTGAAGACCATCGAGGACATCGCCAGGGAAAGTCTGCCCGACACGTTCTTCATCGACTATACCGGCCAGTCGAGGCAGGAGAAGCAACAGGGCTACACGATCATCATCGCCTTCGCGGCGGCTGTGCTCGTCATCTACCTGGTGCTGGCGGCGCAGTTCGAAAGCTTCCGCGATCCGTTGATCATTATGATGGCGGTGCCGCTCTCGATCTTCGGCGCGATCGTGCCGCTTAATATCGGGCTCGGCACGCTCAACATCTATACCCAGGTCGGCTTGATCACGCTGATCGGCCTGATCACCAAGCACGGCATCCTTCTGGTCGAGTTCGCCAACCAGCAGCGTGAAATGCACGGCATGCGGCGGCGCGATGCGATCATCGCGTCCGCCAGGGTGCGGCTGCGGCCGATCCTGATGACGACGGCGGCGATGGCGCTCGGCGTGGTGCCGCTGATCATCTCCAGCGGCGCGGGTGCCGCGGCACGCTATTCGATGGGCCTGGTGATCTTCACCGGCATCCTGGTCGGAACCATGTTCACGCTGTTCGTGGTGCCGATGTTCTACACCTTTATCGCCAGCAAGGACCTGCCGCATCACGCCGAAAAGCCGGATCCGAAGCTGATGCCGGTAATGCCAGAATAGATTCCGCTAATAAAGAAGGCCGGATCTCGGGCCTTTTTGAGAGCGACGAGAGGCATCGCTCATTTGACGATGACGATGCTGGTGTTGGCCGGGCCGAAGACCTCGACGAGCTGGTAGAAATCGGCGGCGTTGTCCGGATGCAGACGCACGCAGCCATGCGAGGCCGGCTGGCCGAGGCGCTTGATGGCGCTTGTCGCATGTACGGCGTAGCCGCCGCTGAAGAACACCGAATGCGGCATCGGGGCGTTGTCGTATTTCTTCGAGTACCACATTTCATGCATGCGGGTCGGCTTGAACGAACCAGTCGGCGTGACGTGCGTCCTGTCGCCGGTCGAGACCTTCCAGGCGAATGTCGGCCGGCCGTCGACCAGGATTTCCATGGTCTGCTGCGATAGCGACACACGCGCGACGATCTTGTTGGCGGCGGCGCGGGCTGCGCCGTTGCCGGCACCGGCAAGCAAGGCAGTACCGGTGATGACGGCGGCGGCGATGTTGATGAGCTTGGCGGAAATGGCAGTGCACATGATGTCCCCCTTATTCTGCCGGTCGGGGCCGGCTCAATTCGATGACCGGCTTATCGGGGCGTCATGTTTCAAGCCGATTTCGCTGGATGCTCGTTTCTGTTTCGATTCTGTTTCCCGGTTAACAGAAAAAGGTCCGTGCAAAGCGGCTTGCAGTTGCGCGACGTTGTCATGACGGTGGCGTGTTTGCCTAGGCGGATCGGCCAAACCGCGGCACGAATATGCGATTGCTTTTCGTTTGAGAGGAATTCACCTGACTCCGAAACCGAGCTGCAACAAAGCGCGGCCTCGGCGGCATGATCCGGATACAGCGAACAGAGAAAGTTGACCTAACGAAAGCAGCCGGCAACGAACGATCGGAAGCCAACACTGTTTTCGCTACGGTTGGATTGGTCTGGACAGTTTCCAGCCTGCGCGTCGACCGGCTCAAGCCCCTCTGGCGGGGGCGGCTTAGAGCCGTTGAGGATGCGCGGCGCCTCCGGCAACTTGCAGCCGAGAGGACCGAAGGCCCGCGCCGCAACGGGGGGCTCCGCTGGCGGCGCGGGCGCTTCGGGGGTTCCCCTGAAGTGCCCGCAAATTCCAATTTTGAGGAACGAACAGGATGAAAACGAAATTCGCCGCTTCCGTGCTTTCTGCCTTGCTCTACGTGCAGGGCCTGCTCGGCATTGCCGGCCTCGCCACCGTGCTGCTGAAGGAACGTGCCCATGCCGGCGAAGTCAGCACGAACAGTGATATGCCGTCCGGCCCGTCGCTTCTCGTGGTGCGCTGAGGAAACAGCATCGGACCCCAAGAGTGGAAAACCGGTTTTGGGAAAATCCGATGCTCAAGACAAAAGGGTGGCCGTCCTGCCTTCAATCGACGAATTGCGTCGGCGGATCGAACCGATAACCCGCACCCCGTATGGTGGTGATGGTTTCGGTATCGAGCTTGCGGCGCAGCCGCACGATGCGCGAATCGATCGACCGATCGAAGGCTTCGGCATTTTCGGCGGGTGCGGCGGCAATGATGTCGTCCCGCGTCAGCACCTTGCGCGGGCTGGCCAGGAACAGCCTGAGCAGCGCCACCTGCCCGGGCGACAGCTGTTCTTCCGTGCCCGAGCGGTGCATGACGATGGCCGATCGGAGATCGACGGTCGCGTTCTCCAGCACGACCAGTTCCCCGGCGCTCCTGCCGCGCCGAGCCAGAAGGCCGCCGACGCGAGCGGCAAGCTCCCTGACATTGAGCGGGCTTTCGACGACGTCGGCGGCGCCGAGTTCGAGCGCGAGAACCTTGTCGACCAGATCGGCCGGTCGGCAGATCAGGATGAAATCCGGTCCACCTTCGCCGCCATGTCGCCTGAGCAGGTCGCGCCCCTCCGCCTGGCTGACGCTGTCGCCGACAACCACGACGTCGATGCCCTTTTCCGAAAGCAGCGATTCGGCTTCCCACGGCTGTCGCGCCGCACGGACGTCATGACCGCGCCGCTCGAGATGATCGGCGAGATCGGTCGCAATTACTTCAGCGACGGAAACAAGCGCGATGACGGATCGTGCAGCCATGTTTTTCTACCCCGCAAACGGCAACCCAAGAAGAGTGCTGGACATCATGTTTATACCCAATCTACTTTCCGCTGAAAGCGGGAGCGAAAGCATCGTGCGGGCACGAATTGTCATTGTCGAGGACGAGCCAGACCTGAGGGATGCGGTCGCCGAATATCTCGGCGCCAGCGGCTATGATGTGGCCACGGCCGAAAGTGCGGCGGCGGCGCGGGACCTTTTGGAAACGCAGTCCTTCCATCTGGCCATTCTCGACATCGCCATGCCGGGCGAGGACGGCCTGTCGCTCGGCCGCTGGATGCGGTCGAAAATGCCGATCGGCATCATCTATGCGACGGCCGCCGGTACCGCGCTCGACCGCATCGTCGGATTGGAGCTCGGCGCTGACGATTACATCGTCAAGCCTTACGAATTGCGCGAAGTGCTAGCCAGGGTGCGCAGCGTGCTGCGTCGCGTTCCGGAGCCGACCGAGCCACAAAAGGCCAAGGCTGAAACATCCGGCGGCCGCCGGTCCGTGAGCTTCGGACCCTTTCACGCCGATCTTGACGGCAGGCTCGTCACCGGCGCCAACGGCGCGGTCATCGACATGGCCAAGAGCGAGTTCGACGTGCTGGAGGTGTTCCTGACGCGCGCCAACCGGCTGTTGACGCGGGCGGCGATCTCCGAGGCGATCGGTTTCGTCGAGGACCCGGAATCATCCCGCGCCGTCGACATCCGCATCATGCGGCTGAGAAAGAAGATCGAGGCGGATCCGGCCAATCCGAAATTCCTGCGCACGGTGCGCGGCGAAGGCTATATCTTCTCGCTGCCAGCCGGTGAAAACAACTAAGGCGCGGCGGCTTGAGCAAGCCACGGCCAGGAAATGACCATGACGGCTGAAACAGCACGCGCGGACACGCAGGGCGCCAGGCAGGGCGCGGCGATGGCGGCCGTGCATGTGGTTCGCCGGCTGCGCGAAGCCGGCGACTGGCAGCGCGAGATGGAGGGCATCCTCCAGACGCTTTGCGAAGCCATGGATTGTCACCGCGGCATCCTGTTTCGCCTGCGCGAACTGCCCGGCCAGGGCTTCGCCCAGTCGGTCGCCGCTTATTGGATCGCCTCCCGGTTTGGCGGCGAACTGGCGTCACCGACCGTCATCATGCAGTCGGTCGTCGATTCGGACCCATTGCTGGAACAGCTGGCGGAGGACGAGCGCCAAGGCAAGATATTCGCCGGGCACACACGCGATCTCGAAGGCTTTCTGCGGACCGATTTCGAAAAGCAGAACATCAAGTCGTTCCTGTCGGTGTCGGTCTTTTCGCACGGTAATTTGTGGGGCACGCTGGCGGTCAACGACTGCGTTAACGAACGCGAATGGACCGACCAGGAAGAGGCGGCGCTGCACATGGTGGCACTCGCCATCGGCGATGCCATCGAACGGTCGCCCTCCGACGCGCATGCCAGCGACGTCATTCGCCGCACCATGCTGCAGGCCTCGCTCGACGCCATCATCGTCATCGACGAGACCGGCTCGATCATCGAATTCAATCCGGCCGCCGAGAAGATGTTCGGCTATCGGCGCAGCGATATCCTCGGCAAGGACCTGCTCGATACGGTCGTGCCGGAATATTACCGCAAGGGCTATGCGTCGGGCGCCGAATACATGTCGGGTCGTGGCGCGCCGATGGTCGGCCAACGGCTCGAAACGGTCACCCAGAATGCCGCCGGCGAGGTTTTTCCGATCGAGCTGACGGCAACCGAGATGCGCGTCGCCGATCGCCAGCTGATTTTCGGCTCCATCCGCGACCTGCGCGATAAGTTGCGGGCTGAGGAGGAAATCAACCGCCAGCGCGAAAAACTGCACCAGAACGAGAAGATGGCGGCGATGGGCTCGCTGCTTGCCGGCGTTTCGCACGAGCTCAACAATCCGCTGGCCGTGGTTGTCGCCCAGTCGACGCTGCTGCACGAATTCGCCGCCGATCCGCAGACCAAGGTGCGCGCCGAAAAGGTACGCGCCGCCGCCGAGCGCTGCGGCCGTATCGTCAAGAGCTTCCTGTCGATGGTCCGCCTGCACCCGGCCGCGCAGGCCGAAACCGACCTCAACCAGGTGATCCGCGCCGCACTCGAAGTGACCGCCTATGGCGCACGGTCGAGCGGCATCATCATCGACACCGATTTCGCCAGCGGCCCGCTGCTGGCGATGGCCGATGCCGACCACGTGACGCAGGTGGCCGCCAACTTCCTCATCAACAGCCAGCACGCCTTGGCCGGCATTGCCGGCGACCGGCGGATCAAGGTCCGGACGTTTCGCAGCGACCGCGGCAATCCCGGATTCTCGGTCGAGGACAACGGCCCAGGCGTGCCGGAAGCGATACGTTCACGCATATTCGAGTCCTATTTCACCACCAAGCCGGTCGGTGTCGGTACCGGCATCGGCCTGTCGATCTCGAAATCGATCATCGAGCGGCACAATGGCAATATCTGGTTCGAGGAGGTTTCGCCGAGAGGTGTGCGTTTTGTCGTGCAACTGCCGGCGATCGCTGTCGGCGCGGCCGCCGCCGGCGAAGCTCCGTCGCGGTCGAGCGGCTTGCGTCACGCCCTGATCATAGACGATGAACCGGATGTCGCGGCGTCGCTGTCCGACATTCTGGAATTGATGGGCATCAAGTCGCGGATCGTGCCGGCCTGGGTCTCGGCCGCCGCGACGCTGAGCGGCCATGTGCCGCCGGACATCGTGTTTTCCGATTTGCGCATGCCCGGCACCAGCGGCATAGCCGCCTATCGCGAGCTACTCGCCGAACTGCCGGGTCTGGCGCGGCGCTTCGTGCTTGTCACCGGCGATCTGATCGGCGCGAAAGGCGAGATCGAAGCGCTGCCGGCGCAGCAGCGGCCGCCAATCCTCGAAAAACCGTTCAGCACGCTGGATGTGCGCGGCGTGCTCTCGGCCATTGCCGAGCAGGTCGCTCTGGGCGGCTAGACTCCGCGATCTCTCCCCGGAAGAAAAAAGGCTCCCGGCCGACATTGCGGCGGGAGCCTGACTGGAGTGCTGGAGGGCGCTCGCAAAAAATCAAAAAACGTTCGGCGTATCAGCCAGCGGGGCGGCATTGGCGATCATGCGGACCGGTCGTGCCTTGCCCGACTGGGCAGCGATGACGCGCAGGCAATCCAGGCTCTCGGCGCCCCAGGCCTGCCCCTTGCAGGCAAAATCGATCTCCGGCATCGGCAGGCGCGCCGTCTTGGTGGTGGTTGTCGCGCCATCGATGAGGTTGGCCGGCGGGTTCAGTGAGGCGAAGGCCGGACCGACGGTTGGCGTCAGCGCCATGCCGGCAAATGCGGCAGCCGCCAGCAGCATGAACATCGCCATTGGATGATCACTGGCGCGCTGGCGCAGCGCCAGCTTCGGGCGCCGGTCGTTACGCTGGGGACCCTGCTGGCGAAGGTCGGTATCGGTGATCTGGATTTTCGTACGCATCGTCGTTTCCTTCGGTCTTCTTCTTTTCCCTGTTGAAACGAACTTAATCGCACCTTGTAACCGGCCAACGATGATGGATTAACGATTGTGTAACCGGCATGAAACCAAGCCCGGGGCCATTCCTGGGCAAACCGATCAGGCGTAGCTGGCAGCACCGGTGGCATTCTGTGCTCGCTTTCCGCTATCCACGGCACTAGATCCACGTCGCCTTTCCAGGCCCACAGAGCGTCGGGCGTTTAACACGCGTGAGGGGATTAACGTCTGGAATTCCCGGGATTTTCCCGGCTTCGATCGTTCGGACTCGGCTCTCAAATCCCGCTCGATTTCCCGTCAAGAATTCGCCCCATTTTCACAAGCCATTGCATTTCAACGGAAAATATGCTTTTATTGAACGATCATTCAATAAATAAAGAGCTTTTTATGAACCCGCATCTGCGTGACGTGGCAATCCCCAACGATTGGGATCGGCGGGGCCTGCCGGGCTGGAGCTATCATTCCGACGCCCTGCTCGAGCTCGAGAAAGAGCACGTCTTCCGCAACCATTGGCAGATCGCCGGCCATGTCTGCGACGTGCCGAACGCCGGTGACTATCTGACGATGGATGTGGTCGGCGAACGGGCGCTGATCGTGCGCGGCAAGGATGGCGTGGTGCGCGCCTTCAACAATATGTGCCGCCACCGCGGCAGTCGCGTCGTTGCCGACAGCCAGGGCACTTGCAAGAATGCGCTGGTCTGCCCTTTCCATGGCTGGGTCTACAATCTCGACGGCACGCTGCGCGGTGCTGCCCGCCCGCGTTCCTTCCCCGACCTCGACAAGACCGAATTCGGCCTGATGCCGCTCGAGCTCGAAATCTGGATGGGCTTCATCTTCATCCGCTTCCGCAAGGGTGGGCCGCAGCCATCTGTGGCCGAGCTGTTGAAGCCGATCGAAGCCGAGATTGCTCATTACGGCGTGGCCGAGATGGTGCCGTCCTGGGGCATCTGGACCCAAAAGACGCCGGTCAACTGGAAGTCGGTGCGCGATGTCGACAATGAAGGCTACCACGTCGCCATGGCGCATCCGGCGCTGCAGGATCTTTACGGTGCGACCTATTTCGACGAGCCGTTCGTCAACGGCGTGTCGCGCTCGTTCGCCACTTACAATCCGCATGCCGGACGGCGCTGGAGCGTCGCGCAATACATCAAGCTCGCACCCGAGGCGAAGCACTTGCCGGAGCACCTGCGCAAGGCCTGGATCTACTACGGCATCTTCCCGAACAACGCGCTGTCGATCATGCCGGAATCGGTGCAGTTCTATCAGGAATTCCCGCTGTCGACGGGTGAGACGCTGCTGCGCGGCGCCATCTACCGCTATCGCGACGAGCCCAGGGAGCAGGCGGCTGCCCGTTACCTATCCTACCGCATCGACCGCGACACGCTGGCTGAGGATGTACAGCTTTCGATATGGTCCAACGAATCCATGCTATCCGAAGCCTTCGGAGGTTTTTACTTTTCCGATCTCGAATATGGGGTGCGCACCCACCACGACCATTTGCGCAAGCAAATTCCCGTGCTCGGATTGGAGACCGCGCCCGAGGAGAAGGATATGTGGTCGCTCAATGAGGCGCTCAGATCACGCTCCTGACGCATGCTGCCCAAAATGTTAGCCTTGGTCCTCAGGCCCAGATGGCGACGGGAATGCCGTAACGATCGGCGACCGGCGGATCCGGAAACGGCATTGCCTCGCCTCTGGCGATGCGTCCGGCAATCAGCATCATCGCCGCGGCGTCGAGGAAATCGTCGGCGCCCGCGCCGCGCGGCGGCCTCTGGTCGAGAAAATCCTGGCTATAACCATGCTGGGCAAGCAGCGCCTTGCGTTCGGCCATGCCGGCCGGATTGATGTTGCCCCTGATCTTCTTTGGCAGGCGCATCGCCCGGTTGCCGTTCAGTTTGCAGAAGGCAACTTCCGGATGCGATTCGAAGACGCGGCTGCGCAGTTCGGGGCGCGCGATCAGCAGCGAATCGATCTCGCGGATCTTGGCGAAGATGCCGAAGGCCTGGATCGAGACGCCGCGCGGCGGATCTGATGTCGTCTTGGCCACCTCACTTGCCTTGCGATGTGCGGCGTACCAGGCGTCGACCGTGGTGAAGGCCTCGATCTCCGCGTAGAGCGCGGCGCGGGAGGGGATGGCAAAGACACTGGACTGCCGGGCCCCAAGCAGCCGCCGCACCAGTGCCTCCGGGCCGCGGCCGCCTCTTTGGGAGAAATCGGGCAGGCCGATTGGCATATCGACCGCCACGATCGCATTGACGGGCAGTCGGTCGAGCAACGCCGCGAAGCTTGGGAAAACGGCTGTCGACGGTGCCGCACCGGGATCGCGGCGGACGGCTATCCAGCCGGCCTTGCAACCGTCGACGCCGACAAGCACCACACCCCTGGGCACAACACCCCTGGGCGCAACATCCCCAGGCACAACATGATCGGGCACAACATCCTTGGGCGCATCATCCTGGGGCGCACCGTCTTCGGCCTGCCTCACGCCCGGCGGTCCCGTTCCGGATGCAGGAGATGGCGAAGCTGCACCATCGCCATCGGGTGCGACAGGCTCTGGGCATCGGTCTCGAGCTGCAATTCGTCGCCGCCGCGCTTGGCGGTGCGCGCCAGGATCTCGTAGACCGCTGCCGTGGTCGATTGCAGCGCCTTGGCGGCCGGCTGGCCGGACAGGATCCGCGCCAGGTAGACGGCCGCCGTCAGGTCGCCGAGCCCATTCGGCGGCTTGTCGATGAGCCGGTGTTCGGCAAGCAGTGCCTCTCTGCCGGTGAGCAGTAAATTGCCCGTGCCGCCGGCCATCATCGCTGGTGCCGAAGTGACCAGCATTGCCGGTGGGCCGGCTTGCAGGGCTGCAGCCATTGCCGATTTCAAGTCGGGCAGCGGCGCTCCGGCCATCCATTCCAGCTCGTAGCGGTTGGGCGTGGCAATATCGGCGATCGGCATCAGCCGGTCGCGCATGGCGATTGCGGTCGGCTCAGGTACGTAGAGCCCGCCCGAATCGCCCATCACCGGGTCGCAGATATAGAGGGCGTCCGGCGTCTTCGCCTTGACCGCACCGACCAGCGAAGCGACGACTTCGGCCTGGCCAGCCTCGCCGAGATAGCCGGACAGCACGGCGCCGACCTCGCCCAGCCACGGCGCGCGCTCGAGGTCGGTCATCAGCGCCTTGAACTGGTCCAGCGGCGGCACGATGCGGGTGGCCCGGCCATGCCCCGGATGCCAGGGCAGAATGACGGTCGGCACCGCCCAAACCGGAAAGCCGAGCGTCTCCAGCGCAAAGACGGCGGCACGGTTGCCGACCGAGCCACGTGCGACATGGCTGGAGACGACGATGACCGCGCGCGGCGCGTCGGCTTTTTCGGCACTCATTGATTTTTCCTAACTGCCCCTGGTGACGAAAAGCACGAGCCAGATCAACAGGCCGATGGCAATAAGCAAGCCCGCTGCGCGACCGATGCGGGTGCCCCAATATTCGATCGGGTCCGACCGGTCGGCATCGGCCGCGGTGACGTGGTCGCGCGCGCCTTTAGTGGTTCGTGCAAGGAACGAGGTGCCGCCCGGGTCGGTCTCGCGTGCCACCCGTTCGATGATGCGGCGCGATTCCGCGTCGCTGTCGTGGCGTTTCGCCATGGTGATGTCCCGTTTTATGCCGAGCTTAACCCGTTCGCCTCGTCTGTCACAGGGCCCGACGGCGAATGGTAGAAAACCAGTAACACTTCTCGGCCGAAGTCATTTTCTTGCGCAAGGATTGTGCTAATGCTTCCCGTGCCAATGCTATCGAGGGGACCTTATCATGCTTGTCCAGCGCCTTTCTTCACCGCCAATCTTCCGTAATTTAGCTGCGTTCCTGGTCATGGCCGTCATGCTGCCGCTGCTTGCCGGCTGCGGCTACAACACCATCCCGACGGCTGAGGAAAACGCCAAGGCAGCATGGAGCGAGGTGTTGAATCAATACCAGCGCCGCGCCGATCTCATCCCCAATCTGGTCAACACGGTCAAGGGCTACGCCGCGCACGAGAAGGACACGCTCGATGCCGTCGTCGAAGCGCGCGCCAAGGCGACGCAGGTGACCGTGACGCCGGAAACGCTGAACAATCCGGAAGCCTTCAAGAAATTCCAGGACAGCCAGGCCGGCCTGACCAGCGCACTGTCGCGCCTGCTGGCGGTGGTGGAGAACTACCCCGATCTCAAGGCCAACCAGAACTTTCTGGCACTGCAAGCACAACTCGAAGGCACCGAGAACCGCATCACGGTCGCCCGCCGCGACTATATCCAGGCAGTGAGAGAGTACAATCTGACGCTGAGGACCTTCCCCTCGGTGATCTGGGCGACCTTGTGGTTCCGCGGCAACCAGCCGTTTGCGAATTTCACCATCGAGGAGGATAAGATGCAGCCGCCGAAGGTCGATTTCGGCACGCAGCAGGGCGGGTGAAGAACACCTGGTGAGCGCGGTCTCCGCTGGCCTTGCACTCCGTCGCGCCCCCTCTGTCCCGCCGGACATCTCCCCCGCAAGTGGGGAGATTGGCAGTCTTCTGCGTCCTGTCCACTCCTGCAACATTCAAAGCTAGCGAAAGCCAGCGCCGTAGTCGATCTCCCCGCAAGTGGGGGAGATGCCAAGTTTTGGCAAAGAGGGCAGGACAGAGAGGGGCGCGAAGGAACGCCAGCCTGGCATCACTGCGGATCATCTTTCTTTGCCTTAGCCTCTTTCTCCCGCTTACCGCTCTTGCCGCCGAACTGCCGGCGCTGACCGGACGAGTCGTCGACAACGCCGGCATCATCGATGCCGCGGCCAAGGCGGCGCTGACGCAGAAGCTTGCCGATTTCGAGACCAAGGGGTCCGACCAGATCGTCGTCGCGACCATTCCCAGCCTCGACGGCGAGGAGATCGAGCCTTACGCCAACCGGCTGTTTCGCGCCTGGAAACTCGGCCAGGCGAAGGAGAACAACGGCGTGCTTTTGCTGGTGGCGCCGAACGACCGCAAGATGCGCATCGAGGTCGGCTATGGGCTTGAAGGCACGCTGACCGACCTGCACACCAAGCTGATCATCGAAAACGACATGGTGCCGGCCTTCCGCGCCGGCGATTTCTCCGGCGGCATCAGCAAGGCCGTCGACGACATGATCATGGTGCTGGAAGGCAATCCCGAAGAGCTGGAGGCGCGCGGCGAACGCAACCAGCAGCCGCCGTTCAACAGCGACGATCTGTTCTTCACGATCTTCATAGCCATCTGGGCAATCATCTTTTTCGGCGGCCTCGCAGCCTCCATCCTGCCGCCGATCTTCGGCCAGAAGATCGGTCCCGGCCGCTATCGCTGGCTGGGCATGACCTTCGAGCCAAGCCGGCGGTCGTCCGGCGGCTGGTCGGGAGGTTCCGGCGGGGGATGGTCGTCGGGTTCAAGCGGTGGCGGGTTTTCCGGCGGCGGCGGTTCGTCCGGCGGCGGCGGCTCCTCGGGGAGCTGGTGACGAGATGACAAGACACGCCATCAGCCCGGTGGAATCCGGCCGTTTCATAAAAATGATCGGCACCGCGCTTATGGCCATGGCGGTGCTGCTGGTCGGCTTCGCGGCCTTCGCCGCCGAACTGCCGGCGCTGACCGGACGGGTCGTCGACAATGCCGGCATCATCGATACCGCGACCAAGGCGGCGCTGACGCAGAAGCTTGCCGATTTCGAGACCAAGGGGTCCGACCAGATCGTCGTCGCGACCATCCCCAGCCTCGACGGCGAGGAGATCGAGCCTTACGCCAACCGGCTGTTTCGCGCCTGGAAACTCGGCCAGGCGAAGGAGAACAACGGCGTGCTTTTGCTGGTGGCGCCGAACGACCGCAAGATGCGCATCGAGGTCGGCTATGGGCTGGAAGGCACGCTGACCGATCTGCACACCAAGCTGATCATCGAAAACGACATGGTGCCGGCTTTCCGTGCCGGCGATTTCTCAGGCGGCATCAGCAAGGCCGTCGACGACATGATCATGGTGCTGGAAGGCAATCCCGAAGAACTGGAGGCGCGCGGCAAGCGCAATCCGGCGAATGACAACCCTGTCGATCCCATCTTCGTGCTGTTCATCGTCCTGTGGGCGACGATGTTCTTCGGCGGCTTGGCAATGGCGTTCCTGCCGCCGATCTTCGGCACGAAACTGTCGCCGGGCGTGTACAAATGGCTGGGCATGACGTTCCGCTACGGCCGTGGGCCAGGTTCGTCACCCTCCGGTGGCGGGGGCTGGACGTCGGGGACCTCGTCCGGCAGTGGCTGGTCGTCTGGAAGTTCCGGCAGCGGTTGGTCGTCCGGAAGTTCCGGCGGCGGGTTTTCAGGCGGCGGCGGTTCGTCCGGCGGCGGCGGTTCTTCAGGAAGCTGGTGAGACATCAATCATGGCAACACGACCGATCAGCCCCGAGGATCATGAGCGCATCGCCGATGCGATCCGCGCTGCCGAATCAAAGACCGACGGCGAGATCTACTGCGTCGTGGCGCACGCCAGCGACGGCTATTTCTTCCCGGCCGCTTTCATGGCGATGCTCGGCATGCTCGTCGTCAGTCTCGGCGTCGGTTACGGGCTGGAAGCCTGGTGGCTGTCGATCCGCTTGCCGCATTTCGTCATCGCCGAGCTTCTGGCGCTTGCCAGTGTGCTCATCCTGTTGTGGGCACTGCCCGCATTGCGCATCCATTTGGTGCCGAGGCGTCTGCGCTACCAGGCCGCCCACGCCAATGCGATGAAGCAGTTCCTCGCTCGCAACGTCCACCGCACCACGGCGCGCACCGGCGTGCTGGTGTTCGTCTCGATTGCGGAGCGCTATGCCGAGGTGGTCGCCGACAGCGGGATCGATTCTCGTGTCGGCCAGCATGTCTGGGACGGTGTCGTCCGCGACCTTACGGCGCATGCCGGCGACGATCGGCTTGCCGAGGGGTTCGTCAAGGCGATCCAAGCGGTCGGTGCGGTACTGGCCGAGCATTTTCCGGTCTCGACCGGCGACAGCAACGAACTGGACGACCATCTGGTCGAGATTTGATCTCGCCAAAAGCGGTTTTGCAGCGTCTCAAGGACGCACCGTCCGGCTGTGTGAAAGCATCGCGGCGGCTGACCGGACTCTTGCAATCGGGCGCAGCGGGTTTATGGTTAACCAATCATGAATACGCTGAGCATCGACATCAGGAAAGCCGAACCGCGCGATGCAGCCGCCATCGCCGACGTGCATCTCGAGGCCTGGCGCGGCGCCTATTCGGGCATCATCCCGCACCGCACGCTGACATCGATGATCAACCGCCGCGGCGCCGACTGGTGGGCGAATGCCATTCGCCGCGCTGCCACCGTCCTGGTCGTCGAAATCGGCGGCAAAATTGCCGGCTATGCGACGATCGGCAAGAACCGCGCCCGCGAACTCAGGCAGCAGGGCGAGATCTACGAACTTTACCTGCGGCCGGAATATCAAGGCATCGGGCTCGGCAGCCGGCTGTTCTCGGCCGCACGGGCACGGCTGGCCGACCATGGCCTGAAAGGCATGGTGGTCTGGGCGCTGGAAGACAATCAGAACGCACTTGCCTTCTATGCCGGCGCCGGTGGCCGCGATGTTGCCGAGGGCGTCGAGATATTCGAGCAGAAAGCGCTGAAGAAGGTCGCTTTCGTCTGGGAATGACGGCCAGCGCATGATCCGGCCGGTTTTCGGTTCGGACGATCTCCCCGTACCATTCGCCGCATTGCACCATTCGCCGTCGCCCGCTATCGATCTCCAATCGAGAGAGGGATAAAGCGATGCGTATCGAAGCGATTGCCAGCGGAAAGAACCCGCCCGAGGACGTCAACGTCATCATCGAGGTGCCGATCGGCGGCGAGCCGATCAAGTACGAGATGGACAAGGAGGCCGGCACGCTGTTCGTCGACCGCTTCCTGCACACGTCGATGCGTTATCCCGGTAATTACGGTTTCGTGCCGCACACGCTGTCGGGCGACGGCGACCCGATCGACGTGCTGGTCTGCAACACACGCGCGCTGGTGCCGGGCTGTGTCATCAATGTGCGGCCGATCGGCGTGCTGGTGATGGAGGACAATGCCGGCCAGGACGAGAAGGTCATCGCGGTGCCTTCGCCCAAGCTGACCTTGCGCTATGAGGACGTTCACGAATACACCCAATTGCCCGACATTACCCGCCAGCAAGTGCAGCACTTCTTCGAGCACTACAAGGATCTCGAACCCGGCAAATGGGTCAAGATCGAGGGCTGGTACGACGCCGCCTATGCCAAGAAGATGATCGTCGAGGCAATCGAGCGGGCCAAGCGCAAGTAATTAACGGGCGCAAATAATCAGTTATCGACGCGGCCGAAATCGGGCGTGTTGCCGATCACCACACGCTTGTCCTTGCCGCAGGCGAAGGTGCGGGCCTTCTCGTCGGCAAGCTTGCGCGCCTGATCGTTGGCGGCGGGATTGCCGGTGGCGAGCACAAGGGCGATCGTGCAGCCTTCGTGGGCGTCAGGCTGGGCAACCTTGGCGACGATCAGGACTTCCGTCGACTTGTTCTCGCCCTCGCTATCGCTGATCGAGCGACGATGGATGACCGCGAAAGGGACGACAGTTTTGCCGTTGGTTTCGATCCGCCACTCGACTTTGGGTCCAGCCGAATTGAGACCGGAAAAGCTTTCCCAGACCGTGGTCATATCGCCAGGTGGAAAGCCGTAGAACAGCGATTCCCGCGCATCGTCGTAGGAAACCATCACCGGGTAGCCGCCATAGCCCGAACAGGCGAGGTCGGCCCAGTCGCCGTCGCCTTCCTCCGCCTGGGCATAGGTCACGCAGTCCTTCTCCCAGACGAGATCGCTATAGACGCTGGATATGTCGCCAGCCCGGGCGGCATTGCAGAAGCCAGCGAAGGCAAATGGGATCAAAAGAGCGCGCATGGCGGACAACTCCGTTTGGGCTGCCGCAGCGTACCGTCAAATTTAGCGGCAGCCTAGACGAACTCAGGCTGCTCACAGTGATCTGGTAAACGGAACGCTATTTCTTCAAGCTTGCTTCGATCAGAAGGTCGGCGTTGCGGGCCACGGACTTCGCCGGTCCGCCGGCACCGAACAGCTGCCCGCTGATATAGGCACCCTCGATCAGAAGCAGCAGCCCGTCGCCCAGCGTGTCGGCGTCGCGGGCACCCATTGCCGCCGCCATGGCGCGCAGGCGTCGGCGCAATTCCTGCTTGTTGGCCTCGCTCACCACGCGGGCCGGGTGGCCATGTTCGGGATATTCGACCGCGGCATTGGTCATGCCGCAGCCGCGATAGTCGGGCCTTTGCGTGCGCTTGCCGACACGCGTCAGGAAGGCGACGATCTGGGCGCGCGGATCGCCGGGATGGGCATTCACCGCCACGTCGAAGCGTTCCCAGAATTCGAGGTCATAGTGCCGGAGGTAGGATGCGGCCAGCTCATCCTTGGACGGAAAGCTGCGGTAGAGGCTGGGCTTGGTGACGCCGGCACGCCGCACGATCTCATCG
Source organism: Mesorhizobium sp. M0306 (assembly GCF_040321655.1). Lineage (NCBI taxonomy): Bacteria > Pseudomonadati > Pseudomonadota > Alphaproteobacteria > Hyphomicrobiales > Phyllobacteriaceae > Mesorhizobium > Mesorhizobium sp. M0306. The sequence continues at coordinate 48,451 of NZ_JAMYRY010000011.1, read as the reverse complement.
ACGCCTATTGCCCTGATGCCTTGCCTATAGAACAGATCGCGCGCCACCTGGAGGATCCGTTCGGCGGCGCGAGGCGGCGGTGCGTCATTGGCTTTGATCGTTGGTTCAATGTTTTTCATGCCTGGTCTGCCGATTGCCTGGTTGACAATGTTACCGGTCGGTACGTATGTTTCGCGCTCCTGCAACGTACCGGTCAGTAACATGATAGCTCAATCCCGTCCGTTTGGCCAGCGCTACGCTTTCGTCGTGGTCGCCGTCATCTTCCTCTGCCTGCTCATCGCGGCGGGCCTGCGTTCGGCGCCGGCAGTCATGATGCTGCCGCTGGAGAACAGTTTCGGCTGGCGGCGCGACGTCGTCTCGCTGGCGGCGGCCACCGGCATCTTCCTCTATGGCCTGACCGGGCCCTTTGCCGCAGCGCTGATGGAGCGGATCGGGCTGCGCCGCACATTGCTTGCCGCGCTGCTTTTGATGTCCGGATCGACCGCGCTCAGCCTGCTGATGACCAAGCCATGGCATCTGCTCCTCACCTGGGGCGTGTTTTCCGGCATCAGTTCGGGCGCTGTCGCCACCGTGCTCGGCGCAACCATCGTCAACCGCTGGTTCAAGACCAATCGCGGCCTGGTGATGGGGCTGATGTCGGCCTCCAGCGCCACCGGTCTGCTGGTCTTCCTGCCGCTGCTCGCCTCGCTCGCCCAGTCGGGCGGCTGGAAGCCGGTCGCCATTGCCATTGCCGTGGCCACCGCCGCCTTGGTGCCGCTGGTTTACATGCTGGTGCCGGAGCGCCCGGCCTCGATCGGCATGATGCGTTACGGTGCCGAGGCCGACGACGTGCCGCCGGCGCCGCCGGCCGCGCAAGGCAATTTCCTCGCGCATACACTGAGCACGTTGCGCCGAGCTGCCGGTACGCGCGTGTTCTGGTACCTGTTCGCCACCTTCTTTGTTTGCGGCTTCACCACCAACGGGTTGGTCGGCACGCATCTGATCGCCTTTTGCGGCGACATGGGCATCGGCGAAGTGCAGGCCGCAGGCCTGCTCTCGATGATGGGCATCTTCGATCTTATCGGCACGACACTGTCGGGCTGGCTCACCGACCGTTTCGACCCCCGCAAGCTGCTCGGCGTCTATTACGGTATTCGCGGCCTGTCGCTGATCTATCTGCCTTATTCCGGCTTCTCGGCCACCAGCCTGATCATCTTCGCCGTGTTTTACGGACTGGACTGGATCGCCACCGTGCCGCCGACGCTCAGGCTTTCCAACGAGGCGTTCGGCGACCGCAGCGGGCCGATCGTCTTCGGCTGGATCGTCGCCGGCCATCAGGTCGGTGCGGCGACAGCGGCCTTTTTCGGCGGCACCATGCGCGAGCTGCAAGGCAATTACGAGCTTGCCTTCCTGATCGCCGGCATGACGGCAATAGCCGCCGCCTGCATCTCGCTGCTGATCAACACCGCCCGCCCGGCGTTTGATCCGGAACCGCAGGCGGCTTGAGCTGCGACGGCTGAGCGCTAATCTCCCCCCTTGAGGGGGAGATGGCCGCGAAGCGGCCAGAGGGGGGCGGTCCGACCGGGCTCGGCCCCTTATCGTAGGCGCAAGAGGTCGGCGCTCCATGCGAGACAACCCCCTCTGTCGCCTTCGGCGACATCTCCCCCTCAAGGAGGGAGATTCGCCAGCCTGTTGATCGTCAGAAAACCTTCATCGTTTCGAAATGTGCCTGAAACATTGAAGCTGGAGCTTGGCGGCGACGTTCAACGCCATCCAGGAGACAGCCATGAACAAGATTTCGATGACACGGCGCGCTTTCGTCACGTCGGCCAGCGCCGTTGGCCTGGTCGGCGCCTCGGGTCTCGCCCTTCCCTCTTACTCGCGCGCCAATCAGCGCCCGGCCTTCACCCATGGCATTCAGTCCGGCGACGTCGACGCGACCAGCGGCATGGTCTGGACGCGCACGGACCGGCCGTCGCGCGTCATGTTCGAAGTGTCGTCGACGGAAAGCTTCGCCAATGCCGTCCGCCTGGCGCCGCTCGACACCTCGCCGGCCAGCGATTATACGGTGAAGCGGCTGCTTACCGATCTCGCCTCCGACCAGGACATCTTCTACCGCATGGTCGCGGCCGATCTTTCCGACATCAACGCCGTTTCCGAGCCGATCGTCGGCCGCTTCCGCACGGCACCTGCCTCGAAGCGCGACATTCGTTTCGCCTGGTCGGGCGACACCGCCGGCCAAGGCTGGGGCATCGATGACACCGGCATGAAGACCTATGCCACGATTGCGAAGCACACGCCCGACTTCTTCCTGCATTCGGGCGATACGATCTATGCCGATGGCGCGATGAAGGACGAGGTCGACCTGCCCAATGGCGGCAAGTGGAAAAACACAGTGCTGATCGACGAGAAGCGCAAGGTTGCCGAGACGCTGGACGAATACCGGGCGCAGTGGAAATACAACATGATGGACAAGAACGTTCTTGCGCTCAGCGCCATCTGCCCGACTTTCTATCAGTGGGACGACCATGAGGTGCTGAACAACTGGTCGGACTCGAAGGACCTGTCGGCCGACGACCGCTACACCGAAAAGTCAATCCATGTGCTTGCGGCACGTGCGGCGCGCGCCTTCCACGAGATGACGACCATCCGCTACGAACCGTCGGAGCCCGGCCGCGTCTACCGCAAGATCGCCTATGGTCCGCTGCTCGACGTGTTCTTCCTCGACATGCGTTCCTACCGCGGCCCCAACGGTTCGGACATGCAGGAGACGATGACGCCTGAATCGCGCATCCTCGGCGAACAGCAGATCAAATGGTTGAAGCGCGAGCTGGCAAATTCCAACGCGACGTGGAAAATCATCGCCGCCGATATGCCGCTCGGCCTCGTGGTCTGGAATGACGGTACCAAGAAGGTCGGGGCCGAGGCAGTCAGCAATGGCGACAATGGCCCGGCCAAGGGGCGCGAGCTGGAAATTGCCGACCTTCTTCGCTATATAAAGAATGCGGGCATCAGTAACACTGTCTGGCTCACCGCAGACGTGCATTACACAGCCGCGCATTACTACAATCCGGACAAGGCGCAGTTCCAGGACTTCAACCCGTTTTGGGAATTCGTTTCGGGTCCGATCCATTCCGGCACGTTCGGGCCTAATGGTTTCGACATGACGTTCGGCCCGGAGTTGAAGTTCATAAAGGCACCGACGGCCGAACAGGGTCAAAACCTGCCGCCGTCGGCCGGCCTGCAGTTCTTCGGGCTCGTCGACATCGATGGCGCCACCGAGCAGTTGACGGTGCGGCTGATGGATCGCGACGACAGCGAACTCTACAAGGTCACGCTCGATCCAGTGCGGTCGGCGTGAGCGACTGCGCCACTACCCTCGGGCTAGCCCGAGGGTAGGACGTGTATCAATCGGGATAGCAGACGACGGGAATGTTGGGCCAGACGGCGCTGTCGCATCCGGCATTTTGCTGCCGCTGCTTGAAGGCGGCGCTGACCGGCCCGGTCACCACCGAATCGACGCCATCGGGAGCATCGGCAAAAAGCTGCTCCGCCGACCGCTTGTCGGACGGCAAAGCAGTCCGCGTCTCCTTGAACGACGCCGCCGACTGCGCCGCGCCTGCCGCGAGGAGGACGGCGAGTGCGGTACATGCCAAAATCGGCCGGAGTCTGATGCCTGCGTCGATCATGAAATTCGAACTGCCCGGACCATGAAAGGTTCCGCCTTGGTTAATAATTCCACTTCACACCAAGACATTTAAGATTTGGTGACTTTATTTGGTGGCTCGCCTCCTCTTTCGCAATTGCGAAAAACCCTGTATGAGCCGCCCAACCGAAAGAGGCAGCGCCTTTTGGCCTGCTGCCTGCAACGCTCCCGAGACCAAAACATGAAAATCCGCAACATCGCGATCATCGCGCACGTCGACCATGGAAAAACCACCCTCGTCGATCAGCTTCTGAAACAGTCCGGCTCGTTCCGAGACAACCAGCGCGTCGCCGAGCGCGCCATGGATTCGAACGATCTCGAAAAGGAACGCGGCATCACCATTCTGGCCAAGGCGACCTCGGTCGACTGGAAGGATACCCGCATCAATATCGTCGACACGCCCGGCCACGCCGACTTCGGCGGCGAGGTCGAGCGCATCCTGTCGATGGTGGATTCGGCCATCGTGCTGGTCGACGCCGCCGAGGGGCCGATGCCGCAGACCAAATTCGTCGTCGGCAAGGCGCTCAAGGTCGGACTGAAGCCTATCGTCGTCATCAACAAGATCGACCGGCCGGATGCCCGCCACGTCGAAGTGGTCAACGAGGTGTTCGACCTGTTTGCGGCGCTTGACGCGACCGACGAGCAGCTCGACTTCCCGATCCTTTACGGTTCAGGCCGCGACGGCTGGGTCTCGGAAAACCCCGAAGGTCCGAAGGACCAGGCTCTGGCGCCGCTGTTCGACCTCGTCATCAAGCACGTACCGGCGCCGACCGTTCATCCCGGCCCGTTCCGCATGATCGGCACCATTCTGGAAGCCAATCCGTTCCTCGGCCGCATCATCACCGGCCGTATCGAATCCGGCACGCTGAAATCCAACCAGGCGGTCAAGGTGCTGCACCATGACGGCACCCAGGTCGAAACCGGCCGCATCTCGAAGATCCTCGCTTTCCGCGGGCTCGAGCGCCAGCCGATCGACGAAGCGCAGGCGGGCGACATCGTCGCCATCGCCGGCTTGTCGAAAGGCACTGTCGCCGACACGTTCTGCGACCTGTCGGTGACCGAGCCGCTGCACGCGCAGCCGATCGATCCGCCGACAGTGACGATGTCGTTCCTCGTCAACGATTCCCCGCTGGCCGGCACCGAAGGCGACAAGGTGACCAGCCGCGTCATCCGCGACCGCCTGCTGCGCGAGGCCGAAGGCAATGTCGCGCTGAAGATCGAGGAATCGCCGGACAAGGATTCGTTCTTCGTCTCCGGCCGCGGCGAATTGCAGTTGGCCGTGCTGATCGAGACGATGCGCCGCGAAGGTTTTGAGATCGCCGTGTCGCGGCCGCGCGTCGTCATGCAGAAGGGCGAGAACGGCGAATTGCTGGAGCCGGTAGAGGAAGTCGTCATCGACGTCGACGAGGAGCATGCCGGCGTCGTCGTGCAGAAGATGTCGGAGCGCAAGGCCGAGATGGTCGAACTGCGCCCGTCGGGCGGCAATCGCCAGCGCATCGTCTTCCACGCGCCGACGCGCGGCCTGATCGGCTACCAGTCGGAGCTGCTGACCGACACGCGCGGTACCGCTGTCATGAACCGGCTGTTCCATGCCTATGAACCCTACAAGGGCGAATTGCCGGGCCGCACCAACGGCGTGCTGATCTCCAACGAACAGGGTGAATCGGTGGCTTACGCCATGTGGAACCTGGAAGACCGCGGCCCGATGGTCATCGACCCCGGCGTCAAGGTTTATCAGGGCATGATCATCGGCATCCATTCCAGGGACAACGACCTCGAAGTCAACGTGCTGAAGGGCAAGAAGCTGACCAACATCCGCGCCGCCGGCAAGGACGAGGCGGTGAAGCTGACGCCGCCGATCCGCATGACGCTGGAACGCGCGCTGGCCTGGATCCAGGACGACGAGCTGGTCGAAGTGACGCCGAAGACCATCCGCCTGCGCAAGCTCTATCTCGACCCGAACGAGCGCAAGCGTTTTGAAAAATCAGCGAAAGTGGTCGGCGCGGCATAAGCCACTTTTCTCAGCCATTATGAGGGAGGGAGCACGTGCGTGCTTCCTCCCTTTTTATCTTACCCGCCGGCAGCCGCGATAATGCCGTCCCGGTCTGGTTCGCCAGACAGGTGGATGCGGATCGCCGTTCCCGCCCGAGCCGGCCTGCGCAAGGCTTTGGCCCCGTCCGGACCAACCACCAGCAATCGCTTCTCTTCCCAAGCCTGAAGCCGCGATCGCGAGACACCGAGTTCGCTGGCCAGCAACCGGTCGAGCCGCAAGGCTGTCGGCATTTCGAGCCAGAGCTGAAGTTCGAGAGCGCTGGTATTTTCCGGCCTGTCCCCGAGCACCTGCTTATGAACGATGGCTTCAGGAAACTCCTCAACGCGCCCGATCCTGCTTCGCAATGCGGCAACATCGAAAGCATGGCGCCGCGCCAGGACCGGATCGTTGCTTTCGAGCGCCTGCAATATTGCCGGTTCGATATCGCGGCGGCTGCAGCGCTCCAGAATGCCGAAATTCCAGGAATTGTCGCAGTCGATGCAGCGGTAGATCAACCAGGCGTCAATGCATTTGCCATTGACGTTGACGCGGAATTTGCCGCTGCAGCGATAGGCTTTCAGGCCGCCGCAGCGATTGCAATTGAGGTGAGGTCGAGGTGCGGTTTTGGGCGCGATCGCCCAGCGGATACGCAGTATCGAAGGCATGCCGAAAAGCCCTTCCCGTCGGGAAGTTCGTCAGATCGGCGATGTCGAGATACCCATGCGGGCACGGCGTGGCGAGAGACTGCGGCAGTTGAAATCAGGTGTCGCGGGTGGCTATGCGCGACAGCGGTTCAGCAGTGCCAAACCGGTCTCGAACCGCCACCCTGAAGAACAGATCATGTGAAAACAGGCACCGCGACTGCGACGGCCTGCTCTGTGCTGGGGGAGTTGACGAGACCGGCGGTTACGTAGGCAAAATGAAGCTCGAAATGATGTCGGGACGATATTTCTAGCCGCGAGGCGCCTGGCCGACAAGCCTTGTTTCGGTGGACGCTACCGTCGCCGGAACAGTTGGGTTATGTTGAACGACCCAAAAATTTCAAACGAGATCCGCGTCATGCATTTCACATCGCTGCTGATTTTTGCCGGCGCCCTGCTTGTTGCCGCCGGCTCGCCCGGCCCATCGATCGCCGCTCTTGTGGCGCGGGTCATCGCAAAGGGGTTTCGCGACGTGTTTCCGTTCCTGGTTGCCATGTGGATCGGCGAAGCGATCTAGCTGTCACTGGCGGTGTTCGGCCTCGCCGTGGTGGCGCAGACGTTCCACTTTGCCTTTGTCGTCGTGAAATGGGTTGGCGTCGTCTATCTCGCCTGGCTTGCCTGGAAGATGTGGAGGGCATCGGTCGAGGCAAAGGAAGGTTCGCTGCCGCGCGAAGATTCACCGGCTAAGCTGTTCTTTGCCGGCATGGCGGTGACGCTCGGCAACCCCAAGATCATGATGTTCTATCTGGCGCTGCTGCCGACCATCATCGACCTCGGTTCGGTCAGCATGGTCGGCTGGGTCGAGCTGACGGCGACCATGGCCGTGGTCCTGGTCGCCATCGATTTGACATGGGTGCTCGCCGCATCGCAGGCGCGCAAGCTCTTGAGGAGCAAGCGGGCGATGAAGATCGCCAACCGCATCAGCGCCGGCACCATGGCCGGCGCTGCGGCGGCAATCGCCGCGCGGTCTTGAGCCGGCGTCAACCCATTTCGATTATCGGTGCGATCTCGACGCTGAAACCCGGGTCCGTCAAGATAGGACAATCCTTGGCTTTGCCGACGGCATCGTCGATGTCTTTCGCTTCGATGATGGTGTAACCGGCGGTCGGATTGCTGCCGCCATTGTTCTCGACCTTGCCGCCGGGCAGCACGGTCTTCGACATGCCGACTGGATTGCCACCGTCGACCACGGCTGAGCCAAGCTTGCCGTACCAGCCGTTCCAGGCATCCATCGCTGCCTTCCGTTCGGCCTCCTCGGTCGGCATCTTGCCCGAGCCGTGATAGACGTAGAGAAATTTCGCCATGTTCTCCTCCTTTGATCGGCGGCATCGAACCGGCATGCGGTCATGCCGCATGCCGATCATCGGACCAAACCGGCAAACAAGCAACGAGAATGCGAAGTAGCTAATATAATGTGCGGTTGGATCCCACCAGCGGCGCCCTATCGCGCCATCGCGTGGTATTCATCGTTCGGCCGCATATCGATCGCCGATGCCAGCCGGTTCGACATGTTGAAGAACGCCGCGGTCGAGGCGACGTCCCAGATGTCGCGGTCGGAAAAGCCGACTTGCCGCAGCGCCGCCCGGTCCGCTTCGACGATCTTTGCCGGCTGTTCGGTCAGCTTCACCGCGAATTCGAGCATGGCGCGTTGCCTGTCCGACAGCTTGGCGGCGCGAAAATTCATCACCATCATCTCGCCCAAGGCCGGGTCGCCGGAAAGCTGGCGCACCGCCGCGCCATGCGCGACCAGGCAATAGTAGCAATGGTTGACCGACGAGACGGCCACCGCGATCATCTCGTGCTCGAGTTTCGACAGGCCAGATTCACCCAGCATCAAATCATTGTACATGTCGGTGAAAGCGCGCAGCTTCTTCTCGTCGAAGGCATAGGCGAGCAGCACATTGGGAACGAGGCCGAGCTTCTCCCGGCACTTGGCGAAATAAGCCTTGGTCGCGTCGCTCAGCTCCGCCGGTGCCAGGTCAAGCGCGGTGATTTTGTGCGTCATGGGGATTTCTCCTCGTTTCTCGCCAGGCTGCCGGTGAATTCCGACATTTCGTCGCAAGCCGTCAAACCTTTGTCGCCAAATACCGGTCATCTGTTAGCATAGCCGCAAAAACATGTGACGGGAGGGAATTCATGGCCAGCGTAAAGTCAGCGAGCCGGTTGAAAAAAGCCGGCTTGACGAGGGGTGAAGCCGCGGGCGGCGAAAAGCCCGGCAGGCTTGCCGACTACTTGCTGGCCCGAGCTCCGGCCGAAGATGTCGCCGCCTACGACGTCATCGATCTCGAACGCGCTGCCGAACTCGCCGGCCGCGCCGTGGCCAGGCACAAGAAGGACGACTGCGTCGTTGCCATAGACGTCGATTCCGGAGTCGTCCGCCAGGGCCGGCCGATGACGGTGATCACCGTCGTCAACGACAACATGCCGTTCCTTTTCGATTCCGTCCTCGGCGAGATCACCGAGAGCGCTGGCGAGCCGCTGCTGGTTACCCACCCGGTCATAGTCGTCAAGCACGGCAAGAACGGCGTCGAGGAAATCCTCGGCGATGGCGGTTATGCCAAGGGCGACCACAGCCATGACCGACTGAGCGTCATCCATGTCCATATCGGGCGCCTTTCGGCCGAGCAGGCCGAAGGCCTGGCCGCACGCCTGACCAAGCTGCTCGGCCAAGTGCGCGCCGCCGTCACCGACTGGAAGCCGATGCTCGCCCGCCTCGACCAGGCGATCTCGGAATTCCGCTACTCGCCAGTGCCGCTCGACAAGGCCCATGTCACCGAGGCGATCGCCTTCCTCGAATGGCTGCGCGACGACAATTTCACCTTTCTCGGCATGCGCGAATTCAACTACACCGGCGGCGAGACGAGCGGCATGCTCGAGCGCGCCGAAAAGCCCGGCCTCGGCATCCTTTCCGATCCCGACGTGCTGGTGCTCAGGCGCGGCACCGAAGCGGTGAGCACGACGCCGGAAATCCGCGCCTTCCTGCATGGGCCGGAACCGCTGATCGTCACCAAGGCCAACGCCAAGTCATCGGTGCACCGCCGCATCTACCTCGACTACATCGGCATCAAGACCTACACCGGCAAAGGCGTGCTTTCAGGCGAACTCCGCATCGTCGGCCTGTTCACCTCGACTGCCTATACGCGCTCGGTGATGAAAATCCCTTATCTGCGCTCGAAGGCGGAAACCGTCATTGCCAAATCCGGCTTCAATCCAGGCGACCACTCCGGCAAGGCATTGATCAACGTGCTGGAGAGCTATCCGCGCGACGAGCTGTTCCAGGTTCCGGTGCCGATCCTGCGCAAGCATGCCGAAGCCATCCTGGGCTTGATCGAGCGGCCGCGCGTCAGGGCATTGGTGCGTGTCGACCAGTTCGACCGCTTCGTCTCCGTGCTCGTCTTCGTGCCACGCGACCGCTACGACAGCGTCGTGCGCGAGAAGATCGGCACCTATCTGAAGACCGTCTTCGAAGGCCGGCTGTCGGCCTATTATCCGGCCTTCCCGGAAGGCGGGCTCGCGCGCGTCCATTTCATCATCGGCCGCTCCGGCGGCAAGACGCCGAAGGTCGAGCAGGCGACGATCGAGGCGGCGATCCGCGACATCGTACGGACCTGGGACGATGCACTGCGCGAGACCGCGACCGAGACCGGCGCCGATGCGAGACTCACGGCCATCGCCTCGCGTTTTTCGGAAAGTTATCGCGACAGTTTTCCGCCGGGCGTGGCGCTGGCCGACGCCGGGCGCATCGCCAGGCTCGATGCGTCAAATCCGATCGCCATCGACTATTACCGTCACGCCGCCCAGAAGCCGCATCAGGCGGCGCTGAAGATCTATCACCATGGCAGCCCGGTGGCGCTGTCGCGGCGCGTGCCCGTGCTGGAAAACATCGGTTTCCGCGTCATCAGCGAGCGCACTTTCGGGGTCGGCGACATTCAATCCGGCATGGTCTTCATCCACGACATGGAACTCGAGAACAGCTACGGCAGGCCGATCGATCTCGGCAATGGCGGCGCGCTGTTCGAGGATGCGTTCCTTTCCGTCTGGCGCGGCGATGTCGACAATGACGGCTATAACGGCCTTGCCCAGACCGCCGGCCTGTGGTCGGGCGAGATCACCGTCCTGCGCGCCTATGGCCGCTATCTGCAGCAGGCCGGTATCCCGCAGAGCCAGGATTTCATCGCCGCCGCACTCAACCGTTATCCCGAGATCGCCCGCGGCCTGCATGCGCTGTTCGTCGCCCGCCTCGGCCCGACGGCTGAAACGGAAGGCGTCGTCCAGGCCAAACATCTGAAGGCCAAGATCACGGATGCGCTGGAAGACGTTCCCAACATCGACGACGACACCATCATCCGCCGTTATCTGAACCTGATCGAAGCCTCGCTGCGCACCAATCATTTCGTTGCCGATACGAAAGGGAAGGGCCAATCGCTGGCGATCAAACTCGATTCGCAATCGGTCGACGGGCTGCCGGCGCCGCGGCCATGGCGGGAGATCTTCGTCTACGGCTCCGAGGTCGAGGGTGTGCATCTGCGCTTCGGCCCGGTCGCGCGCGGCGGCCTGCGCTGGTCGGACCGTGCGCAGGACTATCGCACCGAGGTGCTCGGCCTGGTCAAGGCACAGCAGGTCAAGAATGCGGTGATCGTGCCGGTTGGCGCCAAGGGCGGCTTCTACCCGAAAAAGCTGCCGATGAGCGCCGGGCGCGACGCCATTTTCGAGGCCGGCACGGCCGCCTACAAGAATTACGTCTCCAGCCTGTTGTCGATCACCGACAATATCGGGCTGGACGGCGTCATCCCGCCAGCCGGCGTGGTGCGGCGCGACCAGGACGATCCGTATTTCGTCGTCGCCGCCGACAAGGGCACGGCGACCTTCTCGGACACCGCCAACGCCATCAGCGAAAAGCACGGCTTCTGGCTCGATGACGCTTTCGCAAGCGGCGGTTCGGCCGGATACGACCACAAGAAGATGGGCATCACCGCGAAGGGCGCCTGGGAAGCGGTCAAGCGCCATTTCCGCGAGATGAACCGCGACATCCAAACCACGCCGTTCACTGTCGTCGGCGTCGGCGACATGTCGGGCGACGTGTTCGGCAACGGCATGCTGCTGTCGGAGCAGACCCGGCTGATAGCCGCCTTCGATCATCGCGACATCTTCATCGATCCCGATCCCGACATGGCGGCTTCGATGGCCGAGCGCCGGCGTATGTTCGCTCTCGCCCGTTCAAGCTGGCAGGATTACGACAAGACGAAGCTGTCCGAAGGCGGCATAATCGTCTCGCGCAGCCAGAAGTCGATCACCTTGCCGGCGGCCGCGGCTGCAGCGATCGGCCTCGGCAAGACAACGGCCACGCCGGTCGAGATCATGAGTGCCATCCTCAAGGCGCCGGCGGACCTTTTGTGGTTCGGCGGCATAGGCACCTATGTCAGGGCATCGGGCGAGACCAACCAGGATGTCGGCGACCGTGCCAATGACGCGATCCGGATCACCGCACTCGACCTGCGTGCCAAAGTCATCGGTGAGGGCGCCAATCTCGGCGTCACGCAGCGGGCGCGCATCGAATTCGGATTGAATGGCGGCCGCTGCAACTCAGATGCGATCGACAATTCGGGCGGCGTGAACTGCTCCGACGTTGAGGTCAACATCAAGATCGCGCTGGCTTCCGCCATGCGCAAGGGATCGTTGACCCGGACAGCGCGCAACAGATTGCTGGCCGAGATGACCGATGAGGTCAGCGCCCTGGTGCTGTCCAACAATTACCAGCAGACGCTGGCGCTGTCCCTTGCCCGTAAGCGCGGCCTCGCCGACATCGCCCATCAGAGCCGCTTCATGGCGGCGCTGGAGGCGCGCGGACTACTGGACCGTGCCGTCGAGACGCTGCCGTCGCCGGCGGCCCTTGCCGAGCGCGAGACGCGCGGCGAGCCGCTGACCCGGGCTGAGCTCGGCGTGCTGCTTGCCTATGCCAAGATCGTGCTGTTTTCCGATATCGTCGCCAGCGACGTACCGGACGATCCGCATTTCGACCGCGACCTGATGGGTTACTTTCCCGACCGCATGGCAAAGAAATATGCTGCGGAAATCCACGGCCATCGCCTCCGCCGCGAGATCATCGCCCGTGTCGTCGCCAATGATCTGGTCAATCGCGGCGGCCCGTCCTTCGTCAACCGGCTGCAGGAAGCGACTGGGCGCAGTGCGGCCGATGTCGTGCGCACCTTCGCCGTGGTGCGGGACGGCTTTGCGCTGCCGGCGCTCTATCGCCAGATCGACGCGCTCGACAACCAGATCGACGGGCAGATCCAGCTCGATCTCTATCAGGCCGTCAGCCGGCTGATCTTTGTGACCAGCGGCTGGTACCTGAAGAACGATGCCGGCACTGCACCGCTCGGGCAGCGGATTGCCGAGTTGCAGGATGCGCGCAAGGCGCTGGAGCCGAAGCTCGTTTCGCTGCTGCCGGCCTTCTCGCGCGAGCGGATCGAGGAACGGCGGCACAGCCTGTCGAAGGGCGGCGCGCCCGAGAGCCTTGCCGAGCAACTGGCGTTGACCGATGTGGCGGAACTCATCCCCGACATTGCGCTGACAGCGCGGACGTCAAATGCCGGCATCGTCGCTGCCGCCAAGGCGTTTTTTGCAGTCAGCGATGTCTTCCGCATCCCGCGCGTCGAAGATGCGGCGCGCTCGATCACGCCCTCGGATTATTACGATCAACTGGCGCTTTCCCGCGCCACCGACACGATCGGCGCGGCCAGGCGCGGCATCGCCGTGGCGGCACTCACCAGTCATGCCGAGGCGGCGGATCCGGTGACGGCATGGTTGGAGGCCGGCGGCGAACGGGTCGGACGCATCCGCGAGCGGCTGCAGGCTCTGACCGAGGGCGGCGACATCACCGTGTCGCGGCTGTCGGTGGCGTCCGGCCTGATGAGCGATCTGACGGGGCTGTGAGACGTCTTCCACATCGCGCGGGATTGCCGGGAAGAACTGCGCTATAGAGCGAATGGCGCGCTGCCTTGGGGGGCGCCGGAGCATGATCCCAAAAAGTGACGATCGGCTTTTGGACAAGATCGTGCTCAACAAGAAGACGGAGCGTCATTCCGATTCGATCGGCAGGGAGCAAGCTCCAGCGGAGGGGACATGGCTGAGATGGCAGTGCAGCGGGCATCGGGACGCGGCATCTGGGGATGGATGCTGTTCGACTGGGCGGCACAGCCGTTTTTCACGGTCGTCACCACCTTTATCTTCGGTCCTTATTTCGTCTCGCGCATGGCCAGCAATCCGGAGACCGGGCAAGCGGCCTGGGGCTACGGCATTGCCGCCGCCGGCCTCGTCATTGCCGTTTTGTCGCCGGTCCTCGGCTCGATCGCCGATCAGACCGGACCACGCAAACCGTGGATAGCCTTCTTCGCCGCGGTCAAGATCACCTGCCTCACCCTGCTGTGGTTCGCCGCGCCCGGCTCTAATCTTTTTCTGGTCGTGGCGTTGTTCTCGCTGGCGTCGGTCGCGGCGGAATTCTCGACCGTGTTCAATGATTCGATGATGCCGCGCCTGGTGCCGAAGAGCGACATCGGCAGGATCTCGAACATGGCCTGGGGGCTCGGCTATCTCGGCGGCATGATCGCGCTGATCTTCGTCGTTACCGTCATGGCCGGCTCGCCTGAAACCGGCAAGACCGTCGTTGGGCTCGACCCGATCTTCGGCCTCGATCCCAGGCTAGGCGAGGACGCGCGCGCCACCGGACCGTTGTCGGCGGCCTGGTATTTCCTGTTCATCCTGCCGATGTTCTTCTTCACGCCTGATGCGATCAAAGGCATTCCAATCGGGCCGGCGGTGCGCGAGGGACTATCGGAACTGAAGTCGACGCTGGCCGAAGTGCGCAAGCGTAGCGGCATTTTTCGCTTTCTCGTCGCCCGCATGATCTATCAGGACGGCGTCAACGCACTGCTGGCGCTGGGCGGAACGTTTGCGGCGGCAATGTTCCATTGGTCGATTACCGAGATCGGCCTGTTCGGCATCATCCTCAACGTCGTTGCCATCGTCGGCTGCCTGGTTGCCGCACGCCTCGACACAGCACTGGGGTCCAAGACCATAGTGATGATTTCGCTTGTCATGCTGAGCATTGCCACCATCGGCATCGTCTCGACCGGCCCGGGCTATACGCTGTTCGGTGCCTGGGTGATGCCCGGACTGGACGGCGGGGGATTGTTCGGCACGGCGGCGGAAAAAGCCTACATTTTCTACGGCCTGCTGATCGGGCTTGCCTTCGGGCCGGTGCAGGCATCGTCGCGCTCCTACATGGCGCGCAGCGTCACCGCTGCCGAATCGGGCCGCTATTTCGGCATCTATGCGCTGGCCGGCCGGGCAACGAGTTTTGCCGCACCCTTCATGGTGGCCACGATCACCCTGGCCAGCGGCTCGGCGCGGCTCGGCATGGCGGCGATTGTGCTGTTCCTCGGCGCCGGCATGGCGATCCTGATCGGCACGCCCTATCCGGCGGATCGGCCCGCGGAGTGAGCTTACCCCCGTGGGAGGGTAGATCCGCGAAGCGGAGCGGGGTGGGGGCGGCGCTGCCCCACCCCGTCTCACGAACTTTGCTTCGCAAAGATCCTACCCTCCCCACGAGGGGGAAGGGAGGGAGTTCAATGCCGGAAGTGCCTCACTCCGGTGAAGACCATGGCAATGCCGTGGGCGTCGGCAGCGGCGATGACATCGTCGTCGCGCATCGAGCCGCCAGGCTGGATCACGGCAGTGGCGCCGGCTTCGATTGCCGACAAAAGCCCATCCGCGAACGGGAAAAAGGCATCCGAGGCGACGACCGAGCCCTTGGTCAAAGGCTCCGTCAGACCGGCGGCCTCGGCCGCGTCGAGCGCCTTGCGCGCGGCGATGCGTGAGGAATCGACCCGGCTCATCTGGCCGGCGCCGATGCCGACAGTGGCGCCATCCCTGGCATAGACGATGGCGTTCGACTTGAGGTGCTTTGCCACGCGAAAGGCGAATTTCAGATCGGCCAATTCGACCGGCGTCGGAGCGCGCCTGGTCACCACTTTCAGGTCGAGGTCATCCACCACCGCATTGTCGCGGCCCTGGACCAGCAAGCCGCCAGCAACCGATTTCAAGCCAAGGCCCGCCGCGCGCGGGTCGGGCAGGCCGCCGGTGACCAGCAGGCGTAGATTCTTCTTGGCGGCAATGATGCGGACCGCTTCTTCGGACGCCTCCGGTGCGATGATCACTTCGGTAAAGGTCTTGACGATCTCTTCGGCGGTTGCGGCATCGAGGATGCGGTTCATGGCGACGATGCCGCCGAAGGCAGAGACCGGATCGCAGGCCAGCGCCTTGGCATAGGCCGCGTGCAGCGAAGCGGCTTCGGCGACGCCGCACGGATTGGCGTGCTTGATGATGGCAATTGCGGCGGAGCGGGCCGGGTCGAACTCGCCGACCAGCTCGAAGGCAGCGTCGGTGTCGTTGATGTTATTGTAGGACAGCTGCTTGCCCTGAAGCTGGCGCGCCGTGGCGACGCCCGGCCGCCTGTCGCCATTGACATAGAAGCCGGCGCCCTGATGCGGGTTTTCGCCATAGCGCATCACCGATTGCAGCTTGCCGCCGAAGGCGCGCCATGTCGGATGCTCGATCTCAAGCGCCTCGGCGAACCATCCCGAGATCGCCGCATCGTAGGTGGCGGTGCGGGCAAAGGCCTTGGCTGCCAGCTTCTTGCGGAAATCCAGCGACAACGACCCGAAATTCATCTCCAGCGCGTTGAGCACCGAGGCATAGTCGTCGGGGTCGGTGACGATGCCGACATAGGCGTGGTTCTTGGCCGAGGCACGGATCATCGCCGGGCCGCCGATGTCGATGTTCTCGACTATCGCCGCGTAGTCGGCGCCGGAGCGACGCACCTCCTCGAACGGATAAAGATTGGAGACGACGAGATCGATCGGCTCGATGCCGTGGTCGCGCATCGCCGCGGCGTGCTCGGGATCGTCGCGCACGCCAAGCAGTGCGCCGTGCACCGACGGGTGCAGCGTCTTGACGCGGCCGTCCATGATCTCGGGAAAGCCGGTGAGCTCGGACACGTCGCGCACCGCCATGCCTGCCTCGGCAAGGGCCCTTGCGGTGCCGCCGGTCGAGACCAGCTCGACGCCGGCCGAAGCCAGCGCCCTGGCGAAATCGATCAGGCCGGTCTTGTCGAAGACGGAGAGCAGCGCGCGACGGATGGGTACAAGGTCGGGCGCGGGAATATTCTTGGCGGCGACGGCCATGGGCTGGCGGCCTTTCCAGTTCTGGTTGGAGAGCGCCCGCGGGCCGTAGCATATGAGGCCCGGAAATCAAGCCGCAAGGCTTGATCAGTGCCTGCCGTTGCCACCGGCTTCAGCTTTTTCCGGACGGCCGGCGATGATGGTGCGCGTCAATTGCCAGTGGACCTCGGAAATTTCCGAGGCCTTAAACGCAAGCACGATCTGGCGGCTGCGGCGCGGGCCGCCGAGCCCTGCGAAATAGATCGATTCCTCGACCTCGGGTGCCACTTCGGTAGAGGTAAACACCCAGGTGTCGGCGTGGTCGGCGGCCAGCACCAGACGGTCATGCTCATCCTGGAGCAGGTTTATATCGGGATGGACATGGAAACGCACCGTGACGAAATCACGGCCATTGTTGCGGATAGAAGCGCCGCCCGGACGCAGGAAGCGGTCCCTGCCGGCAAGCACATTGCCTTCGGTCGATAATTTCAGCTCGCGCTCATGCAGGAAGCCGAAGCGCGCCACATAGCCGTCATGGCGGGCGATGAAGCCTTGGCTGCCCTTCTGGTCGGTGCGCTTGCAAGGCACATGCTGCGGCCCGCCGATCAAGGGCGTGCCGAGCAGGTCGTTGACGCGCAGGGAGTGGTTGAAGCGCGCCGACGACGTGTCGTTGATGGTGGCGGTCGAGTGGGCGGCGGTGGCGCGGGCAAGCGGCCGGAACTCGGCGGCGCCATAAGTGTCTATGCCGGCGTTGACGATATAGTGCTGGCGGCCCGACGACAATTCGAAGGCGAGGCATCCGGCGTGAGCGGCATTGGATACGTCGACGGGCGGCGGCGGGCCGCTATCGGCGATCACCGTGACACCGCCCATCGACAGGCGCTCATAACCCGAATGCGGCGCGTGCAGCAATGGTGCGCCGGCGGTGTCGTCGTGATGCAGGATGCTGGCGATACGGTCGTGAATGGTGGCGCCCATGCCGTTGAAGCGGGCAAGGCTACCATCCTGATGGCGAAAGAAGCGCAATGCCGGCAGCATCCGGTCGATGGCGCCGATCAGGGCGGCCGGCGGCGTCTCGGCCTGATTGGCGTATGTCTGGCGCAACGGCAGAAGGTCGGCGAGGATTTCAAGCACGGTCATCGGATTGCGCGAGATATGGCCTCCGTCAGGCAGGATCTGGCGGTCGAGCTCCTCGGCGAGATTGCGGGTGGCACCGCGCAGCGCCGAGGCCGGCGCCGGCAGCGACAAAGCGGCAAAGGCCAGCGCAATGCGCGCGCGCAGCCTGTCCTTGCCGTCCGGCATCTCGCGCGCCATGGCGCGCAGATAGCGGATCTGGACGGCGAGCGATTTCAGGAAGGCGCGGTAGAACGGAAATTCGGCGCCCTGCAACACGATCGAGGAATGCTGCAGCCAGGCAATGACACGCTTGGCCGTCGTGCCGGGCTCCCAGGCGACGCCGGAAATATGGCTGCCATGGATTGCAATCCAGTCGGAAACCAACGCCCGCGCGTTGGCGGCGGCGAGTTCGGTACCCGCGGCACGCATATGGCGCAGCCAGCGAAAGCCATGCAGCGTCTTTTGCCAGCCGGGATTGGGCACGTCGATCTGGAAGGGCGATTTGCCACCGGTCTCGACCAGATGCCCCGAAAGCGGATAGCGGCCGTAATAGATCTCGAGCGCGATCTGAGGATCGGCGAGGCGCAGGTCCGGCGGGGCAATCAGGACGCGCTCCGGCGTGCGGCCGGAGTAGCGCCAGCGATAGAGTGGCCCGGCACGCAAACGCCGGCGCGTCTTGCGCCAGAACTCCCTCGCGACAAGCGTCCACAGACGCGTCGTGTTACCGGCAGCGATTGCCAAAACCCCTCCTGATCGTCCTCACCCAAGCACAAGTTTATATGATTCAAGAACTTGTGCGAAGGCGAATTCCGTGGCAGCGTGGCCGTTCAGCCTGTTTTCCATGCCTCCTCGCCCCTAGAAGCCGGATGGCGCTTCGAGATCGGCCTTAGCCGGCTCTGCGCATGCGGGCGGCGAAGAAACCGTCCAGCCCGGAACGTGCCGGCGAGCCTAGCTCCAGATCGGCAGGCGTGGTGCGCAACGTGCCTTGCGAGGTCAGGAACGGGTCGATGCCGGCGATCTCACCCGGCCGAAGCGGGTCGTCGACGATTTCCGCATTGCCGGCGAGAAAGTCGCGATAGAGCTCTTCGCCTTCGAGCGGATCGAGCGAGCAGTTGGAAAAGACGATGCGTCCACCAGGCTTGACCAAGGTGACGGCGCGGGCAAGCAGCCGGCGTTGCAGGTCGGCCAGTTTTTCGACGTCGGCCGCCGTCTTAGTCCAGGGGACGTCGGGATGCCGCCGCACCGTGCCGGTCGAAGAGCAAGGTGCGTCGAGGAGGACGGCGTCGAAGAGGTCCTTCGGCTCGTATTTGAGCAGATCGGCCTGGACGATCTCCGCGGCCAGACCGAGCCGTTCGAGGTTCTGCGTCAGCCGTGCCAGCCGCGTTTTGGACATGTCGAGCGCGGTGACGTGGGCGCCGGCGAGGATCAGCTGGGCGGTCTTGCCGCCGGGGGCGGCACAGAGGTCGGCGATTCGCAAACCATTGACGTTGCCGAACAGCCGGGCCGGCAGGCTGGCCGCCGCATCCTGAACCCACCAGGCGCCTTCCGCGAAACCGGGCAGTTCGGTAACGGAAGCGCTGAGCTTTTCCACCCGCACCGTGCCGGTCGACAAGACAAAGCCGCCGAGCCGTTCGGCCCACAGCGCCGGGTCCGACTTGACCGAGAAATCGACCGGCGCCTCATGGCGATGGGCGAGCAGTATCTGCCTGGCCTTGTCGAGGCCGTAGACCGTTTTCAAACGGTCGGAAAACCATTTTGGCGCCTCGTCGGTGGCGGCAAGTGCGGCCGCGAGCTCGTCCTGCTTGGCCCGCGCCAGCGTGCGCAGCACGCCGTTGACGAGGCCGGAAAAGCGCGCCGTGCGCGGATCGGACTTGGCGTGCGTCACGGCGAGGTCGACGGCGGCGCTGTCGGGAACATCGAGGAACAGGATCTGCGCCGCCGCCACATGCAAGATGTG
Organism: Mesorhizobium sp. M0306; assembly: GCF_040321655.1. Lineage (NCBI taxonomy): Bacteria > Pseudomonadati > Pseudomonadota > Alphaproteobacteria > Hyphomicrobiales > Phyllobacteriaceae > Mesorhizobium > Mesorhizobium sp. M0306. Next base: position 28,743 of record NZ_JAMYRY010000011.1, on the reverse strand, counting down.
CGAAAGCGCCGTGGCGTTGGGCGGCAGCGGCTTTTCCAGGCGGCGGGCCAAAAGGCCTGATATGGTCATGCGGTAGCGCAGGGCGGTGACCAGAATGGCGCGCACCAAGGCGCGGTCGCGCAGGTCGAGCGCCTTGTACTGCGGATGGCCGTTCTCTTGGTCGGTCAGCCCGTCGAGTGGCGTTTTCGCGTCAATGACGGCGGCAAGCAGGCGCGCGGCTGCCTTGCGCGCGGCGAGGCCGGCAACAGCCTCGCCGCCCGAATTGTGTTCACGATCGCCTGAAATTCCGTGCCGGCGCTTCGCTAAGCTCACGACCACGGACCTTTGGGTCCGGTCGGATTGCGTCCCCAGGGATTGGGTCTCGGCTTGGCCGGCTCAGCCGGCCTCTCGGGCTGGGCGGCCCTGTCCCACGGACCCGACGGCTGCTGCCCGGTCCCTTCCGGCGCCGGCTTTGGCGTCGCGGCCGCTTCGGGTGCGCCGGCCATTTCGCTCGCCATCCTCTGCAAGGCGGCGATGCGGTTTTCTGTGCTCGGGTGAGTGGAAAACAAACTGTCCATACGCTCGCCGGAAAGAGGATTGATGATGAAGAGATGGGCGGTTGCCGGATTGCGCTCGGCATCCGGGTTGCGGATGCGTTCGGCGCCCCGCGCGATCTTGTCAAGTGCCGAGGCGAGCCACAGCGGGTGTCCACAGATTTCGGCACCGCGCCGATCGGCCTCGTATTCGCGGGTGCGGCTCACCGCCATCTGCACGATCATGGCGGCAAGGGGCGCGACGATCATCGCCACCAGCACGCCGACGATGCCAAAGGAATTGTTGTTGTCGCGGTTACCGCCGAAAAAGAAGGCGAAATTGCCGAGCATCGAAATTGCGCCGGCAAAGGTGGCGACGATCGTCATGGTCAGCGTATCGCGGTGCTGCACATGGGCGAGCTCGTGCGCCATCACCGCCGCGACTTCTTCATGCGAGAGCTGCTCGAGCAGGCCGGTGCTGGCGGCGACAGCGGCATTTTGCGGATTTCGGCCGGTGGCGAAGGCATTGGGCTGCGGATTGTCGATGAGATAGGTTCTCGGCATTGGCAGGCCCGCACGTTGCGCCAGACCCTTCACGATGGCGTAATATTCAGGCGCGTTGCGTTCGTCGACCTCGATCGCACGGTGCATCGACAGCACCATCTTGTCGGCGTTCCAATAGCTGAACAAATTGGTGCCGGCGGCGATCAGCAAGGCAATCATCATGCCGCCGGATCCGCCGACCAGATAGCCGACGCCCATGAACAGGGCCGTCATTGCGGCCAAAAGCATGGCGGTGCGAAGGGTGTTCATCGTCTGCTCCGTTCTGGCCCAACAAAGGGGGTCGATCCTTGTGGGCCCATCGCTATATGATGGGAAACAGCGGTTCCCGTTTCAATCGGGGGCCTGTTTCAATCTAGCGGAAGATCGCATGATCGACGAAACCAGCACAACAAATGCTAACGGCGAGCCGCAACAGCCGGTGACGCCAGCAGCACGGCGTGCCTTGGCTGAGGCCGAGGCCCGGCGGGAGAAATATCGCGAGAAGGAAGCCGCACAACCGAGAGAGATCGGCGGGCGCGGCGGCAAGGAGCCTGGCCGCTATGGCGACTGGGAGGTCAAGGGTCTGACCAGCGACTTTTAGCCCAAGCAGGGTGCCAAACTACGCAGGCTGCGCGGCCCGCTCCACTTCGATGGCAATCCAGCCGCTGGAATCGACGGCGATGCCGATCGCGTCATAGCCGGCGATGGTGGCATGCGGCGTCTCCAACGGATGCCGGTGCGTGGCGCTGATCACCACGATTGCGGCGCCCGCGGCTTCGGCAGCCGCTATGCCGGCCGGCGCGTCCTCGAAGACGAGGCAGTCGCCAACATCGACGCCGAGCCGTTCGGCCGCCAGCCGGAAGCAGTCGGGTGCCGGCTTGCCGCGGGAGACGTCCTCCGCCGCGACGATCACGGCGGGAGCCGGAATACCGGCGGCCTGCAGGCGCAGCAGGGCGAGCTCGCGCGGTGCCGAGGTCGCGATCGCCCAGCTTCCGGGCGGCAGCGACGCCAGGAAGGCCGCGGCGCCCGCAATCGGGCGAATGCCCTCGACATCGGCCGCCTCGGCCTGCAGAAGCGAATCGGCTTCGCGGGCAGGATCGACGCCTGGGAGCGCCAGCCGGCCGATGGTCTCGATCGCCCGCACGCCGTGGATGGTCGGCAGGAATGCAGCGACGTCAAGACCTTGCCGATGCGCCCAAGCTGCCCAGACCCTTTCCGCCGCGGCAATCGAATTGAGAATCGTGCCGTCCATATCGAACAGGAAGGCCGCGAATTTTCTGCCTGCAAACATCGGTTTTCCGGGGTCATCTTGGAGGGATTATTTCGAAAGACGCGTGTCGATCGACCGTAACGTTGCCGCGTCCGTATGGGAAGCCGCGAGGGCGTCGTTTTCGACGTTCGCAAGGAACCGCCGCACACTCTCCTGCGTTGACCAGTACTATCTTCCATGACGATCGTAGGGGGACGGCGATGCTGATCAGGCTCGGCTATGAAATTGCCATTGAATGCCCTGCAGCCACGCCGGTCGTTTCGCTGCTCGATATCCACAGGGATCGCCAGGCCGACATCAAGCGGCAGACGCGCGTGCTGACGTCGCCGTCGGTCCCGACCAGGGTCTACCACGATCTTTTCGGCAATAGCTGCCGCCGCTTCACGGCGCCGGCCGGAAGCTTTCGCATCCTCTATGACGCGGTGGTCGAGGACAGCGGCGAGCCGGACGAAGTCAAAACGCTGGCCAGGGAAGTCCCGGTCGCCGAATTGCCGGACGAGGTGCTCGGCTATCTGCTCGGCAGCCGTTACTGCGAGACCGATCATCTCGGTGATCTGGCGTGGCAACTTTTCGGCCAGCGTCCGCCGGGCTGGGCGCGGGTGCAGGCGATCGTCGACTATGTCCACAACCGGCTGTCGTTCGGCTACGGCTATGCGCGCTCGACCCGCACGGCGGCGCAGGCGCATGAGGAACGCGTCGGCGTCTGCCGCGATTTTGCCCATCTGGCGATCACGCTCTGCCGCTGCATGAACATCCCGGCCCGTTACGTGAACGGCTACCTCGGCGATATCGGCGTGCCCGCCGATCCGGCGCCAATGGATTTCTCGGCGTGGGTGGAAGTGTTCCTCGACGGCAGATGGTACACTTTCGATCCTCGCCACAATGTGCCGAGGATCGGCCGCGTCGTCATCGCCCGCGGCCGCGACGCCACCGACGTGCCGCTGCTGCACAGTTTCGGCCCGCATCGGCTCAGCCTGTTCAAGGTCTGGACGCACGGGCAGGAAGGCAATCTGTTCAAGCCGCCTTATCGTGGCGTCGACAAGACCGTCAGCGCACGGATGCTGGCCTAGTCTTTCAGGACACATTCACAGTCCGTGTTTCCATTTCCCGCCACCGCGGTCGTGCTGAACCGGTTCGATACATCTCGTCTGTACCGGATTGGGACGCAGTCCAGTCGTCCTGAATTGCGCGCCTGATCTTGGTAAGCGCTTTGTCAACAAAGCCGCGCCGACGCGGCTTTCGTTTACCCGCTGTTTACCTTGCCGCCGCTCGAAACCGTTTGGAAACAATGCCTGGGCGGGAGCCGCTCGCTTTCCCGCGCCCGGCGGCGCGATCCGGCCGGATTCCTGCAATGCACGTTCGGACAGCTGCAGGCTGTAGCGAATGGAGGCGGAAGGAATGCGGCGTTTCGGGGGTCTTGTTCAGACGATCGGCGGCTTTGCCGGGGATCGCAGCGGAAATTTCGCGGTCCTGTTTGGGATAATCGGCTCAGTGCTGGCACTGAGTGTCGGCTTTGCCGTCAACGTATCCCAACTCTACAATGTAAAATCGAGCCTGCAAGGCGTCGTCGATGCAGCGGTCACCTCGACGGCCCGCGACCTGACAACCGGCGTTATTAGCGAGGCCGACGCCAGCAAATCGGTGCAGGCCTTTTTCGATGCCAACAGCACGGCGGGTATCCTCCAGGACAACCAGATCGTTCTCGACAATCTGGTTGTCGACAGGACAGCCAAGACTGTCCAGGCGGACGCCCATGTCAACGTCAACTACTATTTCCCGCTTTTCAGCACGGGTGGCATGCAGCGCGTTCCAGCATCGACGACGGCGCTCTACTCGGACAAGCAGATCGAAGTCGCGATGATGCTGGACGTGACCGGGTCGATGGCCGGCCAGAAAATCATCGATCTGCGGGCGGCTGCGGCGAATGCTGTCGACAGCTTTCTGGGCGGCCAGGACCCTGCCAACCCGCGAGTGCGCGTCTCCATCGTGCCCTACGCGAATTCGGTGAATGCCGGCGCGCTTGCCGCCAGCAGCGTCTATGTCGAAACCTCCACCAGCCAGCGCAAGCAGGCGCCCGGCAATGGCGCCGTACAGTATGTCTCCGGCTTTGTACGTCCGGACAATTGTGCCACCGAGCGCAAAGGGACCTATCAGTATTCGGATGCGGGCCCCGACGCCAGCATGGTCAATCGCGACTACCTGCTGTCATCCTTCGCCTGGCAGACCGGCACGGCTGCCTGCCCTGCCGCCGCGTTGAAACCGCTGACGGCGGACGCCACGGCGCTCAAGAACGTCATCAAGACCTTTGTCGCATCGGGTGGCACCGCGGGCCATATCGGCGTGCAGTGGAGCTGGTACATGCTTTCGGAAAACTGGGGCAGTGTGATGAAAGCCTCGGAACGGCCGGCCAAGATGGATCCAAAGAAGGTTGCCAAGATCGCGATCCTGATGACCGATGGCGAATTCAACCTGTCCTACTTCGATGCGAGCACCGTCAGCGACGTTTACAATGACGCCGGCAAGGAGCCGACCCGCACGGCCGCCAAGACACTCTGCGCTGCGATGCGCAACAAGGGCATCGAGATATTCACCATCGGGTTTGACCTAAACGAAACGAATGCCAAGGCGACGCTCCAGGATTGCGCGAGCCCGGACACCGCCAAGATCAAGCACTTTTATCAGGCGGCCAATGGAACGGAACTCAACCAGGCTTTCCAGGATATAGCGCGCAACGTCGAGATGTTGACCGTAACCAAATAGGGGACAACAGCCCAAAAAGGAAAAGGCCGCCGCTTCTCGCGAAGCCGGCGGCCTTCCGTGTTTCCGTCCATGGCGCGGCTCCTGGCGGCGACATTGGTCGCCAGCCGCGCATCTCGCGCCTTAACGGGAAGACTGCTTCCCGAAAGTGCGATCCGCTGAGGCCACGTTCTGGAAAACGAAATCACTCGACATCGGATCACCTCCTTTCGATTTGTTGAACACTGCCTCATGATGGGGTGTCACCCGGCAAATGGCAAGGCGCGGCACTCGAAAATCCTGAACAAGCGTGCTTGCGCACCCAGGCGGCTTGCGGCCGGCCGATCGGGCAGGCAAGATCGAGCCGCTATTGTTCCGGGCCACTATTTTGCCGGGTAAGGGAGGACGGGGATGGAGGCAGCCGAGAGAGCGGCCCGGATTGTTCGGACGGTCATCGAAACGCTGAAGCCGGGTTTCGCGGTGAGGCTGTGGACAGGCGAGCGGATCGGCCCGGCTACCGGCCCGGTGCTCACTATCAACGACCAGGACATCGTCTGGCAGATCGTACGTCGGCCCTCTTTATCGACGCTGATCGAGATGTGGATTGCCAAGGCGGTCGACGTCGAAGACGGATCGCTGTTCGATTTCTACGCCTTGCCCACGCACGGCAAGCTCAGGACGAAGCTCAAGACATTGCCGAAGCTGGCGATCCTGCGCGACCTGCCGGCGGTGCTGTTTTCGCGAAAACAGATGACCGCGCGAACCGATCTTTCCGGCCGCAATCCTTACGTCAGCGGTTCGAGCAAGGAGGCGATCCAGCATCACTACGACATTTCCAACGCATTCTACCGGCTCTTCCTCGACGAGCGCATGGTCTATAGCTGCGGCTACTTCAAGGACTTCGCCAACGATATCGATCAGGCCCAGAGAGACAAGCTCGACCATATCTGCCGCAAGCTTCGGCTGAAGCCCGGCGACAGATTGCTCGACATCGGCTGCGGCTGGGGAGCGATGCTCATCCACGCGGTGAAGAATTATGGCGTCGTCGGCCACGGCGTTTCGCTGTCGGAGGCACAGACCGAGCTCGCCCGCGAACGCATCCGCGCCGAGGGGCTGGAGGACCGCATCACCATCGAGATCAAGTCCTATGCCGAGCTGTCCGGCTCCTTCGACAAGATCTCGTCGATCGGCATGTTCGAGCATCTGGGGCTTGCCAACCATGCGGCCTATTTCTCGAGGATCCATCGCCTGCTCAAGCCCGGCGGCATCTATCTGCACCACGCCATCACCCGGCGCGACAAGGGCAACATGAAGAAGACGCTGCGCAAGGGACCGGAATTCAAGGCGCTGATCAAATACATTTTTCCGGGCGGCGAACTCGATACGATCGGCATGACGCTCGGCAATCTCGAGGCGCACGGCTTCCTCGTCTACGACGTCGAAAACTTGCGCGAGCACTATGCGCGCACCTGCAGGCTGTGGGCAGAGCGCCTCCACGCACGCTTCGACGAAGCCATCGCCGAGGTCGGCGAAGCCAAGGCGCGGCTCTGGCTGCTTTATCTCACTGGCTGCTCGATTACCTTCGAACGCGCCTCGGCGCAGATTTTCCAGACCGTCGCCACAAGGCGCGCGCGTGGGCCGAGCGGGCTGCCGCCGACGCGGGCAGATTTATATCGATAACTACAGAAGGCGTATCGTGGCGCCGATCTCGACGCGAGCCGATCGATCGACGGTGCAGTAGACACCGAGAGTATGGGCGTTGTGGCGGACCAGGCTGCGCAGGATTGCCGGGTCGTGGTCGAACCCGTCCTGGCCAATGATGGTGAAGCCGCAGCGGCGGCACGGCTCGGAGATGGTCAGGAGCAGGTCGCCGATTGCCAGCTTGCGCCCGATCCATTCCGTCTCGGGGAACGACCCCTCGACCTCCGGCATATCGACGACGATGTTGGGGCGGAAGCGGCGCGGGTCGGCGGCGCCTTCCGGATGCAACGCCTTCAGGCGCGCCAGCGAAGCGGTGGTCAGGAGGTGGATGGGCGCCTTGCGGTAACTCTCGGCGGTCAGAAGGCCGGCGTAGTCCGGCGCATCTTTCTGGCGAAACGGCCGGATCGAGGCCGCGAAGCCGAGAAAGGCGGAAACGGCTCGGTCACATTCGGCTCCGGGCGCTGGCAGCCAATCGCCCTGCGGTGTAGCAATCTCGAGTTGGCGGGCTCGCGACAACCGGGTCCGAATGAGCGGCACTTTGTGCCATTTCGCCTCGCGGTCAGGCCGCGCGATCTCACCGTCAGAGGCGTCGACAAGGCCGAACAGGCGATCGCCGTCGATGGTTTCAAGGCCGACGGAGATCACGTCCTGGCGTTCGCCGGCGAGCGAACTCGCCGGATAGCGCCAGAGCTCGCTGACAGTGCCGATCTCCGTCGAGGCAGGCATCTCAGGCCCTCTTGTTCTGCCGGTTGGCGATCAGGTCGTCGACGACCGCCGGATCGGCCAGCGTCGAGGTGTCGCCGAGCGTGGCAAAATCGTCCTCGGCGATCTTGCGCAGGATGCGCCGCATGATCTTGCCGGAACGGGTCTTCGGCAGGCCGGGCGCGAACTGGATCTTGTCAGGCGAAGCGATGGCGCCGATCTCCTTGCGGACATGGGCGACGAGCTCCTGGCGCAGTTCCTCGCTTGGCGTCTCGCCGGCCATCAGCGTGACATAGCAGTAAATGCCCTGGCCCTTGATATCGTGCGGGTAGCCGACGACGGCGGCCTCCGAGACCTTCTCATGCGAAACCAGCGCCGATTCGACCTCGGCGGTGCCCATGCGGTGGCCGGAGACGTTGATGACGTCGTCGACGCGGCCGGTGATCCAGTAGTAGCCGTCAGCATCGCGGCGGCAGCCGTCGCCGGTGAAGTACCTGCCCCTGTAGGTCGAGAAATAGGTCTGCACGAAGCGGTCGTGATCGCCATAGACGGTGCGCATCTGGCCCGGCCATGAGTCGGCAATACAAAGATTGCCGCTGGCTTCGCCTTCCAGCACCTTGCCGTCGGCATCGACCAGCTGCGGCTTGACGCCAAAGAAGGGCCGCGTCGCCGAACCCGCCTTGAGGTGGGTGGCGCCCGGAACCGGCGTGATCATGATGCCGCCGGTCTCGGTCTGCCACCAGGTGTCGACGATCGGCACCTTGCCGTTGCCGACGACGTTGAAATACCACTCCCAGGCCTCCGGATTGATCGGCTCGCCGACGGTGCCGAGCACGCGCAGCGACTTGCGCGACGTTTTGGTGACATGGGCATCGCCGGCGCCCATCAGCGCGCGCAGCGCCGTCGGTGCGGTGTAGAAGATATTGACCTTGTGCTTGTCGATCACGTCCCAGAAACGCGACTGCGACGGGTAGTTCGGCACGCCTTCGAACATCAGCGTGGTGGCGCCGTTGGCGAGCGGCCCGTAGACGATATAGCTGTGGCCGGTGACCCAGCCGACATCGGCGGTGCACCAGTAGATATCGCCGTCATGATAGTCGAAGACATATTGGTGGGTCATCGAGACATAGACGAGATAGCCGGCCGTGGTGTGCAGCACGCCCTTCGGCTTGCCGGTCGAGCCGGATGTGTAGAGGATGAAGAGCGGGTCCTCGGCGTTCATCTTCTCGGGCTTGCATTCGGCCTTAACCGTCGCGACCTCGTCATGGTACCAGACGTCGCGCCCGGCGGCCCAGCCGGTCTTGCCGCCGGTGCGGCGTACTACCAAGACCCTTTCGACTTTCGTTCCGGCCTTGGCTGCGATCTCGATCGCCTTGTCGGTGTTGTCCTTCAGCGGAATCGGCTTGCCGCCGCGCAGGCCTTCGTCGGCAGTGATGACGAAGGTCGACTTGCAGTCATCGATGCGTCCGGCCAGCGCGTCCGGCGAAAAGCCACCAAAGACGACAGAATGGATGGCGCCGATGCGCGTGCAGGCGAGCATCGCATAAGCGGCCTCCGGGATCATCGGCATGTAGATGGTGACGCGGTCGCCCTTCTTGACGCCGTGCTTCTTCATCACATTGGCGAGGCGGCAGACATGTGCGTGAAGCTCGTTATAGGTGATCTTCCTGTCGTCGTAGGGATTGTCGCCTTCCCAGATGATGGCGGTCTGTTCGCCGCGCTTCTTCAGATGCCGGTCGATGCAGTTCCAGGAAACGTTGGTCTGGCCATCCTCGAACCATTTGATCGAGACCTTGCCGTCGAAGGACGTGTTCTTGACCTTGCTGTACGGCTTGAACCAGTCGATGCGCTTGCCGTGCTTGCCCCAGAACCTGTCCGGGCTCTTGACGCTGTCGGCGTACCATTTCAGGTAGGTGTCATTGTCAATCAGCGCGTTCTTCTTCCACGCCGGCTGGACGCGATGGACATGTACATCGGACATTCTTCGCCTTCCTCCCCAAAACCAAACCGCCGGCTTGACTGCCGGCAGGATCGCAGCGATGCGGCCGCGAATTCGCGCGCATTATTAACAGTTCGGCCGCGACGGCAACATTAGACGTTGGATTCGCGCGGCGGGATGCCGCAGGGGCGGTATCGGGGCGGTGTCAGCACTCTCGCGAGACGGCTGCTAAGCACATGTTTTTGCGGGAGGAATCTGATTCGATCGCAGAAATATCAATAGACGATTAAGCAAATGGGGTGCACAATTTCAGGCTGGGAGGAAGGAGAATCAACCAGGGGACCGCAATGCGCGACCATTCCGAAATGGACCTGATGCTCAAGGGCTATGGCTTGACCACGGCCAAGATTCTTTATCACTTTCCCGATCATCCGCATCTGCTGCAGAGCTTCATCTGGCAGGATTACGACATCGCCCCGAAATTTCCGGTGCTGATCCGCTTCATCGAGTTCTGGCAGGCCAAGCTCGAAGGCCCGCTGCATTCGGTCAGCTACACGCACCAGAAGCTGATCGCGCCGAACGAATGGCGCAAGGTCGACGGCGAGTTCGTGCTGCATTAGCCGGGCGGGCGGCAAGCTGGGAGCCGCCGCCCCAGCTTTTGGAGCGTCAGACTGCAGGCGGGCTCAGCCGGGCAAACCCCTCCTGCCGGCGGTAGGGAAAATACGGGTAGGGTGCGGTGACCTCACTTGCCGTGTCGAGCTTCTTCATCTGCCCGGCTGTCAAGGACCAGCCGACGGCGCCGAGATTCTGGCGCAACTGCTCCTCGTTGCGCGCGCCGATGATGACGGAGGCGACGGTCGGCCGCTGCAGCAGCCAATTGATGGCGATCTGCGGTATGGTCTTGCCGGTTTCCTCGGCGACAACATCAAGCGCGTCGATCACCCGATAGAGATGCTCATCCTCGACGGGCGGTCCGAAGCTTGCGGTGTCGTGCAGCCGGCTTTTCTCAGGCAGCTTCTGGCCACGGCGGATTTTGCCGGTTAGGCGGCCCCAGCCGAGCGGGCTCCACACCAGCGCACCGACACCCTGGTCGAGGCCGAGCGGCATCAACTCCCATTCATAGTCGCGTCCGACCAGCGAGTAATAGACCTGATGGGCGACGTATCGGGGATAGCCATGTCTATCCGCCAGGCCGAGCGACTTCATCACTTGCCAGCCGGAAAAATTGGAGACGCCGACATAACGCAGCTTGCCGGCGCGCACGAGACTGTCCAGCGTCGACAGCACCTCCTCGATCGGTGTTGTGGCGTCGAAAGCGTGCAGTTGCAGCAGGTCGATGTAGTCGGTGTCAAGACGCCTCAGCGCGTCTTCGACTGCCTTGATCAGGCGTGAACGTGACGAGCCGGCATCGTTGGGACCGTCGCCCATCGGCAGCGAGGTCTTGGTCGAGATCAGCACGGCGTCGCGGCGGCCCTTGATGGCAGCGCCGAGCACTTGTTCGGAAGCGCCATTCGAATAGACATCGGCGGTGTCGAACAGGTTGACGCCGGCCTCAAGGCAGATGTCGACAAGCCGCCGTGCTTCGGTCGCATCGCTGTTGCCCCAGGCGCCGAACAGCGGGCCTGAACCGCCGAAGGTTCCAGCGCCGAACGAGAGCGCCGGGACCTTCAGGCCTGATGCGCCAAGATTTCGATAATCCATGGGTTTGCTCCTTGTGGAAGGATGGCTGCTTCAAAGATCGGTTGAGGTTTGCCGTTCTATGACCGCACGATTTCCGGTGTGGCGAGGACGGGATCTCGGTCGAGGCGCAGCGCAAACGCCGCCACGGCGAGCGCTGAAAGCGGTAACAGGGCCGCGACCCAAGTGACGGCACCGAGGCCGGGACCATGGGCGATGCCCACGCCGCCGAGCCAGGCGCCGGCCGCATTGCCGAGGTTGAAGGCGGCGATGTTGAAGGACGAAGCTAGGCTCTGGCCGGCGCCTTGTGCCTTTTCCAGTACCCACATCTGCAGCGGCGCCACGGTGGCGAAGGCGGCGGCGCCGAGCAGGCCGACATAGATAACGGCCATGACCTGGCTGTGCAGGGCGAAGGTCATGGTGCCGAGCACCAGCGCCAGCACGACGAGACTCCCGAGAACGGACGGTACCAACCAGCGGTCGGCGAACTTGCCACCGGCGAGGTTGCCGGCGATGAGGCCGCCGCCGAAGACCAGCAGGATCGGCGACACCGCTGCTTCGTCAAAACCGGTGATCTCGGTCAGCAACGGGGCGATGTAGGTGAAGACGGCAAAGACGCCGGCATAGCCAAGCACGGTGGTGGCAAAGCCAAGCAGGACAGGCGTGCGGCCGAGCACGGCGAGATCGGCGCGTAAATTGCTCTTCTCAGGCGCTGTCTGGCTGCGCGGTACCAGCAGGAGAATGATGGCGAAGGCGGCGATACCGACCAGGGTCACCGCCCAGAAGGTCGCGCGCCAGCCGAAGGCCTGACCGAGCCATGTGCCGAAGGGCACGCCGAGGATGTTGGCGATGGTCAGGCCGGTGAACATCAGGGCGATCGCCGAGGCTTTCTTGTTGGGCGCCACCAGTCCGGTCGCCACGACCGAGCCGACGCCGAAGAAGGTGCCGTGGGCGAAGGCGGCCAGCACGCGCGCACCCATCAGCGTCCAGTAGTCTGGGGCAAGCGCACAAGCGAGGTTGCCCAGCGTGAAGATTGCCATCAGCGCCAGAAGCACGGTTTTGCGCGGCCAGCGGCCGGTTGCGATCGTCAGCAGCGGCGCGCCGATGACAACGCCGAGCGCATAGCCGGAAATCAGCTGGCCCGCAGCTGAGATCGAGACGCCGAGATCGGTGCTGACGTCGAGCAGCAGGCCCATGATAACGAATTCGGTGACGCCGATGCCAAAGGCACCGGCGGCAAGAGCGTAAAGAGCAAGGGGCATGGCGGTTCCCACTTCGATGACGACCGGTTTTGACGACGGGCGCCGTGTCCTCCCGCGCCCCAATCCGGAAGATCGTGCCGCGATGTGCTGTGAACCAGCCTTGCAGCGGGCACATCGTCTGTGAAATAGATTCACCAATGGCCAGGCCCGACATCAATCGCTCCGGCGAGATCGAAGTGTTCGTCCGCGTCGTCGAGGCGGGCAGCTTTTCGGCCGCTGCCCGTGCGTTGCGAATGACGCCGTCGGCGGTGAGCAAGCTGATCGCGCGGCTGGAGGCACGGCTTGGCGCGCGGCTGGTCAGCCGTTCGACGCGCAAGCTGCAACTGACGCCGGAGGGGGCGGCGTTCTTCGACAGCGGCGTGCGCATCCTGGCCGACATGGCGGCGGCCGAGCGCGAGGCAGCGGCGGGTGCCGCGCCGCGTGGCCGGCTGCGGATCAGCAGCTACGTGCCTTTCGGGCAGCATCGGCTGATCCCGCTTTTGCCGCGTTTCCTAGAGCGCTACCCCGAAATCTCGGTCGATCTGGTGTTGACCGACGATGTCATCGACCTGATGGAGGAGCGCGCTGACGTCGCCATCCGCGCCGGGCCGCTCGGCGAATCACGGCTGGTGGCGCGCAAGCTCGGGCAGAGCCGGGTGATCGTCGTCGCGGCGCCGTCGTATCTCGAAGCGCGTGGCACGCCCAAGACGCCCGCCGATCTCGATCGTCACAACCGGATGGGCTTCCGTTTCGTACGCCACCTCGAGGGCTGGCCTTTTATCGACGCGGCCGGCAAGCCGATCACCCTGTCGATCATCGGAAATACGCTGGTCAGCGACGGCGAGGCGATGCGGCTGATGGCGCTCTCTGGGGCGGGCATCGCCCGGCTGGCACGTTGGCACGTGGAGGCCGACATTGCCGCCGGCCGGCTTCTGCCGCTGCTGGAAGAGTTCAACCCCGGCGACGAGGAACTCACCCACGCCGTCTATGTCGGCCAAGGCAAGCATCTGCCGGCGCGGGTGCGGGCCTTTTTGGACTTTTTGGTCGAGACTGTCCGGCTGACCTGAGCCCAAAACGATCGGGAGCCTGCCGGCTCCCGAAGCATCAAATCGAAGGTAAGATTAACTACTTTTTCGGCACAAAGGGCGCCGGACGCCGACCGGCCGCCTGGCGCTCCAGCATCCAGCCGGGGTATTCGGCGGGCAGGGCACTGACTTCGTCGAGCCGAACAAGGTCATCGGCATCGAGCTGCAACTCGGTGGCCGCAAGGTTCTGTTCCAGCTGCTCCATGCGGCTGGCGCCGACAATGACGCTCATCACGAATGGCTTGGCCAGGACATAGCCGAGCGCCACCGTGGCGACGCTGACACCGTGCTTGGCGGCGATCTCGCGCATTACGGCGACTGCTGCCCAGGCACGGTCCTCGTTGACCGGCGGGAAATTGAAGCTGGCGCGGCGGCCCTCGCCATTGCCAGGAGCACCCGGTCCGTATTTGCCGGAGAGCAAGCCGCCAGCCATCGGCGACCAGACCATCAGCCCGAGCTTCTCCTCGTTGAGCAGCGGCACGATTTCGCGCTCGAGATCGCGGCCGGCAATCGAGTAATACGACTGGACGGTCTCGAAGCGGGCAAAGCCTTTGCGCTCGGCAATACCCAGCGCCTTGGCAATGCGCCAGGCCTGCCAGTTCGAGACGCCGACATAGCGGACCTTGCCGGCGGCAACCAGGTCGTCGAGCGCCCGCAGTGTCTCGTCTATCGGCGTCACTGTGTCGGTGCCGTGCAGTTGGTAGAGATCTATTTGATCGAACTGTAGCCGCTCGAGGCTGCTCTCGACCGAATCCATGATGTGGCCGCGCGAGGAACCGCGCTGGTTCGGGCCGCCGCCCATGGCGCCATGAACCTTGGTGGCGATGATCACGTCCTGTCGGTTGACGCCAAGGTTCCTGAGCGACTGGCCGAGAAGCCGTTCCGAGGCGCCGAAGGAATAGACATCCGCCGTGTCGAAGAAATTGACGCCGGCGGCGAGCGAGCGGGCGACGATCTCGTCGACGCCCTTCTGGTCGAGGCTGGCGATCAGGCCCCATTGGGCATTCTCGCCAGCGGCGCCGAACGTCATCGTGCCGAGGCAAAGTTCGGAGACGAACATCCCGGTATTTCCAAGTTGATTGTAACGCATGGTGGCTCCAGACGGGTTGAGAATAACTCGACCCATATAGGAACGAAACGTTCCGTTTCTATACGCTGGCTTAGTCAATGTCGGTCTGTGGCCTAAGGCCGGCTGCGCCTCATCTGGCGCCGAAAATCGCCGATCCAACCCTGACACTGGTCGCGCCGAAGGCGATCGCGGTCTCGTAGTCGCCGGACATGCCCATCGAGAGCTTGTCGACGCCGGCCTCGGTGCTGAGCTTCTCCAGCAGCGCGAAATGTGGGCCGGGGTTCTCGTCGGCCGGTGGGATGCACATCAGGCCCTCGACGGAGAGACCATGGACATCGCGGCAGCGGGCGACGAACGCGACGGCCTCGCGCGGCTCTATGCCGGCCTTTTGCGGCTCGGAGCCGGTGTTGACCTGGACATAGAGCCTTGGTGACCGGCCCTGCCTGGCGATTTCCTTGGCGAGTTCGGCGGCGATCTTTTCCCGGTCGACGGTTTCGATGACGTCGAACAGCGCGACCGCTTCCTTTGCCTTGTTCGATTGCAGCGGACCGATCAGATGTAGCTCGATGTCGGGAAACACCGCCCTCAGGGCCGGCCATTTGGCTTGTGCTTCCTGGACGCGGTTTTCGCCGAAGACGCGCTGGCCGGCCTCGATAACCGGGCGGATATCGGTGGCATCGAAGGTCTTCGAGACCGCGACCAGTGCCACAGCTCCGGCGTCGCGTCCGGCCTCGCGCTCGGCGGCAGCGATCCTTGCCTTGATGGTGAAAAGCTGTTCGACGGCGCTCGCCATGCCTATATCCTGCCTGTGTTTGGCTTTTCGCCGGATCGCCGCAGTTGACGGGTCCGGTAATCCATGGTGAACACCGCGACGACATTTTGAGCCGCACGGGCATTGTCCGGCGGCTCGTGCATGCTTTTAAGTGAAAAACACCCGATGGCAACCGAACGATACAATCCGCGCGCGTCAGAGCCCAAATGGCAGAAGGCCTGGGACGCCAAGAAGCTGTTCGAAGCCGACAACGACGACCCGCGCCCGAAATACTACGTGCTGGAGATGTTCCCCTATCCGTCGGGGCGCATCCATATCGGCCATACCCGGAACTATACGATGGGCGACGTGGTGGCACGTTACAAGCGGGCCAAGGGTTTCAACGTGCTGCACCCGATGGGCTGGGACGCCTTTGGCATGCCAGCCGAAAACGCGGCGATGCAGAACAAGGTCCACCCCAAGGACTGGACCTATCAGAACATTGCCGCCATGCGCGAGCAGCTCAAGGTCATGGGCCTGTCGCTCGATTGGGCGCGAGAATTCGCCACCTGCGATGTCGACTATTACCACCGCCAGCAGATGCTGTTCCTCGATTTCGTCGAGAAGGGGCTGGTGACGCGAAAATCCTCCAAGGTCAACTGGGATCCGGAGGACATGACGGTGCTTGCCAACGAGCAGGTCATCGACGGTCGCGGCTGGCGCTCGGGCGCGCTGGTGGAACAGCGCGAGCTGACGCAGTGGTTTTTCAAGATCTCCGACTACGCGCAGGATCTGCTGGATTCGCTCGATCAACTCGACGACTGGCCGGAAAAAGTGAAGCTGATGCAGGCGAACTGGATCGGCCGTTCGGAAGGCCTGCTGATCCGCTGGCCGCTGGCCAAGCCAGTCGCCGGCGAGCGTGAGCTCGAAGTCTATACGACCAGGCCCGACACCATCTTCGGCGCCTCCTTCATGGCGATTGCGGCCGACCATCCGCTGGCCAAAAAGGCCGCCGAAGACAATCCGGCGCTGGCAAAGTTCATCGACGAAGTCCGCCATATGGGCACCTCGGTGGCGGCATTGGAGACGGCCGAGAAGAAGGGTTTCGATACCGGCATCCGCGTCGTTCATCCGTTCGACGAGAAGTGGACGCTGCCCGTCTACGTCGCCAATTTCGTGCTGATGGACTACGGCACCGGTGCCATTTTCGGCTGCCCATCCGGTGACCAGCGCGACCTCGACTTCGCCAACAAATACGGCCTGCCGGTCATTCCGGTGGTGATGCCGGAAGGCGAGAATCAAGGAAGCTTCCAGATCATCGACGAGGCCTATGTCGGCGACGGCGTGATGATCAATTCGCGCTTCCTCGACGGCATGAAGCCGGATCAGGCATTCGACGAGGTGGCGAAGCTGCTCGAACAGAAGACCATCGGCAACCGGCCGATGGCCGAGCGCAAGGTGAACTTCCGCCTGCGCGACTGGGGCATTTCGCGCCAGCGCTATTGGGGCTGCCCGATCCCGATGATCCATTGCGAGGATTGCGGCGTGGTGCCGGTGCCGAAAGCCGACCTGCCGGTCAGGCTGCCGGACGATATCGAGTTCGACCGGCCGGGCAATCCGCTCGATCGCCATCCGACATGGCGGCACGTCAAATGCCCTCGCTGCGGCAAGGACGCGCGGCGCGAAACCGACACGATGGACACATTTGTCGATTCTTCGTGGTATTTCGCGCGCTTCACCGCGCCCTGGGCAATCGATCCGACCGATCCCAAGGCCGCGACTGAATGGCTGCCGGTCGACCAGTATATTGGCGGCATCGAGCACGCGATCCTGCATTTGCTCTATTCGCGCTTCTTCACCCGCGCCATGCGCGAGACCGGCCATGTCGATCTCGCCGAGCCGTTCAGGGGCCTGTTCACGCAAGGCATGGTGGTGCACGAGACCTATCGGGTTGGTGGCGCCTCGAACGGCCGCTGGCTTGCGCCAAGCGAGGTCAGGCTAGACGCCGACGGCAAGCGCCGCGCCTTCGAAATCGCCACTGGCGAAGAGGCGGTGATCGGTCCGCTCGAAAAAATGTCGAAGTCGAAGAAGAATACGGTGAGTCCGGAAGAGATCACCGACGGCTACGGCGCCGATACGGCGCGCTGGTTCATGCTGTCGGACTCGCCGCCCGAGCGCGATGTCGAATGGACCGACGAGGGCGCGGCCGGCGCGCATCGCTTCATCCAGCGCATCTGGCGCCTGGTGTCGACGGCTGCCGAATCCCTCGCCGGAGTTCGGCCAGAGGCGGCGAAGGACGGCGAGGCCGGGACAGTGTCCAAGGCCGCGCACAAGATCCTGAAATCGGTCGGCGAGGATATCGAAAAGCTCGCCTTCAACCGCGCCATCGCGCGCATCTACGAACTCGCCAATGCCTTGACCGTGCCGCTCAACGAGGCGGCAGAGGGCAAAGCCGGTCCGGCGCTGCAAGCGGCCTGCCGTGAGGCCGTCGAGATCCTGGTGCACCTGATCGCGCCGGTCATGCCGCATCTGGCCGAAGAGTGCTGGGAGACGCTCGGCGGCACCGACCTTGTCGCCAAACGGCCCTGGCCGGACTACGATCCGTCGCTTGTCGTCGACGCCGAGATCGTGCTGCCGGTCCAGGTCAACGGCAAGAAGCGCGGCGATTTGACAATTGCCCGCGACGCGGACCAAGGTGCGGTCGAAAAAGCGGTTCTGGCCCTCGACTTCGTGCAGAAAGCGCTCGAAGGTAAGGCGCCGCGCAAGGTGATCATCGTGCCGCAGAGGATCGTCAATGTTGTTGCCTGATCCGAAAAAAGCGGAGCTGACGCTGCGCCGTGTCGTGCTTTACGGGCTGCTCGCCTCGGTGGCGCTGGTTTCCGCCTGCACGGTGCGGCCGCTCTATTCGAGCGCGCCGCTGGTCGCCGGCTCGCAGGTCGGCGCTGCTGCCGAGCTGGCATCGATCTCGGTCAAGCCGGTCAAGACCCGCTACGCCCAGCAGGTCCGCAACAATTTGATCTTCGCGCTCGGCCAGGGCGCCGGCGAGCCGGCTTTGCCGGTCTATTCGCTTGATCTCGGCGTCTCCGAACTCGTCGAATCGGCGGCAATCGAGCAAGTTACGACCGACGAGGACGAGCCGACCGCCGGCACGGTGACGCTGACCGCCAACTATGTGCTGAGCGATGCCAAGACCGGCACGGTCATAGCTAGGGGCAAGCGCTCGATTCCGTCGTCATACGACAGGCCGCGCCAGGAATTCGCGTCATACCGGGCGCAGATCGACGCCGAGAACCGTGCGGCGCGCGAGCTGGCAGATGTGCTGCGGCTGTCGATCGCCCAGGATCTGCTCAAGCACGGCAAGCCGGCGGCAAGCTAGGTCTTTCCGGAGTGCGCAATCTGCAAAAAGGCCGATTGCTCGGCCTTTTTTGTTCAACGTAGGATATTTCGCTTTAGCCGATCTTCTGCCCGGTCTTTGCCCAGTCGGCGAGGAACTGCTCCAGGCCCTTGTCGGTCAGCGGGTGTTTGACCAGTGCCTTGAGCGTCGCCGGCGGCGCGGTGATGACATCGGCGCCGATCAGTGCCGCCTGCTTGACATGGTTCACGGTACGCACCGAAGCGGTCAGGATCTCGGTCTGGAAATCATAATTGTCGTAGATGGTGCGGATATCGGCAATCAGCTCCATGCCGTCCCAGCCGCTGTCGTCGATGCGGCCGACGAAGGGCGAGATGAAGGAGGCGCCGGCCTTGGCGGCGAGCAGCGCCTGGGTGGCCGAGAAGCACAGCGTGACGTTGACCATGCGGCCGTCCGACCGGATGTCCTTGCAGGCTCTCAGGCCGTCGAGCGTCAGCGGCACCTTGATGCAGACATTGTCGGCGATTCTGGCCAGGATCTTGGCCTCCGCCATCATGTCCTTGTATTCGGTGGCGACGACTTCGGCCGAGACCGGGCCCTTGACGATCTCGCAGATCTCTCTTGTGACGTCGGCGATCTTGCCGCCGGATTTCAGGATAAGCGACGGATTGGTGGTTACGCCGTCGAGCAGCCCCAAATCGTTCAGCTCGCGGATTTCCTTGACATCGGCGGTGTCGACAAAAAATTTCATGGCGGTCTCCTGAAGATTTTTCATGTGCACGTCATGCACATTTGGGGTCGGACTTTGATCTAGACCAAAGTCGGGGCAAGGTCACGCCTCATGATCGAAGATTCGCCCTTTGTCGCGGCCGCACCGGTGCTGGTGCCGATGCCCGCCGAGCGCCCCTACACCTATGCCGTGCCGGCTGGCATGCGCGTGGTGCCGGGCTCGATCGTGCGCGTTCCGCTTGGGCCCCGCCAGGTCGCCGGCATCGTCTGGGACGGCGCCGTCGAAAAGGTCGACGCGAAGAAATTGCGGCCGATCGAGCAGGTTTTCGACTGCCCGCCGATCGACCGCGCGATGCGGCGTTTTGTCGATTGGGTGGCGCAGTACACGCTGTCGCCGCCCGGCATGGTGGCGCGCATGCTGCTCAGGGCACCGGAGGCGTTCGACCCGGAACCGTGGATCGAAGGGCTGCAGCGCACCTTCGCCAAGCCCGACCGGATGACGGAGGCGAGGACGCGCGTGCTGGAAACGGCCGAAGGCGGACTGGCCTGGACGCGGTCGGGCCTGGCGCATGCGGCAGGCGTGTCGTCGACGGTGGTGGACGGGCTGCGGGCGCAGGGCGTATTCGAGACGGTGATGATCCCGCCGCGGCCGGTGGTCGCAGCACCCGATCCCGGCTACGCCGTGCCGGCACTGATGCCCGACCAGAGCGATGCCGCCGAGACGCTGCGCGCCAATGTCGCGACCGGCACATTCGGCGTCACCCTGCTCGACGGTGTGACCGGATCCGGCAAGACGGAGGTTTATTTCGAGGCGGTCGCGGCCGCGCTCGATCGTGGCAAGCAGGTGCTGATCCTGCTGCCGGAAATTGCGCTGACCCACGCCTTCCTCGAACGCTTTCAGGAGCGGTTCGGCGCCAAGCCGGCGGAGTGGCACTCGGATCTGCCGCCAAGGATGCGCGAAAAGGTCTGGCGGCAGGTGGCGGAAGGCGGCGTGCGGGTCGTCGCCGGCGCGCGCTCGGCGTTGTTCCTGCCGTTCAGGGAGCTTGGACTGATCGTCGTCGACGAAGAGCACGATCCCGCCTACAAGCAGGAGGATCGCGTCTTTTACAACGCCCGCGACATGGCCGTGGTGCGCGGCCATATCGGCGGCTTTCCGGTCGTGCTCGCCTCGGCGACACCGTCAGTCGAAAGCCGGGTCAATGCCAGCCAGGGCCGCTACAGCAGGGCGGTGCTTTCGGCGCGCTTTGCCGAGGCGGCACTTCCCGATCTCAAGACGGTCGACATGCGCCGCGCGCCGCCGGCACGCGGCGGCTTCCTGTCGCCGGTGCTGCTCGGCCATATGCGGCAGACGCTGGAAAGAAAGGAACAGTCGCTGCTGTTCCTGAACCGGCGCGGCTATGCGCCGCTGACGCTCTGCCGGGTCTGCGGCCACCGCTTCGGCTGTCCCGTCTGCTCGGCCTGGCTGGTCGAGCACCGCTTTCGCGGCCAGCTCGTCTGCCATCATTGCGGGCACAATGAGCGTCGGCCCGAGGCCTGCCCGGAATGCGGCACGCTCGACCATCTGGTCGCCTGCGGGCCGGGCGTCGAGCGCATCGCCGAGGAGGTCGTCGAGCATTTCCCCGACGCCCGCACCATCGTACTGTCGTCTGACCTGATGGGCGGCGTGCGGCGGCTGCGGCTCGAGCTTGAAGCCATCGCCAATGGCGAGGCCGACATCGTCATCGGCACGCAGCTCGTCGCCAAGGGCCATAATTTCCCCAACATGACATTGGTCGGTGTGGTCGATGCCGATCTCGGCCTTGCCAATGGCGATCCGCGCGCCGCCGAGCGCACGTTCCAACTGCTCAGCCAGGTGACCGGCCGCGCCGGCCGCACCGGCAAGAAAAGCCTCGGCCTGCTGCAGACCTTCCAGCCCGACCACCCGGTGATGCGCGCGATCGTCTCCGGCGATGCCGAGGCCTTCTACGAGCGCGAGATAGCCGAGCGTGAGCGGGCGGGGCTGCCGCCCTTCGGCAGGCTCGCCGGCGTCATCGTCAGCGCGGCGACACGGGCCGAAGCCGAAGCGCACGCCCGTGGCCTGCGTCGCGCCGCGCCGCAAGCCACCGACCTGTTCGTGCTCGGCCCGGCCGAGGCGCCGCTGTCATTGATCGGCGGCCGCCATCGCTTTCGCCTGCTGATCCAGGGCGAACGGCGCGCCGACATGCAAGGGTTCATCCGCACCATGCTGGCCGAGGGACCGAAGATAAGGGGCTCGGTGCGAGTCCAGGTCGACATCGACCCGCAGAGCTTTTTGTAAGGTGTCGAATTACTCTTTCGAGACGCGTTCGGTGAATGGGTTCAGGTAAGGCACGTCGAGAATCGCAAAATGCCGGGTGTTGGCCGTCAAAACTGACAGGCCGTGCAAACGGGCAGTAGCTGCGATCAGAACGTCCGCCAGACCCGGATTGGCGCCTCTGGCGATAGTGGCGTCTTCCAGTTTTCCGGCTTCTCGCGCGATCGCTAAATCGATGGGAAGGATGCGCTGGTTGAACTCTAGAAGCAACCTTTCGAACCACTCATTGATGCGCTCTGCCTTCATATGCCCGCCCGCCCGCTTCAGTTTCGCGATTCCTCGTTCCACCTCCAAGATGACGATCGACGAGAGCTGCCAAGAGCCGCGTTCTCCTTGTTCGGCAACCCAGTTCTGCACGTGTGACGGAAGCAGAGGCCGACCAGGTGCAAATGCCGAGAGAAAAGAAGTATCAAGCAGATAGCCGGTCAAAACTCCACTTCCCGCGACGGCGATTCGTTTCGCTCAAGCTCGATGCCGCCTGGATACTGAAGCAGGAAATCCACGAAGTCTTTTTGGCTGTTCTGCGGATAAAGTTTCCGTCCCTCACCGATTGGCACCACCATGACTGCGGGCTTGCCGTGCTTGGTGATAACCGTGGGCTCACCGTTCTCAGCAGCCTCCACGAGCGCGGAAAGGCTGGCCTTTGCCTCTCGTAGTTGCATCGTCTTCATGCGCGGAATCCCTTGTGGTCTCATGTAGTCACAATATAGGAATTTTGCAGAAAAAAACAGCCCGTTGTGTAACGTCCTTTAGCCCGGTCGAGGCAACGGTCGCGCTCGCGTTGGGCTGACGCGCCCTGCAAATTGCCGATGCCCATCTGGCGCATGTCACTTGCTTCGCTAGAATGCCCGAAATTTCGATTATGCATTTACGAGGGGGACAAGATGGAATTTGCGTTTCCGTGGCCGATGAGCCAGGGCGAGTGGCTGGCATGGTCGAGCGCGGTCGTTACGCTCGCTTTCGGCCTGCTGATGTTCCTGGCGCCTCGAATTGGTTTCAGGATCATGAGGCTGCAGCCTAAGCCTGAAAAGCCCGAGGCAATCGCCGAGGGCCGTGCCACCATGTCAGGTTTTTATCTCGGCGTCAGCATGGCCTGCATATTGCTCGGTCCGCAACCATTTCTCTATATGACGCTCGGGTTCTCTTGGCTGTTCACCGCTTTTGGCCGCTTGCTGTCGATGATGTCGGATGGCGCTAATACGCCCTACAACTGGATTTCGGTGGTGATCGAACTGGTGCTGGCCGGGTTGCCGCTAGCATTCTATTTCGGCATTCTGCCCTGAATCAGGGATCAATCCGGGGTTGGTTGCTGAACTCGGCCAGCGGATGCGACAATAGTGCCTGAAAACCATGCCGGACGACGCATTGCGGTCTGAAAATGCCTGTGCTAGACGGCAATCGACTTTCGACCGGGGATAGCGGAAGCCGCGCCTCCGTGCTTGGAAAAATGCAGTAAGGTCAAAGATTTAGCCAGAGTTTTTGCTCGCGCCAACAATCTGCGGCCTGTCAGACAAGAGAAAAGACGGTCCGTGGCCCAATCGTCATCGCCAATCTCAGGTGTCGCAGAACGCTATGCGGGTTCGCTGTTCGAACTCGCGCTGCAGACCAATTCGGTCGCCAGCGTCGAGGCCGACCTCAACAGTTTCGAAACGATGCTCGAAGGCAGCGCTGACCTTTCGCGGCTGATCAGGAGCCCTGTCTTCTCCAGCGAGGACCAGGCCAAGGCGATCGCCGCGATCGCCGACAAAGCAGGGATTACCGGCCTCACCGGCAATTTCCTGCGCGTCGTTGCCCAGAATCGCCGGCTGTTTGCCGTGCCCGGCATGATCAAGGCCTTCCGCCAGATCGCCGCCGAACACCGTGGCGAGACCGCTGCCGAGGTCACCTCGGCGCATGCGCTGACGCCTGCCCAGGAAACCGAGCTGAAAGCAGCGCTGAAAAGCGTCGCCGGCAAGGACGTGGCGATCACGGTCACCGTCGATCCGTCGCTGCTCGGCGGACTGGTGGTCAAGATCGGCTCGCGCCAGATCGATACGTCGCTCAAAACCAAACTCAATTCGCTCAAGCTTGCACTGAAAGAGGTCGGCTGATGGACATCCGCGCCGCGGAAATTTCCGCAATTCTGAAAGACCAGATCAAGAATTTCGGCAAGGAGGCCGAGGTCTCCGAAGTCGGCCAGGTGCTGTCCGTCGGTGACGGTATCGCCCGCGTCTACGGCCTCGACAATGTCCAGGCCGGCGAGATGGTCGAGTTCCCCGGCGGCATCCGCGGCATGGCGCTCAACCTGGAAGCCGACAATGTCGGCGTCGTCATCTTCGGCGCCGACCGCGACATCAAGGAAGGCGACACCGTCAAGCGCACCGGCGCCATCGTCGATGCGCCCGTCGGCATGGGCTTGCTCGGCCGCGTCGTCGACGCGCTCGGCAACCCGATCGACGGCAAGGGCCCGATCCAGGCCACCGAACGCAAGCGCGTCGACGTCAAGGCGCCCGGCATCATTCCGCGCAAATCGGTGAACGAGCCGATGTCGACCGGCCTCAAGGCCATCGACGCGCTGATCCCGGTCGGCCGCGGTCAGCGCGAGCTGGTCATCGGCGACCGCCAGACCGGCAAGACCGCGATCATCCTCGACACCATGCTCAACCAGAAATCGGTGCACGACAACGGCCCTGAGAAGGAAAAGCTGTACTGCGTCTATGTCGCCGTCGGCCAGAAGCGCTCGACGGTGGCGCAGTTCGTCAAGGTGCTGGAAGAGCGCGGCGCGCTCGACTATTCGATCATCATCGCCGCAACCGCCTCCGATCCGGCGCCGATGCAGTTCCTGGCGCCGTTCACCGCCTGCACCATGGGCGAATATTTCCGCGACAACGGCATGCACGCGCTGATCAGCTACGACGATCTGTCGAAGCAGGCCGTCGCTTACCGCCAGATGTCGCTGCTGCTGCGCCGTCCGCCGGGCCGCGAAGCCTATCCCGGCGACGTTTTCTACCTGCACTCGCGCCTGCTCGAGCGCGCCGCCAAGCTCAACGACGAAAACGGCGGCGGGTCTCTGACTGCGCTGCCGATCATCGAGACGCAGGCCAACGACGTTTCGGCCTACATCCCGACCAACGTCATCTCGATCACCGACGGCCAGATCTTCCTGGAAACCAATCTGTTCTTCCAGGGCGTCCGTCCGGCGGTCAATGTCGGCCTGTCGGTGTCGCGCGTCGGCTCCTCGGCGCAGATCAAGGCGATGAAGCAGGTTGCCGGGTCGATCAAGGGCGAGCTCGCGCAGTACCGCGAAATGGCTGCTTTCGCGCAGTTCGGCTCCGATCTCGATGCCGCCACGCAACGCCTGCTCAACCGCGGCTCGCGCCTGACCGAGCTGTTGAAGCAGCCGCAATTCTCGCCGCTCAAGGTCGAGGAGCAGGTCGCGGTGATCTTCGCCGGCGTCAACGGCTATCTCGACAAGCTGGCGATCAACCAGGTCGGCAAGTTCGAGCATGGTCTGTTGTCGCATATGCGCTCGGCCGGCAAGGACGTGCTCGACGGCATCCGCAAGGAGAAGGCGCTGTCCGACGATCTGCGCGCCAGGCTAAAGGCAGAGATTGACGCCTTCGCCAAGACCTTTGCTTGAGCAGGACGGACGGGATCAGGTTTGAAGCATGCCTTCGTTAAAAGACCTTCGTAACCGTATCGCCTCGGTCAAGGCGACGCAGAAGATCACCAAGGCGATGCAGATGGTCGCCGCGGCGAAGCTGCGTCGCGCGCAGGAAGCGGCGGAAGCGGCGCGTCCCTATTCGGAGCGCATGGGCGCGGTGCTGGCCAACATCACCCAGGCGATCGGTGGCGGCGGCGACGCCCCGGCGCTGATGACCGGCACCGGCAAAGACGACGTGCATCTGCTTGTCGTCTGCACGGCCGAACGCGGCTTGTGCGGCGGCTTCAATTCGCAGATCGCCCGTTTTGCCCGCGACCACATCCGCAAGCTTCTGGCCGACGGCAAGCAGGTCAAGATCATCTGCGTCGGCAAGAAGGGATTCGACATATTGCGCCGCGACTACGGGGCGCTGATCATCGAGCGTGTCGACCTGCGCGAGGTCAAGACGCTGGGCTTCGTCAATGCCGACGCCATCGCCAAGAAGGTGATCCACCTGTTCAACGAAGGCGGCTTCGACATCTGCACGCTGTTCTATTCGCAGTTCAAGTCGGTGATCAGCCAGATCCCGACGGCGCAGCAAATTGTCCCGGCGGGCGCGCCTTCGGCTGCCGCAGAAGTGAAGGACGGCGGCAGCGCCGTCTACGAATACGAGCCGGAGCCGGGCGAAATCCTCTCCGATCTCATCCCGCGCAACATTTCCGTGCAGGTTTTTCGCGCGCTGCTCGAGAATGCTGCCGGCGAGATGGGTGCCAAGATGAGCGCCATGGACAATGCGACGCGCAACGCCGGCGACATGATCAACAAATTGTCGATCACCTACAACCGCCAGCGGCAGGCGCAGATCACCAAGGAATTGATCGAAATCATTTCGGGCGCCGAGGCGCTCTAGGCACGCTCACAAGGAGGTCATCGACCTCAAGCGTGTGAGAA
Organism: Mesorhizobium sp. M0306; assembly: GCF_040321655.1. Taxonomy (NCBI): domain Bacteria; kingdom Pseudomonadati; phylum Pseudomonadota; class Alphaproteobacteria; order Hyphomicrobiales; family Phyllobacteriaceae; genus Mesorhizobium; species Mesorhizobium sp. M0306. The sequence goes on along the minus strand of NZ_JAMYRY010000011.1, from coordinate 2,531 downwards.
ACAAAGAGACGAAAAGGGTAAAGACGATGGCGAAAGCAGCGACCCCCAAGACGGCAGCCCCTAAGGCCGCGGCACCAGCGAAGGCTCCGGCGGCAGCAAAGGCCGCTCCGGCCAAGAAGGCGGCAGCAACCAAGGCCGCCGCTGTGAATACGCCGGCCGTTACCATCAAGAAAACCGGCCTGGCAGGCAAGGTTCGCCAGGTCATCGGCGCCGTTGTCGACGTCCAGTTCGGCGAACATCTGCCGGCGATCCTGAACGCGCTTGAGACGATCAATGTCGGCAATCGCCTGGTGCTCGAGGTTGCCCAGCATCTGGGTGAGAACACCGTGCGCTGCATCGCCATGGACTCGACCGAAGGTCTGGTCCGCGGCCAGGATGTCTATGATACCGGTGCACCGATTACCGTGCCGGTCGGTCCGGGCATGCTCGGCCGCATCATCAACGTCATCGGCGAGCCGGTCGACGAGGCAGGCCCGGTCAACGGCATCGAAATGCGCTCGATCCACCAGCCGGCGCCGACCTATGTCGAGCAGTCGACGGAAGCGCAGATCCTGGTCACCGGCATCAAGGTGCTCGACCTGCTGGCCCCCTATGCCCGTGGCGGCAAGATCGGCCTGTTCGGCGGCGCCGGCGTCGGCAAGACGGTGCTGATCCAGGAACTGATCAACAACGTCGCCAAGGCGCATGGCGGCTTCTCGGTGTTCGCCGGCGTCGGCGAGCGCACCCGCGAAGGCAACGACCTCTATCACGAGTTCATCGAGTCCGGCGTCAACAAGAAGGGCGGCGGCGAAGGCTCCAAGGCGGCGCTCGTCTATGGCCAGATGAACGAGCCGCCGGGCGCCCGCGCCCGCGTCGGCCTGACCGGCCTGACGGTTGCCGAATACTTCCGCGACCAGGGCCAGGACGTGCTGTTCTTCGTCGATAACATCTTCCGCTTCACGCAGGCGGGCTCGGAAGTGTCGGCGCTGCTCGGCCGCATTCCTTCGGCCGTGGGCTACCAGCCGACGCTGGCCACCGACATGGGCGCCCTGCAGGAGCGTATCACCACGACGACCAAGGGCTCGATCACCTCGGTGCAGGCGATCTATGTGCCAGCCGACGACCTGACCGACCCGGCACCGGCGACCTCGTTCGCCCACCTCGACGCGACGACCGTGCTCAACCGCGCGATTTCGGAGAAGGGCATCTATCCGGCGGTCGATCCGCTCGATTCGACTTCGCGCATGCTCGACCCGATGGTCGTCGGCGAAGAGCACTATCAGGTCGCCCGCCAGGTGCAGTCGATCCTTCAGCGCTACAAGTCGCTGCAGGATATCATCGCCATCCTGGGCATGGACGAGCTGTCGGAAGAGGACAAGCAGACGGTTGCCCGCGCCCGCAAGATCGAGCGCTTCCTGTCGCAGCCCTTCTTCGTCGCCGAAGTGTTCACCGGCGCACCGGGCAAGCTGGTCGACCTCGCCGACACCATCAAGGGCTTCAAGGGCCTTTGCAACGGCGACTACGACCATCTGCCGGAAGCCGCCTTCTACATGGTCGGCGGCATCGAGGAAGCGGTCGAGAAGGCGCAGCGCCTGGCCGCCGAAGCGGCCTGATGGTGAATGGTCAATAGTGAATTTGTGAATGGGGAGTAGCGGATAGGAAATCGGGGCTGAGTGAAGGTCATTCTTTCTGACCATTCACCATTCACCATTCACCAGTCGCTAAACTGATCATGCCTGAAGCTTTCAAATTCGAACTGGTCTCGCCGGAGCGCCTCTTGGTTTCCGAGCAGGTCGAATCCGTCGTCATTCCGGGCGCCGAGGGCGAAATGACTGTCATGGCGCATCACGCGCCGGTCATGACCACAATCAAGCCGGGCGTCGTTACGCTGAAGACCGCGCAAGGCAAGGAAGAGCGCTATGTGGTGTTCGGCGGCTTTGCCGACATCGTTCCGGCCGGTTGCACGCTGCTGGCGGAATCGGCTGTGGCCGTCGGCGACATCGATCGCGCCGACCTTGCCCGCCGCATCCAGGAGGCGAGGGAAGACGCCGCCGACGCCAAGGACGACCAGACCCGCAGCAAGGCCGAGCAGTTCCTTAGCCAACTCACCACGCTAGAAGGCGCCATCCTGCCGGCTTGAGGTTCGCTCAAATGACTGACTGAAAAAGCGGGCTTGCCCCGCTTTTTTGTTTGGTGGACAGTCTGGCTGCCTTGGCGTGGGGGTGGCCGATGACAGAACAAGCAGTGCAACAAGAAACTATCTCGCGATCCAGATGGTCGACGGCCCTGGTGTCGGCCTTTGGCGGCCCGTTTGGCGGGTTCCTCTGGATCGGCAGCGGCAAACTGGCGGTTGCCAGCCTGCTAGAGTCTTTCACGTTTTGACGGAAGCGTATCCGGCGTTTGCGAAGTAGTTTTTGCATTCGCCGGGTTCGATCGTCGCAACGAGGTGGCCGATGTGGCGCCAAGCGTCCTCGACGGTACGCTTCTGAGCTTGTCGCATCCAATGCTTGATCTTGGCGAAGGCCTGCTCGATCGGGTTGAGGTCGGGGGAG
>NZ_JAMYRY010000010.1:0-213532 GCF_040321655.1 Mesorhizobium sp. M0306 | reverse complement strand
CGGCCCGAACCCCGCCACGGCCGCATTCCTGTTCTGAGGGCCGACCGGGACGTTGGCATTCCTTCACACCCCCCTCTGTCCTGCCGGACATCTCCCCCTCAAGGGGGGAGATCGGCAGCTTCAATAGCCGCGCCCTTCTTGCAGCGTCGGAGATTAGCGAAGGCCGCGATGCGGGCCAATCTCCCCCCTTGAGGGGGAGATGTCCGGCAGGACAGAGGGGGGTGCTGTCCCGCCAGCGATCAAGACTACCCTTCTCGCTAGCCTCATATCCCCGAGCCATCCACCAGCGGCACATCTTCCCCTTCCCAGGGGCTCGGCATCGATCCCTTGCTGAGATTGGCCGACGGCAGCGGCATCCAGCACTTCAGTTCGGGTTCGGCATATTCGACGATGCGTCCTGGCGACGAATCGGAAGCGCGCCAGCCTTCGCTGCCGAACTGATCGGCGCGGGCCCAGTAAGCCATGTCGACCTCGGCCGGCCCCTGCTCGGATGGCCGAACCGTGACAAGGATTCTGCTGCCGTCCCTTGGCGCGCTCGACATGTGGCGCCACTGAGCGGGCTCGTCCATTGCATTTCCTCCTGCGATCTTCGCCTCGCACGGATAGTCGCTTCGCGTTCGGAAGCGGTCAACCCGAACTTTTTTGCCTGAGACAAAACCCCTGCCCCGTCGTCGCGGAACAAGTCATGGCGCGCCGGGTTTGGGCAAGTTGTTGAAGGAAGCAAAATGAGACCAGCGCCGCGACCGATCCTTATCATTGTTGCATGGCAGCCCGCGCCTTTCGTTCGCAACCCGGTCCGGTCGCAATGAGGCAGGCCGGTTCCGATCGTTCCATCCCACCTGAGGAGAGGAAAGGCGGCATAGGCCGAGCGCTCGGCCTCGGCCTGATAACAGGGGCGGCCGACGACGATTGCTCCGCGATAGGCACCTACGCCAGTGCCGGCGCCCGCTTCGGACCCGACCTGCTTTGGACGGCTCCGGTGACGTTGCCGATGATGTATGTGGTCGTCTATCTGTCGTCGAAGCTCGGCCAGGTATCCGGGCGCGGATTGTTCCACGTCATCAAGGACTTCTATCCGCGGTGGCTGCTCTGGGCCGTGCTTTTGGGTGTGCTTATCGGAAACACCATCGAGGCAGCGGCGGATCTTGGTGGAATGGCGGCCGCGATCAACATATTCGTACCGCTTCCCATTCCGCTGATCGTGCTGTTCGTCGCCGCCATCATCTTCGCCCTCCAGGTCTTCGGCTCCTATACTTTGATCCGCAACATCTTTCGCTGGCTGGCGCTGGCGCTGCTCGCTTATGTCGGAGCCGCCATTCTGGCCAAGCCGGACGCCGCGGCAGTACTGCGCGGAACGCTGCTTCCCAGGATCGAATTCAACCGTGAGTTCCTGTCGATCCTGGTCGCCATCATCGGTACGACGCTGTCCGCCTATCTCTACACGTGGCAGTCCAATGAGGAGGTCGAGGAGGAGATTGCCCAGGGGCGAACGACGCTCAGCGAAAGAAAGGGCGCCACCGACAGCGAACTCCGTCGCTCTCGCCGGGACATCCTCATCGGCATGATGTTTTCAAATCTCATCATGTATTTTATCATCCTGTCGACGGGTGCTACGCTCTACAAGGCGGGCCACCACGATATCGACACGGCAGCGCAAGCGGCGGAGGCGCTGCGACCGCTCGCCGGCCAAGCCGCAAGCGTCCTGTTCGCAGCAGGCGTGATCGGCGTCGGTTTCCTCGCGGTTCCTGTCATGACCACCGGCGCTGCCTACGACGTGGCACAAGCCATCGGCTGGAAAAACAGCCTGCACGCCCGGGCTCGAGAGGCGCCCAAATTTTATCTCGCCATCGGATTTTTTACGGCGATCGCCGCTGGCCTGAACTTTCTCGGCTTCAATCCGATGAAGGCGCTGGTTTGGTCCGGCATCGTTCAAGGCTTCTCGACGCCGCCCTTGCTGTTGCTCATCATGCTGATGACGAACAGCCGCAGGATCATGGGCGACCAGGTGAACAGCCGAAGCACCAACATACTCGGTTGGGCAACGACCGCCGCCATCTTCTCGGCGACGACCGGCCTGGTGGCAACCTGGTTCATGTGATCAGGCGGAAGCAAAGGGACGCCGCCGGTTGGATTACCCGTTCCCGCTTGCGGATTGTCCCAGCTTTGCCGGTCTTGGAAATTCCACAACGTCGCCTGTGGGCCGCTTGTATTGCGCCGCGACAATTGCATCGATCAGGAGATCCAGTGCCGCACGAGCCGTGCGGCTCGTCTCATCGTCGCCGCTCAAATAATGGCAGGCCCGTTCGAGGTGGAGGTGTGCGGCGGCAAAGTCGCTTGTCATAGGCTTCTCCCTGTTGCCCGCCGGCCGGCAAGATGACCGCCTCGATTTACCCAAAAGCAAATATCCACAGCCGGATTTGAATCAAATTGACCTGACTCACCGCAGCCCGAGGGACAAGGTGCTGGCAGGTCTTTGCATCGCTGGTCGATGCGCTGCGCCGGTGCAGTACGCCGCATGGAATGAACCAATTGCGGGCGATGTGCCGCAAACTCAGTTCGCTCACCGCCCTGCTTTTGAAATTTTCTCGCTCTTTTAATTCTACAAACTCTCTAGACTTAAAATAGATCGCTAGACCCAAGATCTTAAAAAATTGAGCGCTTGAGAGGGAGCCAGGAATGTCGAAGAAGCTCGTTGTGGGGCTGTCGGGCAACTTGACCCGGCCATCGAAGACCAAGGCGTTCGTCAGCCACATTGTCGGGCAGGCCGCGGAAAGCATCGGCGCGGCCTCGGCCGTCTTCGACATCGAGGATCTTGGCGCGTCCCTACCGCAGGCAAGGCGCCTCGGCGACCTCGACCCGGCGGCGCGCAACATCGTCGAACGGCTGCTGGGCGCCGACATCCTGGTGGCCGGCTCGCCGACTTTCAAAGGCAGCTATACCGGGCTTTTCAAGCATTTCTTCGACCTGCTCGATCCGTCGTCGCTGAGGGGCAAGCCCGTCATCCTCGCCGCGACCGGCGGCGGCGAGCGCCATTCGCTGATCGTCGAGCACCAGTTGCGGCCGTTGTTCGGCTTCTTCGAGGCGCTGACCGTGCCGACCGCGATCTACGCCTCCGACAAGGATTTTGCCAATGGCGTGCTGGTGTCGGAAGCCATCCACGCCCGCGCCCGGCAGGCGGTCGCCGAGGCATGCCGGGTAACCGGAGTGCCCTACAGCGTCGGCCTCGCCGCCTGAACGCACCACCGATCCGAGATCCCCTCCCCGGCCAAATCCAGGAGCACGCCGCGATGACCAGATCCACCAAATCCAGGCAAATCAAACTGGGCGCTTTCCTGCCCGGCGGCGGACAGCATATCGCCGCCTGGCGTCACCCCGATGCGCCGGCCGACGGCGCCACCAATTTCGAGTTCCACAAGCAGCTTGCCCTGACCGCCGAGCGCGGCCTGTTCGATGCCTATTTCCTCGCCGACAATCTGACGGTCGGGCTCGGCGCCCGCGAAGGCGGCAATGCCAAGATCGCCGGCTTCGAGCCGGTGACACTGTTTGCAGCGCTGGCGCCGCTCACCACGCATCTCGGCTTCATTGCCACCGCCTCGACCACCTATGAGGAGCCCTACACGCTCGCCCGCAAATTCGCCTCGCTCGATCATCTGTCGAATGGCCGGGCCGGCTGGAACGTCGTCACTTCGGCCGGCGACGAAACCGCGCGCAATTTCAATCGCGAGACGCAGCCTGCCCACGCCGAGCGCTATGCCCGCGCGCATGAGCATGTCGAGACGGTCAAGGCGCTGTGGGACAGCTGGGAGGACGATGCTTTCGTCCGCGACAAGAAATCGGGGCGCTTCTACGACAAGGACAAGCTCCACGACATCGACCACAAGGGCCTGCATTTCAGCGTCAAAGGGCCGCTCAACGTGCCGCGCCCCGTGCAGGGGCACCCGGTGGTGGTGCAGGCGGGGCAATCGGAGGACGGCCGCAAGCTCGCCGCCCACTCGGCGGAAGTCATCTTCACCGCCCATCAGAACCTGGCGTCGGCGCAGGAATTCTATCGCGATATCAAGGCCCGCGTGACGGCCGTCGGCCGCGATCCCGAGCAGGTGCTGATCATGCCGGGCGTAGCACCCTTCGTCGGCCGCACCGAAGAAGAAGCGCGCGCCAAATACCAGCAGCTGAACGATCTCATCTTGCCGGAGGACGGCGTCGCCCTGCTCAACGGGCTGGCCGGCCAGACGCTCGACATCAGGGGCTATCCGCTCGACGGACCGCTACCGCCGAGCAAGGAAACCGAAGGCATGAAGAGCCGCCAGGCGCTGATCCGCCAGATTGCCGACGAGCACAACTTTACCATCCGCCAGCTCTATCAATGGGTGGCGACGGCGCGCGGCCATTACACCGTCATCGGCAGTGCAGTGCAGGTCGCCGACCAGCTGGAGGAATGGTTCGGCAACGAAGCCGCCGACGGCTTCAACATCCTGCCGCCCTGGCTGCCCGGCGGGCTCGACGACTTCGTCGAGCTGGTTATCCCCGAACTGCAGCGCCGCGGCCTTTTCCGCACGGCCTATGAAGGCAGGACGCTGCGCGAGAACCTCGGCCTCAGGCGGCCTGAAAACCCGTGGACCGCCGCTCGCTCGGCCGTGCTGGCTGCCGAATAGTCCCGAGAAGCCCGATACTTTCCAAGCAAGAGGCAAGACGATGACTTTGCAGCACATCGAACAGGCCGCCAGCCTCGGCACGCGTGACAGCACGACAAGCCTCGGCTCGGACTTCCTGCGCCTCGGCGGCCGGGCGGGAATTCGCTTCCTGTCGCGCTACGGCGTCCTCATTGCTTTCCTCGCAATCTGGCAAGTGTCGAGCAGCGCCGGCTGGGTCAACACGGCCGTGCTGCCCCCGATCGACATGATTGTCGCGGCACTTTGGAAGGGGCTGGCCGGCGGCACTCTGCTCGGCGACATCGCCATCAGCCTGCAGCGCGCCGGTCTCGCCTTCGCAGCCGCCGTGCTGGTCGCCATCCCGCTTGGCCTGTTCATGGGCCAGGTGCGCGCGGTCGAGACCGCGCTCGATCCCATCCTGCAGGTCTTCCGCCAGACCTCGGCGCTGGCGCTCTACCCGGTGTTCATCCTGCTGCTTGGGCTCGGCGAGGCCTCCAAGGTGTTCGTCATCTTCTGGGCGACGCTGTTTCCGCTGCTGCTCAACACCATCGGCGGCGTCAAGCAAGTCGATCCGAAACTGCTGGAGATGGCCCGCGTCTATGGTGCCAGGCAGCTCACCGTGTTCCGCCGCGTTGTGCTGCCCGGCGCCGTGCCCTCGATCTTCGTTGGGCTGAGGCTCAGTGCCACCACGGCGCTGCTGCTGTTGATCGCCTCCGAAATGATCGGCGCCAACAAGGGCATCGGCTTCCAGGTGATGAACGCGCAATACAACTTCCAGATCCCGCTGATGTTTGCGGCAATCGTCATCCTCGCCGGCCTCGGCCTGATCGCCAACCAGGCGCTGGTCAGCCTGCAGCGGCGGCTCTGCCGCTGGAGCAATGCCGTCGACTGACCACCCGCCCTTACCAATCTCAACCAGGCCAGAACTCAAACCAGGAAAGACCCGGACCATGAAAATCACCCGCCGTTCCCTGCTTGCCGGCGCGCCCTTCGCCGCCGGCCTTCTCGCCGCCGGCCTGCCGCGCATCGCCCTTGCCGAAGCGGCACCTGTCAAGTTCCGCTCCCTCGCCAGCCGTGGCAGCATCTCTCCGCATGAGCTTGCCGGCGAGCTCGGCTATTTCAAAGGCCTCGGTATCGAACTCGAGAATGTCGGCTACGCCAGCGGCGGCCCGGAATCATTGTTTGCGCTCGCCTCCGGCAGCGTCGATATTGGCTCGGCCGCAACCGCCGCCGTGATCAACTCGATCTCCGGCGGCAACGACTTCGTCGCCGCCTATCCGAGCAACGGCATCAACAGCAAGGTGCGCAGCGTCTTCTACGTGCTGGACGACAGCCCGATCAAATCGATTGCCGACATTGCCGGCAAGACCATCGCCGTCAATACGCTCGGCGCCCATCTTGACTACACCGTGCGCGAGGCGCTGCACAGCGTCGGCCTGTCGCCGGATGCCGCCAATCTCGTCGTCGTGCCCGGACCGCAGCTCGAGCAGACCTTGCGCTCCCGCCAGGTCGACATCGCGGCGCTCGGCTACTGGCAGGCGACGTTTGCCGGGGCCCTCGTCGACAATGGCGGCGTGCGTGGCGTGTTCAACGACACCGACGTGCTGGGCGAGCTGGCCGGCGGCTTCGTCGTGCTCAGGCGAGACTTCATCGCCGCGCATCCCGACGCCGCCCGCAATTTCGTCGAGCAATCGGCCCGCGCCTCCGACTGGTCGCTGCAGAACCCCGACGAAGCGCGCAAGGTGCTCGCGACAATCCTCGACAAGCGCGGCGAAAACGGCGAGCTGGCCCGCTACTGGACCGGCTTTGGGCTGCGCCAGGGGGCCAAGGCAACAGACCGCGACATCGACTTCTGGGTCAGCGTGCTCGAGCGCGACGGCCGCCTGGCAAAGGGTAAGCTGAAGGCAGCGGACATCCTCTACCGGCCCGGCGAAACCAAGACCAACTGACAAGGCCAACCGGCAAGACAATCAGCTGGGAGACTAGCGCGATGAGCAGCACAAGCGGCGGTGAGGTCAGCATCCGCGACCTGTCCAAATCGTTCAGCATCGGTGGGCGTTCGCTTGCCGTGCTGAGAACCCTCAACCTGGACATCCGCTCGGGTGAATGCCTTGTCATCGTCGGCGCCAGCGGGTCGGGCAAGACCACGCTGCTGCGCATCCTTGCCGGGCTGGAGGCCGCCGACAGCGGCGGCGTCGCCATCGACGGCAAGCCGGTGCACGGCGTCGGCGCCGAGCGCGCGGTGATTTTCCAGGAACCGCGCCTGCTGCCCTGGCTGACCGTGCTCGGCAATGTCGCCTTCGGCCTCGAAGTGCGCGTCGTGCCGAAGGCCGAGGCCGAGGAACGGGCGCGCTTCTATATCGCGCTCGTCGGCCTCGCCGAATTCAGCGATGCTTACCCAAGGCAGCTGTCGGGCGGCATGGCGCAGCGCGTCGGCATCGCCCGCGCCCTGACCGTGCAGCCCGAAATCCTGCTGCTCGACGAGCCGCTGGGCGCGCTCGACGCCATGACCAAGATCGGCATGCAGGAGGAACTGGCCCGCATCTGGAGCGAGGAGAACGTCACCATGGTGATGGTGACCCACGACCTCGAGGAAGCGATCTACCTCGCCGACAGGGTGCTGATCCTGCCCAAGGAGAAAGGCGGCGCGGCGCGGCTGATCGACATCGACCTGCCCCGCCCGCGCGAGCGCAGCGAAAGCCGCTTCGTACGCTACCGCGAAGAACTGCTGCGCGAATTCGGCCTGCACTGAAAGCTATCAAAAGGCCTTGGGGTTCCTCGCCCCGCAAAGCGGGGAGAGGTGTCTCGGCAAAGCCGAGACGGAGAGGGGCCCTCTTTTGAGTGCCCCCGCCTCGACGCTCTTTCCTGGAACCAGATTCCCCGCCCCGGCATTTCTTTAACCGGGAGGCGAAGGAGCGCGGCATGAAAGCTTTGTTCGCAATCTTTGGCGGCTTCGCGCTGACGCTCGCCGTATTCGCCAGCGGGCTGGCCTTCGCCACCTGGCTTCTGATAGCCAAGCCGGTGCAGCCGATTGCCCCGGTCTCCAGCGTCGCCGAACTGTGGACCAAGGATCCGCGCCCGGTAAACCCGGCCTCGCAGCGCCTCGAGCGCCTTCCCGCTCGCGCGGTCCCCGTTCGCACCTCGGAAGTTGATCGCACCTCGAAACCCGCCGACACCGCCGCAGCTTCGACACCCGACACCACCGCCACCGGCTCTATCAAACCGGCGGTGGCAGAGCAGCAGACGCTGCCCGCCGCCCATGTCGAATGGTGCGCCAGCCGCTATCGCTCCTACAGGCCGGACGACAACCGCTACACATCCTACAGCGGCCAACAGCGCCCCTGCATCTCGCCCTATCTCGACGCCGGCGATGACGGCAGCTACGTCGAGGCGAGCGATACGTCGTCGGTGGAGGGCTACGCGCCATCGGATGAACCCGGCGCCGCCGAGCTCTTATCCGACCACATGCAATACTGCTTCAGCCGCTACCGCTCATATCGACCGGAGGACAATAGCTATCAGCCCTATTCCGGGGGGCCGCGCCGGCAGTGCGAGTAGGCTGGCGCGCCGGATGGCGGGCTAGCGGACCGAAGGGCATGGTGTCTTGTGCGATCCCACCCTCGAGCGGCTAACCAGCGATCACGCAAATTTTTTTGGATCGTTCGGGTTGGCGCGGCGTTCATCCGATACCCAAAGGAGAAATCAACATGGGCGACGACCGGGACGACAAGATTCGTGAGCGCGCATACCAGATCTGGGAACGCGAAGGCGGGATCCATGGCGATCCCGAGCGGCACTGGCACCGGGCCGAGGCCGAGATCGACAGGGAGGCAGCCCTGCCGTTGACGGCAGGCGATGCCCTGCCGGAAACCCGCGAGGTCGCGAGCTCCGACATCTTGACGGTGGAGGCCCTGGCGGTGCGCACCGGCATATCGGGCGAACAGGCACAAGACCTCATCGACAGGCTGGGCAACGACCGGGCGGCGATCGAACAAGCCGCGCGCAACCTCAAGGGGAAGCAGCGGCTCGGGGAGTGACAGATGATCAGAAAACTCAAAGACGGAAAATACCGCCTCTATTCGCGCAAGAAGGACGAAAAGACCGGCAAACGCCGCAATCTCGGCACCTTCGATACCCGCGAGGCCGCCGAGAAGCACGAACGCGAGGTGCAGTATTTCAAGAGGCATTGAGGGGCGTTGGTGGCCGGTGCCCGCCAGCCAGTCGCGCGGCCTGCCTGGCGGAACCTGAATTCCAGCCCCTAACAAGCCGTCGCGAAGCCGCTTCAGCGTTATCAGGCGATCGGCTGGCCTATCAGGTCGATGCCGTGCAGTGGGCAAAGTTCGGCCTGCGTGGGCTGCGATTGCGACGTCGGCGCCTTAAGGCTTGGCTGTTCTGCCTTGGCAACGGCAACGCTGTTCCCCTTCGCCAGCCAGCTTATCGCTCTGTCGCTCAACGCAGTCGCTCCGACGATCACGACAGTGGCCGAAAGCTGATGCTCGAACCACACTCATTTAAGTTGCGGCATGCCTCCCAGTTTTGATCTCGAGGCATTTCGACTTGGTCCATGTGCATGACCTCAGTCTGGTCAGGCGGGACTATGCCGGCGCGCATGTCCGGCGATATACAATAATTCCTTATAGGGAATATACCTGCTATCATTATACCCATGAATCAGAGAGACAATATTGCATCGAAAGATGGCACCTTCGTCGATGCAGTTCGCGTCGGCAGCGGCGAGGCTGGCCGTGTAGTTGGCATATCACTGAAAACCTTGCGGCAGGCTCTCGGACTGACCCAATTGGAGCTTGCACAACGGTTGGGCGTAGGCCAAGCCGCCGTCTCGAAAATCGAACAGCGGGGCGATGTTCAGATTTCTTCCCTTCAGCGATATGTCGAAGCATTGGGCGCGCGCTTGCGTATCGATGCTGTCTTCCCAGCTGTGTCCGACGCTCTCGCCGATACCTTAAGAGCATATCAAGATGATCATGACCAATATGTATTGCCGATCTTCGACGATGACCTCAGGTCGCGTCGCGATCTTGTTCTAAGTATTAAACCAGAGTACTCCAAAAAGATTCTGGTCGGCAAGAAAACAGTCGAACTTCGGCGCAGGTTTCCATTAGCTACCCCTCGAGGAACTGTCGCTTATATCTATTCGACGTCGCCAGTGCGCGCGCTTGTTGGCGCCGCTGAAATCCGTGGTATCGAACGGTTGCCGATCAAAACCCTGTGGCAACGCCATGGCAGGTCGGCCTCGATTCGTAAGGCCGATTTCGACTCCTATTTTGGGGGGCTGGATGAAGGCTACGCTCTGACGATGGTGAAGCCACGGCTGTTTTCTCGGCCCCTCGATTTAGCGGAATTGAGGGAGCGATTTGGGTTTAAGGCACCGCAGTCATTTTTGTACGCAAAGCCCAGTCTTCAAAGAGCGCTCCAGAATGAGCCGTCAAACTTATCTAATTGATACTAATGTCATAATTTTTCTAGAAGATAACAGAACGGTCGAACCGGCCTTCGCTGCGTTCACTAGTCTCGCCGCCAAGCATAAAGTGGACATATTTGTCCATGAGGCCGCGCGAGATGATATCGGCCGGGACACTGATGCAACGCGCCGCCGTATCTCCCTAAGCAAGCTCGACAAGTTCCAGACGCTAGTTAAGGTTCGCGGTCTGACAGCCGCACAGCTTCAAGCCGAATTCGGCTCTTTGCCGCGCCCGAATGACGTGGTCGATGCAACGCTGCTACATGCCCTAGCCATTAGGGCTGCCGACTTTGTTGTTACGCAGGACCGTGGGTTCCATGATCGTGCGCGTCGTCATTCGCCCGAGCTCGGACGTCGAGTACTCTTTGTGGCAGATGCCGTGCAGCTGCTCCGTACAACCTTCGAGCCTGTCGAGGCTCCAGTCCGATATGTCGAAGAGGTTTCAGCCCATTCCATCCCGCTCACTGACACGATTTTCGATAGCCTGCGCGAAGACTATAAAGACTTCGATGCTTGGTGGACCGAGAAATGCGTCAAACAGCACCGTCCATGCTGGATCGTAGACGATGGCGGCGTGGCCGGCATTCTCGTACGGAAAGATGAAATCGGCGCGGATACAGATGCAACCCAAAAAGCTGCGAAGATCCTGAAGATTTGCACGTTCAAAGTCCGGCCGGAGAAACGCGGCTTCAAGATCGGTGAGCTGTTGCTCAAAAAGGCTTTCTGGTTCGCCCAGCGGAATCGTTACAATCTCATCTATGTCACGACCTTTGAGACCCAACCCACTCTGATCGATCTCCTGGAATATTTTGGGTTCCAGCATACCGCAACAAAGGAAGATGAGGAGCGGATCTATGAGAAAATGCTGTCGCCTGCCGCACTCCCACCCGTTCCCAGCCAAAGCAGCTTTGACACACACCGCCTGAACTATCCTCGTTTTGTGGTTACTGAGGAGACCGAGGCCTTCGGGATCCCGATACAGGAAGCCTACCATGACGTTCTTTATCCGGACCTTCGCCAGCTTGTGCAGTTTGAATTGTTCGATCCACAGGGCCGCGGTGGAGGCCCCAAAAGACCTGGAAACACCATCCGCAAGGTCTATCTTTGCCGCGCGCCGTCCAACCTGGGTGCCCCTGGGGCACTGCTAATGTTCTACAAGGGAAAATCCGACCTCAAGCCATCACAGGCGATTACGGCAATTGGCATTTTGGAAGATATGAAGCTCGCGGAATCGACCCGGGATCTTTTATTGATGACTGGTGGTCGCTCCGTCTACAGCGAGAAGGACCTTGAGGCTTGGCAGGCGACGCCAACGCGTCCCGTTAAGGTGATTAATTATCTCCTAGCCGCATACATGGAGCCCGCAATCCCAATCGCTCGGCTCAGACAGATGGGAGTCTTTGGTGCCCATCCTCCACAGTCGATCTTTCGGATCACGACAGCAAAGTTACGACAGCTGTTGGCCGGTCGTGATCTCGGATTCACGCCATGACAAACCGACGCGTTGTCATCGCTTTGCGGCTAGGGACGCATCATGCGCAAAACCGGTACAGCTTAAACGGCCTGGCCGGCGGCTAGGATACCGCCTCTTGATAGGAGTCTAACGGCGCTTGGGTTCTGGCCCACTCTCCACTCCTCAGCGCACCGCCCGGCGCCGGCTCGCCACCGCATCCAGCCGTTCCTGCAGATGCCCATTCAGCACAATCATCTCCTTCAGCGCCTTCACCGCATCACCCTTGTGCTGGGCAATGAACCTGTCGGCGATGGCCTGCAGCGCAGCCTCCTGGCGGCTGTCCAGTGTCACGATGTGGTCCATGACGGTGCCTCCAGTGTTCCTGTTGAAATTGAACAAAACGGGAACAAAAATGTCAACGGCGAATTGACTCCGCGAGGAATGCCTTCCTATTTGTCAGCAGGCGGGGCGGTTGCTCACAAATCGAGGAGAGCCGCGATGGGCAGACGAAAAAGCCGGTTCGACAGGCTGTCGGCGAGGGATGCGGAGGCGATCATCAGGGACGCTTTGAGCCTGCGCCGGACGGTGCTGTCGTCGCAGCTGCATCTGAAGGCGCATGGCGAGCTGTTCTGGCAGCTTTGCGGGCTTGTCGAGAAATTGCACGAGGTGCTGGCCAGCGTCGCGGAGCAGGAGCCCGATTATCGGATGGCAGAGCTTGGCCTGCTTCCCCTCCCCGAGGATTACTCGACCCGGAAATGAGCCATGGCCGGGCCGATGGACAGCGTTGGACGTGCCGCCAAGGCCAACATGCTGCTTATCGTGGAATGCGGCCATTGCTACCATGTCGGACGGTTCAGGGCGAATGACGTCGCCCAGGTGGTGGGCTGGAACAAGCCGCTGGAAGCCATCAGGTTCAGGTGCAAGCGATGCAGCCGCACGGACACGACGGTGAAGACGCAGTTCATCGACCAGGATCATCCGCCCAAGGGCTACATCTGGGTGCTGCAGAAATTCAAGCGCTAAAACAATGAGCCTTGCGCCGGCGCCTGCTGCGGAAACTTGATCTGTGTCGCCGGTTTTTCGACGATCACCAGCGCATCATCGGGCGCCGTGCGCTGCAGGTGTCTTGCCTCCGACCATGGCGCGGTGAGCCAGGTCTGGGTTTCTTCCGGCGTGGTCAGGATCACCGGCATTGCCTTCTCGTGGATCGGCGCGACCAGCGCGTTGGGCCTGGTCGTCATGAAGCCATAGACCTGGTGCTCGGCGGGGCCGTCCTTGACCTTGCGAATGCCCTGCCAGCGCGTCCACAGGCCGGCAAAGAAGAACAGTGGGCGGTCCTCGCCGAGTGCAAACCAGTAGTTGCGCTGGATGCCGGTCTCGGGGTCCTTGTCGCCGGGCGTCGGGCTGGGCTCGGCGAAGCTGGTGACGGGCACCACGCAGCGGTTCTCGATGCCGAGATATTGCTGCCAATGGCCGTATTGCGGATTGCGGATGTTGGTGGTGCCGTAGTCGGCCTTGCCCTTCACCCGCTCCAGTGGCGTCGGCATGCCCCACAGCAGATTGGCCAATTCGCGTTCGCCGTCCGGCGCGTTGCGCACCACCGGGCCTGGCTGGTTGGGATAGATGTCGATGGAGGGTTCGAGATTGCCAAGGATGTCACGCAGGGCGCGTGTCCACTGGCGGATGGCCTCCTGGCTGGTCGTGATATTGTAAAGATTGCACATTTCAGGCCGTTCCCGGATGCTTAGGCATCTTGTTGGAAACGGCCCGGAATTTCCAGCGCTGTCCGTTGGGTTGCTGACACGGCAGGCCGTGTCAGCAATGTTTGTGAGACCTACCGCGCCGATTGTCTCATGGCTTGTGCGGCTACCGCCGCCAGAAAAGCCCTCGCCGCGGCATCGCAGGCCGCTCGAGACGGGCCTTTGGCGAAAAGAAGAAGCTCGGCGGCTCGAATGTTGAGCCCGTGCTTCCTTGCGAATGTGGCTAGATCGTAAGGCTTGTTGTCGTAAGGCTGGTCGTCATAGTCGATCGTCAGATCGTAGTTTTCTTTCATTTTCTTCCTCCCGTTAGCGATCTCCCCCCTCCTGTCGCTAACGCAAAATTAACGTCGATGGCGGCGGGCGAGTCCACCAATCAGAGATTGTGTAAAAAACGTACGAGCTCGGATGCTCGCCCTTGCAACGGGGCGCGAGCGATCGCCGCGGACCGGACCGGTCGAAAGAGCCGATTATGATGGCAACGTTGGAAAAGGCTGCCACGGCCTGGTGCTACGGGGAGTGTCCGCGACGCCTAGCGCGCCTTGGCCGTCGTTTTCGTCTTCCAGGCCTGGTCCGCCAAGCCGGCCTCGTTGGTTCAGCTAAAGAATAAATCCGGCTAATAACACCGTAAAGAGCAGTGACAGCGGAACGGCCGCAAGACACCAGATCTCCAACGTGTTGTTTTGCAGCGGGTCCATCGTCAGCCTCACTTTTTGGTTCGTCATTGTGACATTAACGGTTGGTCGGAGGTAGGGGTTCCAACCGACGCTGTTCATAGAGCGCTGCCTGTGCGGTATATTAGCAACAGCTTGACGACCGCTGAGCCCCTAACGCTTGGGACAGCTTCATTTGGCGCCGGATTGGATGCGTATTCCGCAGGAATGCAAGCGCCCCTCCGCAGCAGCCGTGGGGGGCGCGGGCCCCGCCCCTGATCAGCGCCGAGCCGGTCATGCCGGAACCAATAACTGCGTCGACCCTCCGGCCGGAGTTTCGCTACCACCGAGCCGATCCGATGTTCACTCCAGCCAGCGATGCGCGTTTATAGGACCTAAGTCTGACCTGCCTGCGCAATGGTCTTGCGTACGGCCGGCGTCGGGAACAACTGCGCCGGTCTTCAGTTGATGGCGTCACCTCCTCGAGGAGACATCGGCGCAGAATCAGTCCCTTCATGCGCTGATTAGGGTCTGCCTGCCATTGCTGGATTTGGCAGGCGGACCCTTGGTTCTGTACGCTCCAGATCGATGCGGGGTAAGCTCGGGATCACTCATCATCCCAGAAATCCTCCAGAGAAGCATGGCGGAGGTCTTCCTCGCTCCTGAGAGGCTTGGCCTCGCTTGACGACCTCCCAGTGCGCGCACGCAGCGGGGGGTCGGCCTCAGCCCTCCAGCGCCTCGTGCTGGTAAAGCTCATCCATGCTGAGCGTCGCCAGGGCCGCGAACGGCGCCTGCTTCTTCACGCGGCCGTTGCTCAGGATCACGACGTCGTCGCAGAACGAGATGGTGCTGCGGTGATGGCTGATGACGATGGTGGTGCGGCGGCCGGCCCGCGACTTCAGCGTCTCGACGATCGCCGCTTCCGACAGTCCGTCCACTGCATTGGTGGCTTCGTCGAGGATGAGGATATCGGGATCACGCACCAGGGCCCTGGCCAGCGCGATCCGCTGCCGCTGTCCCGCCGAGAGATTGACGCCCCGGTAGCCGACGACGGTCCTGTAGCCCTGCGGCAGCTGCTCGATGAAATCATGCGCTTCGGCCAGTTTTGCCGCGCGCTCGGCGTCGTCGGCCGAGGCCGCGTCCTGGCCGTAGATGATGTTGTCGAAAATGGTGCCGTCGACCAGCTCCAACTCCTGGCTGGCGAGCGCGATGTGCTTTCGCCATTGGCTGGGGTCGATACGGTCGAGCGGCAATCCATCGACGAGGATCCTGCCGCTGTCCGGTTCGACGAAGCGGCACAGGAGATTGACGATCGTTGTCTTACCGGCGCCCGAGCGGCCGATCAGCGCCGTCGAGCGGCCGCTGCGGAGGTCGAAACTCGCCGCATGCAGCACCACCGCGCGCTGTTCCGAACCGGAATAGGTAAAGGTGACGTCCTCGAACTTGATGCCCTGGCTGAGCCCGGGGAACGCCGCGTCACCTTGCGGCGGCGCGGGCTTGTCGGACGGGTCCAGCATCCACGTCACCTCTTCCAGCGACCCGCTCAGGCCTTGCAGCTGGCTCCAGGCCATTTGCAACGACCGCATATAGGGCTGCAGCCGGTAGAGCAGGATGACGAAGGCGACGATCAGCGGGAAGCTGACATCGGCGAACCAGGCGCCGATCACCACCGCCAGGAACAGCATGGCGTGCAGAACTTCGGTCAGCGGCGGCAATGCTCCCTGACGCGTCAAAAGCACGAACGCCGCCCGGCGCACTGCATCCGATGCACGGTCGAATGCCGCCTTCTCGCGTTGCTCCTGGCCAAAAATGCGGATCAGCCGCCCGGCATGCACCAGATGCAGCATCTGCGATGCGAGCTGGCTGTTGCGGGAGGCGACGCTGCGGCTCGGCGCCTTCAGATTTGCCGACAGCATGGCGTGCGCGACCTGCACCAGCGCCAGCCCCAGCGTGACCAGCAACGTCATCTGCCACGATAGAAGCAGCAGGAAGGTCAGGAGGATGATTGCGGCCGACGCGTTAACGATTGCCCCAAGCGTGATCTGGATGGCATCCGAGGCCCGCCAGGATTCGTTGGAGATGATGTTGAGCAGCCGTCCAGGGCTTTGCTGCAGGAAGAACGGGTAGCCTACCCTAAGCAACTGCTCCGACAGCGCGCTGCGGATCGAATGGCTGGCCTTGCCATAGATGAAGGTGGTCAGCAGCGTGTTGGCGAAGGCGAACAGATTCTTCAGAACGATCGAGCCGAGGATGGCGACCGATATGACGATCAGCCGGTCGCGCTCGCTCAGGCTCGCTCCGACATGCTGGAAGACGGCGGAAAAGCCGGCCATGCCGGTCTGCCCCTGCCCCATGATTATGTTCAGCAACGGGATGATCAGGCCGATACCAAAACCTTCGAGCGCGGCGCTGAGCAGCCCGAGCACCACCACGGCCGGAAGCAGGCGCAACTGCTTTTGCCCGAGCGCGCGGCGCAGCATCGGCAGGCTGGGCGGCATCAGTCGCATGATAGCGGATCACCTCGCCTCGGCATTTGCCTGTTGCTCCTGTCGCACTTCCGTTGTCTTTGGCGATTTCGCCAGCAAAAGCACCGCGAACTTGGCCGCGCCGAGCAGATTCATGCCGATGATCGGCCAGTGCGACAGCTTGAGTTCGCGGTCGAACAGCGGGCCTTTCCTCAGTTCGCGTAAGGCCGCCCTCATAGACCAGTAGAAATGGCGAAGCAGCCACGGCGCGTACCGGATATGTTTCAGGCAAAGCCCGCCATTGCCCATGCTGTAGTCGCGATGCAGCTTTTCGATGGCTTTGCGGTCGCGCCGGCCGTGATGGTGATAGATGGTCATGTCGGGCACATATTCGACCGGAATCCCAAGCAGCACCGCCCGCACCAGATAGTCCGTATCCTCCGCCGAGCGCAGCGGGCCGCCGGCGCCGAAGCGTTCGTCGAAACGGCCGATGCGGGCGGCAACATCGCGGTGCATCGTCATGTTGCAGCCGAGTACGAAGCCGCCGGGATGGACATCCGGCGTAAGCCGCGCGCGCACCGGCGACCGCTTGATCGTGAACGGCAGGTCGCGGAGATCGCCGATCTCGACGCGGCCGCCACGGATGACCCGTTCGCCGGCCGCATAGTGCCGCTGCAGATCGCGCAGATAATCCTTGTGGACCGCACAATCATCGTCGACGAAGACCAGCACGCGGCCCCGCGCCCGCTCCAGCCCGGCATTGCGGGCGGCCGCCAGTCCAGGTCGTGGTTCGCGAATAGCCGTGAACGGAATGTCCGAAAGTTCGGCGATGCTGGCCAGCCGTTTGGCCGTGCTGTCGGTCGAGCCGTTGTCGACAACCACCAGTTCGGCAGAGAAGGCAGGGTAGGCGCGGCACGCGGCCTGGATCGACTTTATGCAAGGCTCGAGCACGCTGACACGGTCGCGTGTGCAGACGATGAAGCTGACCGCCGGCGCCGGTCCTTGCTGCGGCTGCGGCGACATGGCCGCCGGCACCGTCGAGCGGCCGCGCTGCTGGAGCTGGTGCGATTTGACGAACATGCGTTGCTAGCTCAACTCAGGGGAAGGCAAAACCGCCGCGGCCGGCACGGACTGCAGATACCGCGACAGGGCATCCACCTGCCTGGTGACCGACATCGAGGCGAGACTGAAGCGCGGCGCGAAGGCACCGGTGCGAAACACGTACTGCTCGCGGCGCCGGATGAGCTTCCATTTCGCCGTCCGTGTCAGGAATTCGTGCATCAGCAGCGGCTGTCTTTCCCCCGATATCAACTGATAGAGGAAATAGAACAGGTTCAGCGTGCCAGCCTGGTAGCTCGGCCTCGTCTCGGCCGGCAGCCCGGCAATCCTTTCTTCCAGCGCAAGGATCCATTCGGCGGCACGGCGAACCGTGCCCATCGACAGGACCTCACCGATGTCGCGGAGGCCTTGCGTCCCTTGTGCGAGCCCTTCGCGCTCTAGGTTCTCGGCGACGATCTTCAAATGCGTCCTGCGCATTTCGCGCTTGTGCCTGTTGGTCACGCTGTCGTCATGGATACGATAGGCGATCAGACTTTCGGGGATCATGGCCGCCGGGTAGCGGTCGGTCAGCCGCCTGAACAGGTCGAAATCCTCGGCATGCTTGTAGGTCGTGTCATAATATAGAACGTCTTCTTCTATGACATTCCTGTTGTATACCACCGTGGAATGCATGAAGATCGTGAAGAACATCGACAATATCCGCAGGCTATTGTCCTGGAATATCGGATCGGGCGACCCCCTGACGACGCGGTTGCCGAGCAAGGTGTCGAAGCCTGCACCGCACAGCGCAAGGTCAGGCTGCTGGTTAAACAGCGCGACCTGTCGCGACAGGCGCCGGGGATAGGCGATGTCGTCGGCATCCATCCTGGCGACCAGATCGCCGCGGGCCACCGCCAAGCCTTCATTGAGCGTTGCGATCAGGCCACGGTTTTCGCGTGAGATGATCGAGATGCGGCTGTCGGCCTGGCGATATTTCTGCAGGATCTGCAGCGAGTTGTCCGTCGAGCCGTCATTGATGGCGATGACCTCCACACGCTCGTAATCCTGCCGCAGGACGCTGCCCAGCGCGGCGGCGAGGTAAGGTCCCGCATTGTAGATCGGCAGCAGAACTGACACCAAGGGAGCAGCCATGATCAGCTCCGATCGGTTCGTTGCAGCTTGCGTGGCAAGCGTGATGCGCCATCAAGCGGCTTGCCCAGATACGCTCCAGCCGCGAGCCATCCGGCATTGGTCGTGTCGATGCCTGCCGGGAAGCCGGCGCGGTCTCTCCGGGCAACATAGGGGAAGTGGCGTTTGAGGCTGTTGAGCGGCTTCTCGAAAAGCAGCCACGAGACCGAGGCCAGCATGAGCGTCGCCGTTCCCGCCACCAGGAACCGTCCCGGCCCTTGTTCCGAGACGTTGAGCGGGATCCAGGGCTGCGACTTGACGACCAACGCCAGCACTATCGGATGGTAGAGATAGACGCCGTAGCTGATGCGGCCAAGGCCAAGCAGCGGCGGCAGTTCGAGACCTTTTCCGATATAGCCGCCAACGCCTGTCGAACAGCTTGCAACGATGACCACCAGCGGTACGAGAGGCAGGATCTGCAACAGCAGCCAGAGGCCCCATTCCTGCACCGGATTTGCCGGCGCCGGCGCAAACCACTGCAGAACGAAAAACGCCACCGCGAGCCCCGGCCAGCCAGCTCGAAGCCATTGCGGCAAGCCGGCAGCTCTTGACCGATAGGCGGCAAGCAGCGCACCGGACGCCAATGCGTCCATTGACGCCGGCGGCAGCAGGTCGCGTGCCAAACCGGGCGTTCCAGCGATCGGCCAATAAAACCGATAGGCCAGCGACAGCACGATAACGCCAATGCAGATCGATTCCAGGCGCCGGCGCGGCGCCAGCAGGACGATCAGCGGCCAGGCGATGTAGAACTGCTCCTCGATGCTCAGGCTCCAGAAATGGCAGAGCAGCCAGGGCGTCCATTCATTCTGCGCTGCGTACCAGAAATTCGACAGATAGAGCGCATGCCAGACCAGCGATCCTCTGGACTGCTCCAGGTCCACCAGCCAGACAAAACCCAGCACGGCGAAATAGGGCGGGAATATCCGCAGCGCTCGCCTGATATAGAAGGATTTCAGCGCCGGTCCGGTTTCGAATTCGGCGGCCGCTCTGGCTTCCAGCAGCAGTCGCGTGATCAGAAAGCCGCTCAGCACGAAGAACAGACGCACGCCGATATGGCCCCAGAACGAGGACCCGCCGACCGCGAAGAAGTGGGCGTACAGCACCATCGTCACGGCGATGGCCCTCAGCGCGTCCAATTGGGTGTCGCGCGCATTTCCCATTAGCGGCGTACGCCGGCGGGACGGCGAAACTGCCAATCGGTCAACATGGCGGCGTCGTTCACGGCGCATTTCCAATCGGAAGCGCCCCCCTCACGCAGAATAGGGCCACCATTGTGCAACGCAACACAAAAAGTTGACACATTTGAAACAGGAACGTGAGGCGCGGCTAATAGAGGCTCAAAAACTGCAGGAAACAGCCTGAATTGTCCATTTCTGACGGTTTTTGGCGCCCTACCTTGGCCTGCCGATATCAGGTCGAATGTGCTGCGATGCAGCAAGCTTGCCGTCATCACAGAACGCGTGAAGCTCATCCGTTCGATCGCCGCCAGCGGCACCGGCGTCATCCTCGTCACACACGATCTCTCCACGGTGCGGGCGCTGGCCGACAGGATCGTGGTTCTCAGCCTTGGACGCGTGGCCTATGACGGATCCGCCAGGCACCTTAGCGCCGACCAGCTGTGGAGCCTCATGGCGAGCGGCGCCCTCGCGTCCGCCGGGCAGTAGAAGGCGTGGACCCGCTTCGCGGCACCCACTCACACGCAAGCTTCCCGCCTCTGAGCTACGCCTCCTTGCTGGCATTCGCGAGCCCCACTGTGCGACGCTCCGGGAGCCCCATTCCGACGAGTGCACCGGCGAGCGAGAACAGGGCGGAGACGTCGATTGCCGAGGTGAAACCATCGCTGAAGGCATGTGTAGACGCGAAGCTTCCGGTCCCGGCGAACACCGCACCGGCGATCGCGATCCCCGACACACCGCCCAGAAAGCGGAATGTGTTGAATGTGCCGGCAGCCTTACCGACTTCCGGCCGCGCGACCGCATTGAGAACCGCATTCTGCGCGGCAGGCATGGCCATCGATACGCCGGCACCGGTAATGATCAGCGGGGCGACTAGCTGGATATAGGGCAGATCAGGTGCTGCGATCTGCGCCAGCCAAGCCATTCCGGCTGCCTGCAGGATCAATCCGGCCACGACAAGCCAGCGCTCGCCGACGCGATTGATCAGGCTGCCGGCGATCGGTGCAACTACAAAAAGCGTGGCGGTCCAGGGCAGCAATCCCATGCCGGCGCCGAGCGGCCCACGGCTCTGGGAAAACTGCAGAAACTGCGGCAACAGGAATACGAGGCCGTACATGGCGGCGCAGAGCAGGAAGTTCGCACCTACGCCCGAGGAGAATGCGCGCGCCCGAAAGAACCGCAAAGGCAGCATGGGCTCACGGGTACGCAGCTGCCAAAGGACGAATGCGATGGCGAGAAGCAGCCCGGCCGCCAGCGCCGTCAGCACTTCAGAGCTGCTCCAGCCCACGATGTTGCCGCGCATCAGACCCCAGACCACTCCAAATGCCGCCGCAGTTACCAGCACGACGCCGAGGACATCGATTGCCGTGCCCGGCCCGTGGCTCTCCGGAATCCGACGCATCACCAGCGGGATGAGAACGATGCCGACCGGAACATTGAGCCAGAAGATCCAGTGCCAGGAGAGGCCTTCGGAGATCGCACCGCCCGCCATCGGACCGATGATCAGGGCCAGGCCGGTGATGCTGCTGAATATCCCCAGCGCCTTGCCTCGTTCCTCCGGAGGAAAGGCGACGCTCAGAAGCGCCATTGCCAACGGCATGACCATTGCGGCACCCGCGCCCTGAACCGCGCGGGCGGCGATCAGCAATCCGGCATTTCCAGCGAGCGCGCAGGCAACGGACGCTGCGACGAACAGCGCCAATCCGGCGATGAAGATGCGGCGTCGGCCAAACCTGTCACCGAGCGCCGCCCCGGTCATGAGCAGGACGGCAAAACTCAAATTGTAGGCGTTCATCGTCCATTGCAGCGTCTCCAGCGAGGCATCGAGTTCGACCCTCATCGTACTCAATGCGGTCGCCACGACCATCGCATCGAGAACGACCATTAAGGATCCTATCGACGTGAGGGCGAGAACCCAGACCTTCGTTGATGCCGCACTTTGCTTGCTCATGACTATGGATGCCTCCGGCTTGAACAGAGGGCCCGCCAGGGTTCGCGGGCCCACGATGCAGAGACGCGGAGGCACCACCAAAGGATTCCAGCTAAGGAAAGTTTTTTCGACCGAATCCTTTTGCCATCGTCGAGCGTCTATAGGACGCTGCGCCCGATGGCGGGCGCCTCTGCCTGGGAGATACGTATGAAGTCGACCCTTGTGCGATGACCGGATCCGCACCCGGCACGCCAGAAGGACGGGAGCCATTTGACCGGCTGCTCGGCGAATTGCGGCCGAAACTGCACCGCTATTGCGCCCGCATGACCGGTTCGGTGATCGATGCCGAGGATGTCGTCCAGGAAGCTACGGTCAAGGCGCTCGAGGCGTTCCCCGGGACCGGGCCGATAGCCAATGTCGAGGGCTGGCTGTTCCGCATCGCGCACAATGCAGCGCTCGACCACCTACGCCGTCGCGCCAGGATGGATGCCGCGCATGCCATCGAGGATATCAACATGATACCTGACCCCGGCATGTCGGCCGAGGGTCGACACACTGCAGCCGCAAGCCTGCAGACCTTCATGCGCCTGCCCGCGGCGCAGCGTAGCAGCGTCATCCTCATGGATGTGCTCGGCTATACGATCGAAGAAATCGGCAACATTATCGACAGCAGCGTTCCGGCGGTGAAGGCCGCACTTCATCGCGGCCGTCTGCGCCTGCGCGAGGTCGCCGGCGAGCCTGACGATAGGCCAGTGCCGTTGTTGGCCGAGCCCGAGCGGGCGCGTCTGGCAGCCTATGTAGAGCGGTTCAACGCCCGCGACTTCGATGCGATCCGCGACATGCTGGCCGAGGACGTGCGGCTTGACCTCGTCAACCGGCTGCGGGCGAGCGGCCGCACGAAAGTGGGCCGGTACTTCCACAATTGCGCGGGTATCCACGATTGGCGGCTGCTTCCAGGCCTGGTGGATCGGCGCCCAGCCATTCTGGTGATCGACCCGGACGACTCGGCCGGAGGGCCAAGATACTTTATCCTGCTGGAATGGGCGGGCGACAGATTGGCGAGAATTCGCGATTTCCGCTACGCGCGCTACACGCTTGATGGCGCCGAGGTGGTGGCCCTGCAAGCATAGCAATTCTCTTTCCAGAATATCGAACCGAGCACGGGCCAGCCAGCTTCCTTGGAAACGCACCAGCTATTTTGGATCGCGGCCGCTTGCCATTCAAGCGGCCGCCCTTTTCCGCCGATCCAGCTTTCCGCCGATCCAGCTTTAGGCCGGTTGCAACTCCCTGCGCGGCAGCGGCGGGAAGGCGATCGCAATCGCCATCGCGCCAAGCCCGACAAGGGCCGAGCCGATGAACAACCAGGAATAGCTGGCATAGGCATCGAACACCATGCCGCCGGCGAGCGGGCCGAAAGCCATGCCGAGGCTGGACAGCATGGTTACCGCACCGAACACCGTGCCGAGGATGCGCTGGCCGAAATATTCGCGCGCCAGCACCGCATAGAGCGGCATGACGCCGCCATAGGTGGCGCCGAAGATGACGGCGAGCGTGTAGAATTGACCAAGCTCGCTGACTGCAAGATAGGCTGCGATGACCACGGCCTGTATGGCCAGCCCGGTGATCAGCACCGGCTTGACGCCCAGCCGATCGGCAAGCACGCCGTAAAGCAGCCGGCCACCCAGCCCTGCCAGGCCCTCGATGCTGTAGATGCTGACCGCCGCCATCGGCGCTATGCCGCACAGCATGGCATAGCTCACCATGTGGAAGATCGGCCCGGAATGCGCTGCGCAGCAGGCAAAGAAGGTCAGTCCCAACACGATGAATTGCGGCGAGCGCAGCGCCTGCGGAACCGTCATGCCGGCACCCCCGGCGGCAACGCTTGGGGCAGCGCCGTCGGCAGCGGGCTTGGGCGGCTGGCGCACCAGAAGCGCGGCCGGCAGTAGCAGCACCCACGCCGTGATGCCGATGTCGAACATTGCGGTGCGCCAGTCGTAGGCCGAAATCAGCCAGCGGGCGAAGGGCGAGATGGTCATTGGCGCCACGCCCATGCCGGCCGAGACCAGCGAGACCGCAAGGCTGCGGTTCGTGTCGAACCAGGCGGAGGTCAGCGCGATCATCGGCGCGAAGAAGGCGCTTGCCGCGAGGCCGACGAGCACGCCGTAGGCCAACTGGAAAACGAGCAGCGAACCGGTGCGGCTGGCCAGCACCAGCGCCAGGCCGAGCAGCACGGCGCCGGTCATGACGACGATGCGGGCGCCGAAACGGTCGTAAATGGCGCCCCAGGCGAAGCCGCCGAGGCCCATCACCAGGAAGTTCAGCGTCATCGCGCTCGATATGCCGGCGCGCGACCATTGTGTGTCGAGCGCCATCGGTTCGAGGAAGATCGCCAGCGAGAACATCGCCCCGAGGGCGACACAGGTCATCAGCGCGCCAGCCGCGACGATAACCCAACGATAGGGAAGGCTCATTTCAATTTTCTCCCATGCCGGAAGCGTTGATACGGCACGACCTTTTCGAGCTTCGCCGAGCCGCTTGCGTCCGAAGGACGTTGGACAACTTTTGAATCCGACAATCCGGTTGCATTTTTTATCCAGTCAGGAAATTGCGCCGCTCAATTGTTCCATTCCATTGACCGTGCATCGACCTGAGCTAGATTTCCAGCCTGGCGATCAGGAGCTATCGGGCATGGAACTTCATCGCGGCCGTCTCATCGACCACATCCAGTTGGTGGTCAGGGATCTTCCGGCCAGCCGGCGCTTTTACGAGGCGGTTCTCAACGTGCTCGGCGTACCGATCGGTGGCGCCGGCAATGATTATTTCTGGGCCGACGAGCTGTTCATCTCCAGCCCCGACAGCCCGGCAGCCCAGGGAAAGCTGACCGGCCGCCATCACCTTGCCTTCCAGGCAAAGGACCGTGCGATGGTCGATGCCTTCTACAAGGCCGGGCTTGAGGCCGACGGCACCGACAATGGTGCGCCGGGCGAGCGGCAGCACTATCACCCCGGTTACTATGCCGCCTTCCTGCTCGATCCCGACGGCAACAATATCGAGGCCGTCCACCACGGCCCGGCCAGCCGCAGCGCCGAGTCGGTGAAGATCACGTTCTAGTCTGCGCGGCAGGGCTCAATTATGGTGTGCTGACGAGAGTTGTGGGTTCCGGTGCAGCAGGGAGGGTTTGTGCGGGATTGTAATCGTAAAGGTCGACGGCGACAGGAAAGGGGAACTCCCAGCCGGTGTCAGGGTAGTGTCGGACCAGCTTCATCAGCCTGTGATTGTGCTGAGTGACCCAGAGCTCTGCCGCGGCAGTATAGGGGAAGCTGTGCCACGTCGCCGAATAGTGAAGGAGCTTTCCCAAGACGGATGAGTCTTCGCCCATCAACTTGCAGGATGTGAATTTCGGGCCCATGCGGTCCATGATCGAAAAGTACGGCTGACCGTGCGCCAGCCATTTGTCCGAGAAAGAATATTTCGTGTAAGAATTATCTTTGACGACACGAAATGCATAGAAGGGCTTCAGCGATCCGTCGTCCTTCACCTGGTATGTCATGGTTGAATAATGCGGCGGGCGATTTCGTTGTCGATAGGCATTGTTAACGTCAAGGCATGACGGATCAGGCCGTGGCCTTTCGCCGGCTGACGGCGCTGAAGCACCGACATTTGTTGCGTTGTAGTCGTAAATCTCGAGGGCCACGGCAAAGGGAAGCTCCCAGAGACTGTCCGGGTAGCGTCGAAGCATTTTCATCAGCCGGCGATTGTCTTTGGCGACCCATAGCTCCGTCGCGGCGGTATAGGGGAATTTGTGCCATGTAGCCGAATAGTGAAGGAGCTTTCCTTTCTTCCCCAGCAATTTGCAAGACGTGAATTTTGGGCCCATGCGGTCCATAATCGAAAAGTACGGTTTGCCGTGTAGGAGCCATGTGTCGGACAAGGAATATTTCGTGTAGTAATTGTCGTCGACGACACGCAAAGCCTGGTAAGGCTTCAGCGATCCATCGTCCTTCACCTGGTATGTCGTGATTGAATATTGCGCGGGCCGATTGCTTTGGCTGTATGCTTTATTCACTTCAGAGCACGTGGGATCCGGCCGTGGCTTTTCGTCGGCCCGCGCCGCCGAAACACAGACAATGATCGCGAGCGAAATTGCGATGACGTAGCCAGGAAGTCTCATCATTGTCGGCCCACGCAGATAAAGATGTTTGGAGCTGTAACTTGCTATTTACACGGTCGCCTGTCTGCGCACTAGCGGTGCATTCAACCCGTCGCTTCGAACACCAACAGATAACGGCTCGGTTGCATCCATCGACCCGCTGCGTGAACCCGAAATATCCTACGGATGCCCTGCGCTATCGCGCCAACGCCGTCATCCGCCCCGCCAGGAAGTCGACGAACAGCCGCGCCCGGACCGGCAGCTGCCGCCCGTAGGCATGGACGATGTGCACCGGCATGGTCGGCATCGCCACCTCGGGCAGGATGCGCACAAGGCGGCCCGTGTCGAGATCGTCCTGCACGGCAAACCGCATCAGATGCGCGATGCCGGCGCCGGCAAGTGCCGCATTGCGGATGGCACCGCCGTCGTCGGTGTCTAACCGGCCAACCGGCACGATCACCGCGCCGTCGGCAAACGTGACCGGATAAGGCCGGCCGGCCATCTGGTGGCGGACGAAATCATGATCCCGTAGGTCCTCGACCGATGCCGGACGGCCGCGCCGCTCGACATAGGCCGGCGAGGCCACCAGCACGATCGGCAGATTGGCGATCTTGCGGGCAACCAGCCCGGTGTCCGACAGCGCCCCCATGCGCACGGCAACATCATAGCCTTCGCGGATCAGATCGGCGTGGCGGTCGGTGACGCTGAGCTCGAGTTTCACTTCGCCATGCTGCGCAAGGAACGCCTGCGCCCATGTCGCGATCAGGCCGCGACCGAGTTCGACCGGCGCTGTAACGCGCAGCAGGCCGCGCGCCGTATCGGCCATCTGGACGATGTCTTCGGCATCGTCCAGCGCCCTGAGCAGCGGCGCCACCCGCTCGTAATAGGCGAGGCCTTCGCTGGTGAGCCCGAGCCGACGCGTCGAGCGCTGGATCAGCCTGACGCCGAGCCGGCGCTCGAGCCGCGCCACGCTTTTCGACACCGCCGACGGGCTGGAGCCGACCAGCCGGCTGGCGGCATGGAAAGAGCCGGCATCGACGGTTCGGACAAAGGCGACGAGACCGGCGGTCTTTTCGAGGATAGTGGTCATTCCGGAATTCCAGGCACGAAAGAACGGAGCGTAGGCATCCTAATACGCTTTTTGATCACCATTAGATACCGCTCATCGTCCCAAAGGAGAGATTGATGAGCAAGCTGAACGGCAAGGTCGCCATCGTCACCGGCGCATCCAAGGGTATCGGCGCCGCCATTGCCAAGAGATTTGCCACGGCCGGCGCCGCGGTGATCGTCAACTACGCCTCGTCGCGAGAAGGCGCCGAGCGGATCGTCGCCGAGATCGAGAACCGTGGCGGCCGCGCCGTCGCCGTCCAGGGCGACGTATCGCAATCGGCCCACGTACGCCGCCTGTTCGAGGCGGCAATATCGGCGTTTGGCGGGCTCGATATACTGGTCAACAATGCCGGCGTCTTCGCATTCGAGCCGCTGGAAGCGGTGACGGAGGCCGAGTTTCACCGTGAGTTCGACACCAATGTGTTGGGCATCATTCTGACCACGCAAGAAGCAGTGAGCCATTTTGGCCCGGGCGGCGGCAGCATCATCAACATAAGCTCGGTCGCCAGCCGCAATCCGCAGCCGAACTCGCTCGTCTATGCCGCCACCAAGGGTGCGGTGGACACGATCACTTTATCGATGTCGCAGGAGCTCGGCGCCCGCAACATCCGCGTCAACGCCATCGCGCCCGGCGGCGTCGATACCGAAGGCCTCGCGCGCATCGGCATCGTCGGCAGCCAATTCGAGAAGCAGATTATTGCCATGACGCCGCTCGGCCGCTTCGGCCTGCCCGACGACGTCGCCCGCGTCGCGGTGTTCCTCGCTTCCGACGAAGCGTCATGGCTGACCGGCGAGCGCATCACCGCCTCGGGCGGCTGGCGGTAGGCATGGACGCGCGAACCTGCCGCTTCGCGGACCATGCCCACGCCGCGCGACTCACTGCAATCGATGACGGGAGCGATCCAAGCCCTATGTTTCGGCGAGGGAGGAGCGCCGTGCGCTATCGATGACGACGCAATGCCAGGGAGGTAACGGATGACGGGCGACGAAAAAGCAATCCGAAAGCTGGTCGAGACGTGGATGGATGCGAGCAAGCGTGGAGACATCGCGACCGTCCTCAGCTTGATGACGGACGACGCGATCTTCATGGTTCCCGGCAGGGAACCCTTCGACAAGGAGATCTTCGCGGCCGCCGCGCAGGAGACGGCCGGCGTTCATATCGACGGCACGAGCGATATCGTGGAACTACAGATTCTCGGCAATTGGGCCTTCATCCGCAGCCGCATCGACATGACCGCGACCCCGCCGAATGGGGAGCCGGTCCATCGATCGGGATATGCGCTGACGCTTCTGCGCAAGGAGGCGGACGGTGAGTGGCGGCTCGCGCGCGACGCAAACTTGCTGACCGCGCAAGGCTAGAGCCGGTCTCCGGCATCTCTGCACCGGAAGGCGCGCCAGGGGGAGCGATAAGGTGGCGAAGATGCGTTCAAGGTCGCCCTGAACAGCATTCCCCTCCTCCATCTGATCACACCGGCAAGAGGGCATTCGGCTTGACATCTGCGATGGAGGCGAAAGTGTGTGTTTCGCGCACGCCGGGCAGAGGCAGAATAACCCGCTGCAGGAAATCCTGGAACACCGCCATTTCAGCGATCCGCGCCTTGACCAGATAATCGAAACCGCCAACCACCATATGGCACTCCAGAACCTCCGGAGCTTTCGCCACGGCTTCGGCGAAGCGGTCAAAGACATGCGGCGCCGTGTGGTCAAGCCTGACCTCGATGAACACCAGCGTTCCCCTGCCGACCTTGCGCGGATCGAGCACAGCCCTGACAGCGGTGATGAACCCGTCGCGGAACAGGCGCTTAACCCGCTGGCTGGTTCCGGTCGGAGACAGCCCGACACGCCCGGCCAGATCAAGCGTCGTCCGGCGTCCGTCTTCCTGGAGCAACCTGAGCAGGCTGCGGTCTATCTGGTCGAGATCGCTCATTTCACAATCCACGCTATCTCAGAGGTTTTTATGCTGGTTTAACGCAGAGACGCCGAAATCAACGTATTTTATCACATAAAATCTCGCAATAGCCTGCGTTTCCGGCACCCACTCAAAGCAGATGTGGTGAGCCGATTTCGACGAACACAGGAGTGCAGGATGACCAAGGAAGCGTTCAGCCCAGCCGGCAAGAGTGCGGCGGAAATCAGCAAGGGAGCGACCGAGATCCTGGTGCTGAGCGAAGCCGACGTGATGGCGTGCATCGACCTCAGCCAGCTTCTCGATGTTCTGGAAGACGGCTTCAAGGCGCTGTCACAAGGTAAGGTCGTCAATCCACCCCGACCACAGCTCGACATCCCCGGAGCCGGCTATAGCCTCGCCATGCCGGCCTGGATGGAGGACATGAACCTGACCGTCAAGATCGTCAATGTCTTCGAAGGCAACCTGGCCAAGAACCTGCCCAGCCATCTCGCCACCATCAGCCTGTTCGATCCGCTGTCCGGCCTGCCGGTCTGCATCATGGACGGCACCTTCATAACCGCGGTGCGAACCTCCGGCTCCGCCGTGCTGTCGGTGCGCGCGCTTGCCCGCCGGGATGCCAGGATAGCGACAGTGATCGGCGCCGGCGTGCAGGCCAACCAGCACCTGCATCTGTTGCCGCTGGTGCGCGACTTTGCCGAAATCCGGGTCGCTTCGAAGAGCTTCGACGATGCGGCAGCACTTGCCCGGCTGCATCCGTCGGTGGTGGCGGTCGCCGACCTCGAGGCGGCGGTGCGCAGTTCCGACGTGGTGTGCCTGGCGACCCACTCCTACCAGCCGGTGATCGACGCAGGCTGGGTCCAGCCGGGCACGCATGTCTCGTCGGTCGGGGTGGCGCCGCCCGGCGGAGAAATGCCGATCGAGCTCATCGGCAAATCCAGTCTTTTTGTCGAAACCAAGGATGCGTTCAAACCGACCCCGGTCGGTTCTTGCGAGCTTGCCGGCTTCGACCCGGATTTCGGCACCGAGCTTGGCGCCATGCTGCTCGACCGCGCGCCGGGTCGCGTTTCGAATCAACAAATCACCACCTACAAGGCGATGGGCATTGCGATGGAAGACATGGTCGCCGCCGATCTCGCCTATCGTTGCGCCAAGCGTCTGCGCAAGGGAAAGCTCATCGTGCTGTAGGCGCGTGCCGCGAGCCGGGCGGGATCGACCTTCCTGACAATGGCCCCCTTCGCGGAAGCGGCCGGGCTAAAGGCGGCCTCTCAGGCCGGCTCGCGCTTCAGCGCTTGCGCCAAGCAGTGGATGCCGCCGCCGGTCTTCGAGATCTCGCTCATATCGACCGCCGCGACCTCGAAGCCGCGCGCCTTGAGCTGACCGATCAGCGTCTGGCTGGACGTCGGCGCGATCACCCGGTCCTTGCCCAGCGACATGAAGTTGCAGCCGAGCGCCATCGTGTCCTGGAACGGCACGTCGATGATCTCGTGGCCCTTGCCCTTCAGCCAATCGACGATGCCCGGCTCCGTGCAGGCAAGGCAGACGGCGGTCAGCTTTTCGGCGATCGGCACCACCATGAGGTCGATATGGACGTAATATTCGTCGATGAAGGCGATGCGGGTCTCCCAGCCCTCCTTGTCGAACCAGGCCTGCACCTGGCGCGCACCCTCCTCCTGCGTGCGGGCGCCGCCGCAGCCGATCAGCACCACGCCGTCCTCGATGACATTGAAGTCGCCGCCTTCGAAGGTGCCGGCGGTGACCATGTCGTAGATCGGGATGCCGAGCTTCTCATAGGTGCGGATCGCCGCGTAGTTCTCGCCGCGCCGCCACCACTGGGCCATGGCGGTGATGATGGCGCCGTAGGGCGTCATGACGCTGGAATCGCGCGAATAGACCTGCATCGGCAGCTCCGGCGTCGGCTCGTGCCAGTGGATGTTGACGCCGAAATGCTCATAGGCGGCGGCCAGGTCCTTGTGCTGCGCCTGCGCGATCTGGACGTTGCAAGGCGCCTCGCGCAGATGTTTTCGCGACAGCGAGCTGGTCGAGAGATGGCGCAGGAAATTCGGCGAGCCGAGCAGCACGTCGGTCAGCACATCGGTCTCGTTGGCGAAGCCCCAGGCGGTCAGCGGCTTGGTGCCGCCGGCCGGGTTGCGGCGCTGCAGCGAAAACGGCTCGGCGACGATGCGGTCATGGACGGTCATGGGGTTCTCCTCGTGAAGGGGGCGGCTTGGTTAATCATGCGGCTTGGTTGCTTGGTATCCACCAATCCCGTCCGCGCGGGGTGGTGACATATTCCGGCCAGCGAAATCCAATCGGCGGCTCGTAGTCGCAGAGCGGCGCAATCCAGCTCGTGCCGCTGATCCCCCCGCCGGTGCGGGCGACGAATTCGTCCATCGCCGCCTCGCGCGCAGCCTCGTCTTCCAACAGGCGAAGTGTTGCCAGCGCGACCGTCTTTGCGGCGCAGATGACCATCGGGTCGATGGTCGCGGGAATGCCGCCCAGCGCGTTCATCGCCCAGGCCGGATAGGCGTGACCATTCTCCGAGCGCAGCGCCGGCCGGGCGACGTAGACCCTTGCCGTCGGCGTATGCCACGAAATGTCGGTGTAGTCGTCTGAAGTCGAATTGAGCTGCGATGGCGGCAGGTCGCGACGCAGCAGCGCCTCGGCCGCCTGCGGCGCAATCAGCCGCTCCAGTTCATCGATGAATGGTTCCTCGGTCGCCTCGCCGCCGGCATTGACCTGGATTTCTCGGGCGATCGCCTTGGCCGTCTCGTCCCAGCGCGGCGGCCCGACAGCCGCCAGCGCGTCGAAGGCAATGCCGGCCATGACATGATTGGCCAGCCCCGGCCGCGACTTCGACACCCAGTGCCGCTCATGGCGGCAGCCGCTCATCCTGGCGGCGGCCTCCGCATTGCGGTCGAGCATGGCGGTCACCTGCTCGGCCATCGCAACCGTCGGCACGCGGATCATATACTGGATCTCGGCCAGCCCGGCCGGCAGATTGTCGGCGGTCGCCTGCCCGGCGGTCAGGATCGCCTCGCTGATCGACCAGCCGCCCTGATGCGGCAGCATGGAATCGCGCAGCGCCTTGGACGCCATGTACATCATCATGAGCGCGTCATTGGCGCCGGGCGCCCTGACCGCCGAATGCGCCTGCGGGATGGGCGCTGCGTTGCCTGCCGCCCTCGCCCAGTGTTCCGGCTCGTCGCAGATGAAGCGGTAGATCATCGCATAGGCCGCCCCGCAATGCGTGTCCCAGCGCGCCGTGTTGCACAGCGGCAGCATGTAGAAGGGATGGAAGGAGATCATGCCCGCCTGCCCATCGTAATAGCCCTTCGCGGCATGGATCGGCTTCGATCCCCTCACCTTCTCCGCCGGCTCGCCGGTGAAGCGCAGCGTGCCTGATATGCCGTGGCGCTGCATTGCCGCCTTGGTCGCCAGCAGCCCGCCGAGGCTGGCAATGCCGAGGCCGGAATGCGGATCGGTGTGGCCGCCGGCCTGTTCGCCGAGGCCCGGACGCGGTCGCTTCACCGTCGCCGCATCCTGGCAATTGCCTGGCACCGCGTCGTACTCGGCATACATGCCGATCGTCGGGCCGGTCCCATTGGTCCAGTGGGCGCAGAAGGCGGTCGGCATGCCGCCCGAGCCTTCCTCGACCGAAAAGCCTTCGTGCTTCAACTGCTCCACATACCAGGCCGCCGACTGGTATTCGCGCCAGGCGGTCTCGCCGAAGTCGAAGATGGTCCGCGTCCACGCCGACAGCGACGGCTGGATGTCGTCCAGACAGGCAAGCGCGGTCGCTTGCGCCGAGGTCACCGGTTTCTCCATGGCGGAAAGAAAGCAGTGAAGCGCCCCGCCAAAAAGTGATATGTTTTCCCGGCTCATGCAAATTCGGTTCACCTCTTGCGAATTCCCTCCACTCAAGCGCTGCGCGCCCTCGACAGTTTTGCCCGCCATGGCAGCGTCTGGCGCGCCGCCGACGAACTGCATCTGACCCGCAGTGCCGTCAGTCATCAATTGCGCCTGCTCGAGCGCGATCTCGGCTTCGACCTGCTCGAGCGCATCGGTAAGGGCGTGGCGCTCACCCCGCGCGGCCAGCGCTATGCCAGCGATGTGCGCAAGGCGCTGACGGTGCTGGGTGACGCGGTGACGCGCCATGCCGGCACCGGCGTCGGCGGCTCGTTCAGTGTCAGCTGCACGCCGGGTTTCGCCTCGCTGTTCCTGTGCACCCATATCGGCGAGTTCCGGCAGATGTACCCCGATGTCGCGCTGCGCATCCTGACGCCGCGGCGTCTCGATGATGTCAGCAACGCCGAGGCCGACGCCTTCATCGCCTTCGGTGTCGGCAACTGGCCGAACCGCGCGGTCGAGCTGTTGTGCGAAATCTCGTTCACGCCGCTGTGCAGCCCCACCCTGCTCAACAAGATCGGCGGCTTCTCCAAGCCGGCAGACGTGCTGCGCGCCAATCTCCTGCATCTCGGTGACACCGAGGACTGGGCGCGCTGGCTGGCCCTGTCCAAGGTCGAGAACCCCGACCCGGAAGGCGGCATCTTCTTTTCCGACATGAACCTGGTCTTTTCGGCGGCGATCGCCGGCCAGGGTATCGCCATGGGCGACGAGCTGACCAGCGGCCGGGCACTGAGCGAAGGCCGGCTGGTCCGCCCCTTCGACATAGCGATCAATTCCCCGCGCTCGTATTTTCTGGTTTCCGAGCACGCCAAGGCGGCGCATCCGGTGCTGGAGGCGTTTGGGCGGTGGCTGAGGTCGAAGCTGTCGGAGAACCAGCGTTAATCTCCCCCTCGAGGGGGAGATGGCCGCGAAGCGGCCAGAGGGGGTCGGTCCAACTGGGCTCGGCCTGCTGCTGCAGAGGAGGTTGGCACTTCAAGCGAAGCGACCCCCTCTGTCGCCTTCGGCGACATCTCCCCCTCGAGGGGGGAGATTGGCGCATAGATGAATCAAATTTGCCGGTCAGGCGAAAACTATTCGGTTGCGGTGAGCCGCCGCCCTGCCTACGATTTCGCCTACGCTAAGGAAAGGGCAGGATGCAGCAACCCGGCCGGGCCGCAGAGATCAAGGCAATCGGGATCGGCAAGAGCTTCGGCTCGTTCCGTGCGTTGGACGATCTGACGCTCGAAATCGGCCGTGGCGAGTTCCTCACCCTGCTCGGCCCCTCCGGTTCCGGCAAGACCACCTTCCTGATGATCCTTGCCGGCTTCATTCAGCCGACCGACGGTCGCCTTTACAGCGACGGCGTCGATATCACAGAGCGGCCGGCCGAGCAGCGCGCCGCCGGCATGGTGTTCCAGGGCTACGCGCTGTTCCCGCATATGAGCGTCGAGGCCAACATTGCCTTCCCACTCAAGGTGCGCAAGAAATCGGCGGCCGAGATCAAGCGCCGCGTCGGCGAAATGATCGAGCGCGTCGGGCTCAAGGGCCACGAGAAGAAACTGCCGTCGCAATTGTCCGGTGGCCAGCAGCAGCGGGTCGCGCTGGCGCGGGCGCTGGTGTTCGAGCCTGGTGTGCTTTTGCTCGACGAGCCGTTTTCGGCGCTCGACAAGGGCCTGCGCGGGCAGATGCAGGCCGAGATGAAGCGGCTGCACCAGGAGACCGGCACCACCTTCGTCTTCGTCACCCATGACCAGAACGAGGCGCTGGCGTTGTCGTCGCGCGTCGCCATCTTCAACCATGGCAAATTGCTGCAGGTCGGCGCACCGGACGAGGTCTACGACCGGCCGGACAACCGCTTCGTCGCCGAGTTCCTCGGCGAGATCAACAT
The DNA here is from genome assembly GCF_040321655.1 of Mesorhizobium sp. M0306. Classification (NCBI taxonomy): domain Bacteria; kingdom Pseudomonadati; phylum Pseudomonadota; class Alphaproteobacteria; order Hyphomicrobiales; family Phyllobacteriaceae; genus Mesorhizobium; species Mesorhizobium sp. M0306. The sequence goes on along the minus strand of NZ_JAMYRY010000010.1, from coordinate 178,800 downwards.
GCTGCCGCTGAAGGGCGTGCGCCCGGCCGACAATGGCTCGACGGGCGTCTGCGAAGACCGCGCCATCAGCATGCGCTGCAAGGCCGAGAAGGTCCGTGGCGACGCCATCCTGGCGATCCGGCCCGAATACATGTCGATCGCGCCGGAAGCGGCAGCGGGCGAGAACGGCATTGCCGCAACTGCCGTCGCCTCGACCTATCTTGGCGCTGCGACGCGGCTCGATCTGACGACGCGCCAGGGCGCCAAGGTGACGGTGTCGGTGCCGAACGAGGTCGCCGCCTCCGCACTCAGCAAGGGCAATTCCGTCTGGCTGACATGGCCGGCGGAAAAGGGTTTCCTCCTTCCGGACGGAGGACAATGACGATCAGCGTGGCGAATTCGCCACGCTGACTTTCGGGAAATATCAACGACAAAAAAGGGGAACTGACATGACAAACCAAACCAAGAAAAATTCCATCGAGGCGCTATCCGCCAGGGCAGTGCGCGGCGAGATCTCGCGCCGGCAGTTCACGCAGCTGGCAGGGCTGGTGCTGGCCGGCACGCCGATGCTGCTGCGCTCGACCGGCGCCTTTGCCGCGGCGAAGGAACTGGTGCTGGTCAACTGGGGCGGCGACGCCATCACCGCCTATGATGCGGCTTACGGCCAGGCCTTCACCAAGGAGACCGGCATTGTCGTCAAGATGGACGGCTCCGGCCCGACCGAAGGTGCGATCGCAGCGCAGTTCAAGAGCGGCGCGCCGACCTGGGACCTGGTCGACGTCGATCCGTTCTCGGCCATCACGCTCGGCGCCCAAGGCATGCTCGAGCCGATCGATTATGCGATCGTCGACAAGAAGAAGATGCGCGAGGGCTTCGGCTGGGAATACGCCGCCTCGACCTATTTCTTCTCCTACGTCATCGCCTACGATGCCGAGAAATACGGCAGCCAGGCACCGACCGGCATGGCCGATTTCTTCGACGTGGCAAAATTCCCCGGCAAGCGCTCGCTCTACAAATGGGGCGTGTCGAGCTGGGAAGCGGCACTGCTTGCCGACGGCATCGCGCCGGCCTCGCTCTACCCGCTCGACCTCAAGCGCGCGCATGACAAGATCGCCGCCTTCAAGGAGAACGTCGTCGCCTATTGGGGTGGCGGCGCCGAAAGCCAGAGCGTGCTGCTCAATGGCGAGGCGTCGATGGCCGTCGTCTGGTCGACCCGGGCTTCGCTGATCGAGCAGGATTCCGGCGGCAAAATCAAGTTCATCTGGGACCAGGGCCTGATCTCGCCCGGCGCGCTCGCCGTGCTCAAGGGCAATCCCGGCGGCAAGGACGCGGCAATGAAGTTCATCGCCAGCACCCAGGACCCGGAGAAGGAACTCATCATGTTCGAAAAGCTCGGCCAGGGTCCGGCCAACCCGGCCGCCGACGCGCTGATCCCCGCCGACAAGAAGCGCATCAACCCCGTCGATCCCGAGAACATGAAGAAGCAGATCCCGCTCGACATGGATTGGTACGCCAAGAACTACGGGGCGGCACTCGACGAATACACGAAGATCATCTCCGCCTGACAAGCCGGGATAACCGGATGAGAGCATACCTCTCCGACAGGATGGGCGCGGCGCTGTTGATGACGCCGCTGCTCCTCTTTCTTGTGCTGGCTTACGCCTGGCCATTCCTCGGCGTGGTCAAATGGAGTTTTACGCTGCCCACGCCGGGGCTGGGGCAGTACAATGCGGTGCTCACGGATCAGTTGGTGCAGTCGGTCTTCATCCGCACGCTGCGTATCGCCGCGATCGTGACGATCGTTTCGGTTGCCGCCGCCTACGCCATCACCGTTGTCTGGGTGCGCGGCACGCCGGTGCAGCGCGTCGTGGCCGAGTTCTGCATCCTGGTGCCGTTCTGGATCTCGGTGCTGACCCGCGCCTTCGGCTGGGTGGCGCTTTTGTCCAATCGCGGCCTGATCAACACCTGGCTGCAGGCGGTCGGCTTCATCTCGGAGCCGCTGGCGCTGGTGCGCAACGAGTTCGGCGTTATCGTCGGCATGACGCATTTCCTCATCCCCTTCGCCGTGTTTCCGCTGGCCTCATCGATGCGCAGCCTCGACGACCGCGTGCTGCTTGCCGCGCGCGGCCTCGGCTCCAGCCGCATGCGCACCTTCTGGTCGGTATTCGTGCCGATGACCCGCTCCGGCATCATCGGCTCGGCGCTGATCGTCTTCGTCTTTTCGCTCGGCTTCTTCGTCACGCCGGCAATCCTCGGCGGCGGCCGCAGCGTGATGATCGCCGAGTTGATCTATCTCCGCATCTTCCAGAGCCCAGACTGGGGCCTGGGCGCCGCGATCAGCGTTGTGCTGGTGCTGTTCGTCGGCGCGCTGATGGCGCTGCTTTTCCGCTATATCAGACCAAAGCAGTTGGTGTAGCGCGAATGCCGACCTACCGCCCCGGTCCCGTCTCGCTGATCCTCGCCGCCCTGGTCGCGCTGTTCCTGCTGTTGCCGCTGCTCGCCGTCATCCCGGTATCGCTGACCCCGAGCCGCATGCTGGCGATGCCGTCCGGCGAATTGTCGCTGCGCCATTACCGGGCGCTGATCGAGGATCCGCGCTGGATCAATTCGATCCTGCTCTCGATCAGGATCGGCGTCGCCAGCAGCGCCTTTTCCACGGTGCTGGCGCTGTGCTTCAGCCTCGGCGTCTGGATGTTCCAGCCGCGCTTCACCGCAGCATTGGTCGGCTTCGTGCTGCTGCCGATGGTGGTACCGCCGGTGGTCTCGGCGATCACGCTCTACTTCCTGCTGACCTCGATCTCGGGTGTCTCGTCGTTCTTCGGCTATGACACCTGGCTGGGTGTCGCCATGGCGCATGCGGTGATGACTGTGCCCTTCGCCACGGTGCTGATCCTGGTGTCGCTCAGCCAGCTCGACCGCCGCATCGATCTTGCCGCGCGCGGCCTCGGCGCCACCGTGTGGGAGCGTGCCACCCGCATCATCATGCCCAACATCAAGTTCGGCATCGTCACCGCGGCACTGCTCTCCTTCGTGCTGTCCTGGGAAGAGATCGGCGTCACCCTGTTCATCACCTCGGTCAACGCCATCACGCTGCCGCGCTTGATGTGGATGGGCCTGCGCGACAACATCGACCCGGCGATCGCCGCACTCTCGGTGATCCTGATCGTCATCACGGTGCTGGTGCTTGTGGCGCGCAGCGTCGTGGTCAGGCTGCGCGAGGCGCAGTGAGGGCCGCCTCACGCCGTGGTGACTGGCACAAATGAAACCTTGCGCTACGATTTTCGTTATAGGTAGTTCAACACGTCGAAGGCTCCGCCATGAACCAAGGATGGTTTTCCAAGCCGGTTGCGGTTGCGGTCGGCATCGTGGGAGATATCCGCAACATTTCCAACGCACGGCAGGCTGTCGAATTACTGGAAGCCCACTGGCGTGACGCCGGCAGCGCCAAACACGGCTTGGCACTGCGCACATGCCGTCGCGCCATGAGCGACGACCGCTGGACCGAAGCCGCCAGGGACGCGTTCGTCGAGGCCGCGCGGGAGGCGCACGTCCTGGTCGAGCGAGCCGTCGAACCGGAGGGCCGATCCCGGCAGCAGGGGCCGTGATCGATTTGTGAGAGCCTCGGTGGTTCGGCCGATCTATTCCATCTCAGGCAGCATGCAGCCTTGGAATGGAACTGACGTCGACCTCGCGCTCCGCGTGCCACGCATCGTAAGCGGCCTGCATCCTGAGCCAGATCGCGGCGCCGTCGCCGAACATCTTTCCAAGGCGCGCCGCGACGGCCGGCGACACCGGCTTCTTTTCGCGGGTGATATCGTAAAGCTGCTGGCGCGAGATTCCGAGCAGATTGGCGATTTCCACCTTGGTCTTGCCGGTTGCCGGGATAATGTCGTCGAGCAACGCCCCGGGGTGGGATGGACAGCGCTCCATCGGACGCATCGGCTCGTAACAGGTCATGGGCTGGTTGTCCTTTGGTTTGGATCACCATGTTCCACAATGATATTGTTCGCAATCCAGCCGGGTTGCAGACTTGGCAGAATACCTGGCGGAGTCGCTTCGTAGCGCCTATCCCATCGCATGGCGGATTCTCTTGGACAGGCGGCTCAAAAATGCCGGCCTCGACGACGCGTCAAGCTTCCACGTCAGCACCGCCGTGGCCATTTTCCGCGGCAACACCCCGACCGACAGGAACCAGGCGGCAAGGATTGCGCGCCGCCGCAGGGATGCGGTCATTTCGAGGCTGGCGACGGCACCGGCCGCCCCGAGCGCCAGCCGGGAATCGTCGGCTACGGGGTGTCGGTCTCTGTCCGCGCAAAGCGACGCCAGCCGCTCTTCCAGGTGGACCGGATCGTGGCGGACGGCATCCGACGGCACGATGGTCAGGCCGATCCCGGAGGCCTGGTCGGACAGCGCCTGCATGCGGCGGAAATCGTGGGTTACCCGCCAGCGTGCCCGCTCGGCGAGCTTTTCACCGAAGACCGAATGGTTGGCGCCATGGATCCGGTAGGCGCCGAGGCATTCGTCGATCGATTGGACGTGCCCGTACATAGGCGCCAGCGTTGCAAGATAGCCGTCGGCGCCCTGGCGGAACTCCGGCTCCGGGATGGGCATGATCGATTCCAGCGTTGCGCGGTCGAACGCCAACCCGCTGGTCACGGTCGTCTGATAGCGGCCTTTGTGCAGCAATTTCGGCATCACGTCGCCGCTGTCGAAAGGCAGTTCGGGCGGCGGAAAGACATCTTTGATGCGTTGCCCCTCGTCGACAATATGCAGTCTGGACTGGACCTGAGCGGTTGCCTCGTCCCAGGTGTCGACAATGGTGGAGACGGCGGTTGGATAAAGATAATCGTCGGCGTCGAGGAACAGGACGATCTTGCCCGAGCTCGCCGCAAAGCCGGTGTTGAACGCCGCCGCGTGTCCGCCATTTTGTGCTCGCGGGCATGCGAGTATCTCGTCGCGATAGGATTCCATGATCGTCGTGGAATTGTCCTGCGATGCATCGTCGACGACGATGACCTCGACATCCGCGTAGTCCTGATCGAGGGCGCTGTCGATGCTGCGTTTGAGGAACCGCGCATAGTTGTAGTTCGGGATGATGATGGATACCGGAATCCTGTTTTGGACAGACTGCATCGCGTTTGACCTCGCATCTTGCTTTGGTTCGGCAAAGGCCCTCATGGCCTGCCCCCTCTTCAAGCGCCCTCTTGGCGCGCAACGAGTTCCCCGGGGAAAAAGCTTGCGCTTTCCACGAGGAGACGGGTCACGTTTCGCTTTGCGACTTCGTATTGAGGCCGCCATTGCCTTCGAGGCCTGCTGCCATGGTCAGGGTCGGCGGCAGCAAAAGCTCCGACGATTTCGGCAAGGATGAGTCGCAACCGAGCCCGACGGAAATGTCTCGCCTCGCGATCAGGTCGGGAGCGAAGCGGACGGGTGCCATGAAGGCATGGCGGATACTGGCCTTCAAATGCGGCTGGAACAAGCCCCGCGTCGAAAACAGGGCCACTTCAGGTTGCGTTCAGGCGGCATGCCGCGACCGCCGGTGCTTTTGCCCCGGAGCCGGCGAACCGGCTCCGGGCTTACAGTCATGTGGCCTAAACAGTCAGGCGGCCTGCAACCCCGGCATCGACAGGTCGACTTCCTCCGGCAAGTCGCCAGCCATGGCGGCGGCAAACTTCGTCTGGTCGAGTTCTCCCTCCCAGCGCGCCACCACCACCGTCGCCACCGCATTGCCGATGAAGTTGGTCAGCGCCCGGCACTCCGACATGAAGCGGTCGACGCCGAGGATCAGCGCCATGCCGGCGACCGGCACGGTGGGTACGACCGAGAGCGTCGCCGCCAGGGTGATGAAGCCGGCGCCGGTGATGCCGGCGGCACCCTTGGAGCTCAGCATGGCGACGGCGAGCAGCAAGATCTGGTCGCCGTAGGTGAGCGGCGTGTCGGTCGCCTGCGCGATGAACAGCGCCGCCAGCGTCATGTAGATGTTGGTGCCGTCGAGATTGAAGGAATAGCCGGTCGGGATGACCAGGCCGACCACCGAGCGGTTGCAGCCGGCGCGCTCCATCTTGGCCATCAGGCCCGGCAATGCCGCTTCCGAGGACGAAGTGCCGAGCACCAGCAGCAGTTCTTCCTTGATGTAGCGGATCAGCGCCAGGATCGAGAAGCCGTTGTAGCGGGCGACCGCGCCGAGCACCACCAGCACGAACAGCAGCGCGGTCAGGTAGAACGTGCCGATCAGCATGGCGAGATTGGCGATCGAGCCGATGCCGTATTTGCCGATGGTGAAGGCCATGGCGCCGAAGGCGCCGATCGGCGCGGCCTTCATCAGGATGGCGACGAGGCGGAAGATCGGCGTGGTCAGCGCCTGCAGGAAATCGACGACCGGACGGCCGCGATCGCCGACCAGCGCCAGGGCGACACCGAACAGCACCGAGAAGAACAGCACCTGCAGGATGTCGCCCTGCGCGAAGGCGCCGGTGATGGTGTCGGGGATGATGTTCATCAGGAAGCCGACGATGGTTGTGTCGTGCGCCTTCTCGGCATAGGCCGTCACCTTGGTGGTATCGAGCGTGACCGGATTGATGTGCATGCCGGCGCCGGGCTGGACGACATTGGAGACGACCAGGCCGACGACCAGCGCCAGCGTCGAGAACACCAGGAAATAGATCATCGCCTTGCCGGCGACGCGGCCGACCTTCTGCAAGTCGGAAACGCCGGCGATACCGGTCGCCACCGTCAGGAAGATCACCGGCGCGATCACCATCTTCACCAGCTTGATGAAGGCGTCGCCGAACGGCTTCATCGCCTCGCCGGTTTCCGGATAGAAATGGCCGAGCAGCACGCCGGCGGCGATCGCCGCCAGCACCTGCACATAAAGATGCCGGTATAAGGGAAGTTTGCCGCGCGGCTCGGCGGCAGCGATTGCTGTCTGCATGACGTCCTCCATGGCGCCCCGATCGAAAGCTCGACTCCCCGGGGCAGTTGTTTGACCAGCAGCCTCGCGACTGCTGAATTCGTTTCTGCAACAGCCGTGCCAGATACGCAGAAGAGTTTTCATCATTGATTTTGTTGAGCATTCGCAAACGTCCGCACTGCTGGACACCTGGCCAAGTGCGACTCTCCGCATAGGTCGAATTGTGTTTTGTGCGAGTTCATGCACAAATGGGCGATGCTGCAACGCCCCGCCGGTGCCTTGTCTTCGACGCCCGAGCAACTCGCCAGGCGCGCGCGCCGAGCCTGGTTGCTGTTTGCGGCCGTCGCCCTGCTGATGGTCACGGCAGCGCTCCACGGCGCCGGCCTTTACGGCCGCACCGCCGAGGTCGGAACCCTGGCGGCGCAGGGGCGTACCGACGCCAATCTGAAGGTCGCGCTGCTGCGCGCCGTGCTCGAAAGCCCGCGCGCCCTACCCCTGCTTTTGTCCGCAGACCAGCAAGTGCGTGACGCGCTGTCGCAGGAAAATGCCGCGGCAATCGATGTGCTGAACCGCAAGCTCGAGGGGCTGGTCTCCGGCACCAAGGCGTCGGTGCTCTATGTCATCGGCACCGACGGACTGGCGATCGCCTCCAGCAACTGGCGCGAGCCGATCAGCTTCGTCGGCAATGACTACCGTTTTCGCGATTATTTCTCCGGCGCAATGCAGGCCGGAACCGCCGAATATTTTGCACTCGGCAATGTCAGCAAGCGTCCCGGCCTCTACATTTCGCGGCGCGTCGGCGACACAGGCGCACCGCTCGGCGTCGTCGTCGTCAAGATGGAGTTCGACCAGCTCGAAGCCGACTGGCGCGAGGCGAACCGCCCGGCTTATGTCAGCGACGAGAATGGTGTCGTGCTGATCACCAGCGTGCCGTCCTGGCGCTTCATGACAACCGCACAGCTGGCCGCTCCCAAGCAGGCCGCAATTCGCGACAGCCAACAGTTCGGCGACGCGCCGCTTGTGCCGTTGCCGATCATGCACCCGCAGGCGCTCAGCCCGGATGTGTCCATCGTCCACGCGGTGACGCCGGGCGGCAGCGACGCGGAGTATCTCAGCCTTTCCACGCCGGTCCCTTCGACCCCATGGCGGCTCGACTATCTCGTCCCGGTCGAAGCGCCGATCGCCGCCGCCGTCCGCGAAATGCGTCTCCTTGCGCTCGGCGTCGTCGTCCCGCTGCTCGGCTTGGCCGCCTATCTGTTGTGGCGCCGGCAGTCGGCGCAGATGCGGATTGCCGCCGAACAGGCGGCGCGCACCGAGCTCGAACGCCGCGTCGTCGAACGCACCGAGGATCTGAGCCAAGCCCGCGACCGGTTGCAGGCCGAGATCACCGGCCACCGCAACACGGAGGCAAAACTCCAAGTGGTGCAGCAGGATCTGGTCCAGGCCAACCGCCTCGCCATCCTCGGCCAGGTCGCCGCCGGCGTCGCCCACGAGATCAACCAGCCGGTCGCCACCATCCGTGCCTATGCCGACAACGCCCGCACCTTCCTCGACCGCAAGCAGACCGGGCCGGCCGAGGAAAACCTCGGTGCCATCGCAGCCCTTACCGAACGCATCGGCTCGATCACCGAGGAGTTGAAGGCATTTGCCCGCAAGGGCCGCACAGCCGCCGAGCCTGTCGAATTGCGCGGTGTCATCGAGGGCGCCGTCATGCTGTTGAGAAGCCGCTTTGCCGGCCGGCTCGACGCATTGGCCATCGACCTGCCGCCGCCGAGCCTCAAGGTCATGGGCAATCGGGTCCGGCTCGAACAGGTGCTGATCAACCTCTTCCAGAACGCGCTCGAAGCCCTCGACGGCCGCAACGACGCTCATGTGCAGGTATCGGTCGAAGAGACCGCGGACGGCGTGACGGTCGCCGTGTCCGACAACGGACCGGGCATTCCGCCAGGGATCCTCAAATCGCTGTTCACGCCGTTCAACACTTCCAAGGAAAAAGGCCTTGGCCTTGGCCTCGTCATCTCGAAGGACATCGTCGCCGATTATGGCGGCCGCGTCGACGTTTCGAGCGACGACAGCGGCACCCGCTTCACCATTCATCTCCAGACAGCAGCGTAAGCCATCATGACGAACGACAATGCCGCGCCGGTGATCCTGATCGACGACGACCGCGATCTCCTCAAGGCCACCGCGCAGACGCTGGAGCTTGCCGGCTTCTCGGTCTCGGCCTTTGCGGTGGCGGCCGAGGCGCTGGCCGGGCTCGACGCCGGTTTTGCCGGCGTCGTGGTGTCCGATATCCGCATGCCTCAGATCGACGGCTTGCAGCTTTTCAACCGTGTCCTGCGGCTGGATGCGGACATTCCGGTCATCCTCGTCACCGGCCACGGCGACATCGCCATGGCCGTCAAGGCGATCAAGGACGGCGCCTACGACTTCATCACAAAGCCCTTCGCCGCCGACCGGCTGGTGCAGAGCGTGCGTCGCGCGGCGGAAAAGCGCCGCCTGGTGATGGAGAACCGGGCCCTGCGCGACGCGGCCGGAGAGGCGCAGGACGGCCTGCCGCTGATCGGCCAGACACCGGCGATGGAAAGGTTGCGCCGCACGCTACGCCAGATCGCCGACACCGATGTCGATGTGCTGGTGACTGGTGAGACCGGCTCCGGCAAGGAGGTGGTAGCCAGTCTTCTGCATCGCTGGAGCCGCCGCGCCAGGGGCAATTTCGTTGCGCTGAATTGCGGTACGCTGCCGGAGACGGTCATCGAAAGCGAATTGTTCGGCCACGAGGCCGGCGCCTTCACCGGCGCGCAGAAGAAACGGATCGGCCGCATCGAGCATGCCAGCGGCGGCACGCTGTTCCTCGACGAGATCGAAAGCATGCCGGTCTCGACACAGGTGCAGATGCTGCGCGTCTTGGAAATGCGCGAGGTCACTCCGCTCGGCACCAACGAGGTGCGGCCGGTCGATCTGCGTGTTGTCGCCGCCGCCAAGGTCGATCTCGGCGATCCGCGCCAGCGCGGCGCTTTCCGCGAGGATCTCTATTACCGGCTCAACGTGGTGACGATCTCGATCCCGCCGCTGCGCGAACGCCGCGAAGATGTCGCCCTGCTGTTCTTCTATTTCGCCGAGCGCGCCGCCGCCCGCTTCCACCGCCCTGTGCCGGCAGTGCCGGCGACGGTGCATCGCCATCTCAGCGACCATGACTGGCCGGGCAATGTGCGCGAACTGGCGCATTTCGCCGAGCGGTTTGTGCTTGGATTGGAGGAAGGCGCCGAAGCACAACCCCCTGCCCCGGCCCAATCGAACACCGCCATGAAGCTGCCGGAGCGGCTGGAGCGTTACGAGGCCGACATCATCCGCGAGACGCTTGGCCGCAACGAGGGCGACGTCAGGCGCACGATCGAAGCGCTGGGGATTCCGCGCAAGACTTTCTACGACAAGCTCCAGCGCCACGGCATCGTGCGCAGCGATTTTTCCAGGTAATAGCCGCCGGGCCGAGCGGCTCGGCTATTTGGCGTCGTGGAAGATGATGCCGACGGTGTGGCGCATGCCGGAGCGAAGCCGGCTGACGCCGTGCCTGAGATTGACGCGGTAATTGCCCTTGCTGCCCTGGACCGGACGATTGTGGACCGCGAAGGCGACCGCATCGCCCTGGCGCAGCGGCACCACCTCGGCGCGGCTTTGCATGCGCGGACGTTGCTCGGTCAGCACGAACTCGCCGCCGGTGAAATCCTTGCCGGGTTCGGACAACAGGATCGCCACCTGCAGCGGGAACGCCAGATCGCCATAGAGATCCTGATGCAGGCAATTGAAGTCGCCGGCAACGTATTGCAGCAGGAGCGGCGTCGGCCGCGTCTGGCCCTGCTCGTGGCATTGCTTGAGGAACGCGGCGTGTTCGTCGGGGTAGCGCTGCGCGATACCCATGCGCGCGTTCCAGTCGTTGGCGACCGCGGCCAGGCGCGGATAGAGCGCGGTGCGCAAGCCGCCGATCAAGTCGGGCAAGGGATAGCGGAAATAGCGGTACTCGCCCTTGCCGAAGCCGTGCCGCGCCATGTGGACATGGCTGCGGAAATGGCTCTCGTCCGAATAAAGTCCGGCAATCTGCCGGCACTCCTGCGGCGTCAGCAGCTTTTCCATCACCGCGCAGCCATAGCCGCTCAGCTCATCGGCCAGCTTCCGCCAGTCATATCCGGCAACGCGCGCCTCCGCGGATTTCACCGCCGCTTTCGAACCGATCGAGTGGATGGTCATGGCTTCGCCTCCTGTGGCTTCTCTGTCATTGAGATGGGTGAAACGGCGCGCGCGGACCACCCGTTTCTTGCCGGGTGAGCTCGTTAGCGATTGTCTCGGGGATTTCGTTGAATACAATGCAGCTGGGCTTGCCGCGATGGGGGGCGAATTGATCGGATGGGTTCGACAAAGGGACGGGTCAGTCCGGCAATTCCTCGTTTGCCTCGTCGCGATGCTGATCTCGGCGCTCCCGGCCTTGTCCGCCAGCAGCGACTGCGTCAGCGATGACGAGGTCGAGGCAAGCACGCGGATCGCCGCCTGCACGCGCATGATCGAGGATGCGACAGAGCCTGTCGAAAACCGCGCGACTGCCTACTACAAGCGCGGCGAGGCACGGGCGTCACAAGGCGACTACGACCGTGCGATTGCAGATTTGGGCCAGGCGATCGACCTCGATTCGAAATTCGCCGGTGCTTACTATGTCAGAGGCACCACAATGGTCGAAGAGGGCGAAAATGATCGCGCCATCGCCGATTTTGGCCAGGTGATCAGCCTCGATCCGACAAACCCCGAGGCGTACAACAGCCGAGGTGTCGCCTGGGAGCACAAGGGCGACTACGACCGCGCCATTGCAGACTATGATCAGGCCATCAGCCTCGATCCGAAGCATTCCGATGCCCATAGCAACCGGGGCAACGCCTGGGCAGACAAGGGCGACTATGATCGTGCCATCGTCGACTACGACCAGGCAATCAGCCTCGATCCTAAAAATGCGGGAGCCTACAACAACCGTGGCGTTGCCTGGAAACAGAAGGGTGAATACGACCGAGCCATCGCCGACTACGAACAGGCGATCAGTCTGAATGCGAAAGACGCCAAAGCCTACAGCAATCGTGGTGCTGTCTGGGTACTAAAAGGCGACTATGACCGCGCCATTGCAGACTATGATCGTGCGATCAGCCTCGACCCGAAACATGCCGACACTTATGGAGATCGTGGCATCGCTTGGGCACGCAAGGGCGATAATGATCGCGCCCTTGCCGACTACGATCAGGCAATCGGCCTAGGTCTGAAAGAGGCCAGCACCTACTACAACAGAGGCCTGGCCTGGGCACGCAAGGGCGACTACGACCGCGCCATCGCGGATTATGACCAAGCGATCGGCCTCAATCCTCAGGACGCTAGTGCTTACAACAATCGAGGCGTTGCCTGGAAACACAAGGGCGATTACGACCGCGCTATCGCGGATTATGACCAAGCGATCGGCCTCGATTCCCAGGACGCCACCGCTTACAACAACCGTGGCATTGCCTGGAAGAAGAAGGGTGACGACGACCGCGCTGTCGCCGACTACACGCAGGCAATCAGCCTCGACCCAAAAAACGTTGATGCCTGGTACAACCGGGGCCTCGTCTGGTCTGACAAGGGCGACTATGACGGCGCCATCGCCGACTTCAGCCAGGCGATCACGCTCGATCCTAAAGACCCAACTGCCTACGACAACAGAGGCAATGCCTGGGCACACAAGGGCGACGATGACCGTGCCATCGCCGACTACAGCCAGGCGATCATGCTCGATCCAGTACATGCCAAAGCCTTCAGGTACCGAGGCCGTATCTGGCACAAGAAGGGCGACGATGACCGCGCCCTTGCCGACTACGACAAGGCGATCAGCCTCGATCCGAAAGACGCCCGTGCTTACAATGGCCGGGGCGTTGTCTGGTCTGCAAAGGGTGACTACGCCCGCGCGACCGCCGACTACGATCGAGCAATCAGCCTCGATCCGAAATATGCCTATGCCTATTTTGGCCGCGGCATTCTCTCCTTCTATTCGAGCGCTCTGGCCAAGGCGCAAGCCGATTTCGAACACGCGGCCACGCTCAAGCCCGACGATGCCTATTTTGCGATCTGGCTGGAGATGACCGAGCGGCGCAACGGTGCGGTGGGCCACTTGCAGGAAGCGACTGAAAAGCTCGATATGACCAAATGGCCGGCGCCAGCGGTTCGCATGCTGCTTGGAGAACTAACGCCGGCCGAGGTATCGGCGGCAGCCGACGACGCCGACCCGGCCAAGAAGCGTGGCAATTCGTGCGAGGCGAACCTGTTCATCGCCGAACTCGATCGGCTGCAACGCCATGACGACGAAGCCTTACGGCTCTACCGGGTCGCTGCCAGCGATTGCCCTGGGGACTATTACGAATGCGTTGCGGCCAAGGCCGCTCTGCACGAGTTGGGCGCGGTTCCGTGAAGACAATTTCCAAGAATTTTTGATGACCCGAGGAGCGATTTGACCGGACCGGTTCGAGAACGGCACAGGTTTTTCTGGCGCACGCTGGCTGGTCTCATCCTCCTGCCTGTCACGGGGCTTCCGGCGCTGGCTGCCAGCAGCGACTGCGTCAGCGATGACGAGGTCGAGGCAAGCACGCGGATCGCCGCCTGCACGCGCATGATCGAGGATGCGACAGAGCCCGTCGAAAACCGTGGTATTGCCTATTTCAAGCGCGGCAATACCTTAACGGAACGAGGCGACTATGACCGCGCCATTGCCGACTATAGCGCGTTCATCGGCATCGCCCCGACCGTCGCCAGCGGCTACTATAACCGGGGCATCAGCTGGGTCTTCAAGGGCGACTACGACAAGGGCATCGCCGATCTGGACAAGGCGATCAGCCTGGATCCAAAATATGGCGATGCCTACTACAACCGCGGCGTCGCCTGGACCTTCAAGGGTGAGAACGACCGGGCTTTGGCCGACTATGACAGGGCAATCAGCCTCAATCCCGGAGACGGCAGAAACTACCACAATCGCGGGCTGATCTGGTCAAGCAAAGGCGACGACGATCGCGCGATAGTCGACTTCGATCAGGCCATCAGGCTCAACCCGAATGACGTCGGTTCCCTGAATGGCCGCGCCGATGCGTTGACCAGCAAGGGCGAAGAGGAGCGCGCGCTGGCCGACTATGACAAGGTAATCAGCCTCGATCCGAAAAACGCGCATGCCTACTACCGGCGCGGCAACGCCCGGCTGACGGACGGCGATTTTGACGGCGCCATCACCGACTACAACCAAGTGATCAGCCTCGATCCGAACGATGAGAGCATCTGGTACAACAGAGGGGTGGCCTGGTCAGGCAAGAGCGACAATGACCACGCCATCGCCGACTACGACAAGGCGATCAGCCTCGATCCGAAAGACCCCAAAGCGTACTTCAATCGAGGTATCGCCTGGGCTAGCAAGGGAGACAATGATCGCGCCATCGCCAACTACGACCAGGTGATCAAGCTCGACCCGAAACAAGCCCTCGCATATAATAATCGGGGCTTGGCCTGGGTGGCAAAGGAGAACGATGTTCGCGCCTTCGCGGACTACAGCCACGCAATCGATATCGACCCAACACTTGCCATCGCCTACAGCAACCGAGGCTTTCTCTGGAACAAGCGAGGTGAGTACGATCAGGCCATCGCCGAATACGACCGGGCGATTGGTCTCGATCCGAAAAATGCAAGAATTTACCACAACCGCGGCATTGCCTGGATGGGAAAGACCGGCGACGGTCGAGCCATTGCTGACTTCGACCAAGCGATCCTGCTCGATCCGAACTATCCGTACAGCTACTCAAACAGGGGTGTTCTCTATTTCTATTCTGGCTCGCTGGCCAAGGCGCAGGCTGACTTTGAAAAGGCGGCTGCGCTCAAGCCCGACTACGCCTATTTTGCCATCTGGCTGGATATTGTTGAACGACGCAACGGTGCGGCGGGCCATTTGCGGGAGGCAGCTTCTAAGCTCGACATGACGAAGTGGCCGGCGCCTATGGTTCGAATGCTGCTTGGCGAAAAGACGCCGACCGCGACATTGAACGACGTCGATGACTCGGATCCAACCAAGAAACACGGCAAATTTTGCGAGATCAGTTTCTATAACGCGGAACTCAGCCGGCTCAAAGGGCACCGCGATCACGCCCTATGGCTTTACAGGCATACGGTCAGCCATTGTCCAAAGAGTTTTATCGAATACCGTGCCGCCAACGCTGCATTACGCGAGTTGGGTGTTTCGCCGTAACTCTGCCCGACGGATGTTCGTTTGCTAAGAAGACTAAGCCGAACAACACGATAGAGGTGCATTCTGCCAGACTGATTCGGGCTGTGCCGCGTCCAGATGTCAGGAGCCTTCACCAGCGCGATTCCGGTTTTCACTGGCCCGCGCTAGACTGGCAGCAACCGCAACCGGACTGCCCCTGGCATGATCGTCCAGACCTGCATCAATGGTGCGCGCAGCGCCGATTTCCACCCGCGACTGCCGCTTGATCCCGAAGCCATGGCGCGCGACGGTGCGACCTGCGTCGCCGCCGGTGCCGCCGAACTGCATGTTCATGCCCGCGGGCTGGACGGCCGCGAAAGTCTTGCGCCGGCGACGATGGACCAGACTGTGCTAGCGCTTCGTCGCGCCTGCCCTGGAACGCTGATGGGCGTGTCGACCGGCGCCTGGATCGAGAATGACGACGAGCGGACACTGGCCGCGATCGCCGGTTGGAGCGAGCTGCCCGACTACGCCTCGGTCAATCTCAGCGAAGACGCCGCGCCCGCAGTCATGGACCGTCTGCGCCAGCGCGGCATTGGCATCGAGGCCGGGCTTGCCTCCGTCGCCGACGCCGAACGCCTAGTGAGCCTCGACCATGGCAATCGCGTGCTGCGCATTCTGATCGAAATCTCCGAGCAGGAGCCGGACGCGGCGCTGGAGATCAGCGATGATATCGCCACCGTGCTCGACGGCGCCGGGATGCGCCGGGCGATCCTGCTGCACGGCGCCGACGCCACGGTCTGGCCGTTCGTGCACCGGGCGGCGGCGCGTGGCTGGTCGACGCGTGTCGGACTGGAAGACGGCAAGGTGCTTCCTGATGGAACGGTCGCACCCGGTAACGCCGCGCTGACAGCGGCAGCCGTCGCCATCTTCGAGGCCAGCCGTTAGCGCGGGGAACATGTTGATGACGGCCAATCTCCTCTTCACGGGGAGATGCCAAGTTTTTGGCAACGAGGCAGGACAAAGTCGGGCGAGCCCAAGTGTGGCCGCGCGCTAATTTCAGTAAAACTTATCTAAAACTTTATGTATTAATTAAACCAGCAGTTAATCAGCACACCAACGATCACGTGTGTTAAAGCTCTCCCGCACCGGGGAACCATTTTTGATGAACATCATTCCACAGAATGATCACGCTGCGCCGCGTCGGGTTCAACAATATACATCGATACAGGTCCTGCGCGGGCTTGCAGCCCTCATGGTTGTTATCTATCATCTTCCGGCCGCACTGGGCATGCTCGATCTGCGTATTCCCGTTCTAAACAGTGGCGTCGACCTGTTTTTCGTCATCAGTGGTTTTGTCATGATTCTCTCGACGGAGAACAGACGTCGCGACCACCGAGCATTTTTGATGCAGCGGTTCACGCGCGTCGTTCCGTTCTATTGGGTCATGACCTTCCTCATGCTCGCCGCACTTTGGTTGTTTGCCGGTCGTGCAGTGTCTCTTGAGCAGATCAGCAATAGCCTGCTTTTCATACCCTATCTCGATACGGTCACAGGCTATGTCCAACCGGTGCTTGGGGTGGGTTGGACGCTCAATCTGGAAATCCTGTTTTACATTCTGTTCGCGGCGACTATGCGTTTTGGCAGGTTGACGCAAATGGCCGCGGTCGGCGTTGTCTTTGCAATCGCCGTGGCGGCGCGCATCATCTTCAAACCCGCCGCCGACACTGTGCTGTTTTTCTATACCACGCCAATCCTGTTTGAGTTCCTTGCCGGCATGGCTCTCGGCCACCTGGTCGGCAGACTGGCGCGTTTGCCTGCCGTCCCGGGTGTCTCGGCAATCGTGTTCGCCATCGTGTCCATGCTGGTGATGGTACTTGGCTTCAACTTGCCGCGAACCCTTGCTCAGGGAATCCCGGCGTTGATCCTTGTCGCGGGTTGCATCAGCCTGGAAAGCTACTTCCGTTTTTTGCTCCTCGCGTGCTGGCAAGGTTGGGTGATGCTTCCTACTCTCTCTATCTGACCCATCCTATCGTGCTGCTTGCGACCGCTCCTGTCGTTGCAAGCGTCAGCGTATCACCATGGCTTGCAGGCCTGGTTATTGTCGCAGCCTGCATTGCCGTCTCCCTGGCCAGCTACGGTTTTGTTGAAAAGCCGCTTTTGGCCATTTCGCGGATGAGCCTTTCCGCCCGTCACGTGAAGGCATGAGTTGCGGCTGCGCCCCGCAGAACGACGCTGTCCCGCCAACCTTAACCCGGCGGCGCTGAACCTTCAAAAAAAGATCCGGAAACAAAAACCCGCCTCGGGAGGACGAGTCGTTGGAGCCAATTGGCACCATACCTGAATTAGTAGCATAGCTGCCGGCACAAAGCAAGAACAAAATGTGGCGCCCGCGACGAAACTCCCGACAGGGCGCAGAGCCATGGCGGATGACATGGCTCTTGCCGTTGTTAAAAATCTCTCATAAGGTATTTTCATATCTGAAAGAAAATCCAATCGTTTCTTTCCCTTTATGAAAGCCTGAGCGTTTGCGGGAACATCTCGATCAGACCGACCGGCGACTGGTCAAGCTGCTGTCGCAGGACGCGCAGCTTGGCGTCAACCGCCTTGCCGAGAAGATGGCGATCTCGGTGCCGACGGTCCGCATGCGGCTGCGCAATCTGCTCGACCGCAACCTGCTCAAGATCGTCGGGCTGCTCAACCTGACCGAACGCCCCGAGCTGATCTCGGCGATCGTCGGCATCAATGCGCAAGGGCGCGGCCGGGCGCGAGAACTGGCGCAGCGCATCTCGGAATTGCCTTTCGTGAACTCGGCCGCCGTCGTCACCGGGCGCTTCGACATCATCGTCGATGTAACCGTGGCTGGTGATGTCGCCGATCTCTACCGCGTCACCAGCGAGCTGATCCCCGGCGCCGGCGAGCCGGGCGAAGTCGTGCGCAGCGAGACCTTCGTCGTCATGGCGTCCTGCAACAAATGGGTCAGCCTGCCGGAAGGCTGCTGGTCGGACGATACGCGGAAGGAAATGGCATGAAGATCGCGGTTCTCGGCGGCCTCGGCCTGCAAGGCCGGGCGGCGATCGCTGACCTCGTTGCCAGCGACGGCGTCGAGCAAGTGGTCTGCGTCGACACTGCAACCGACGGCGCTGCGCGGCTTGGCGGCCTGACCGACCTTGCCCGGGTGCGTTTCGTCGTGCCGGAGGGCGCGATCGGCCCAGCATTGGCCGATGTGATGAAGGACGTCGACGCGGTCATCGACCTCTTGCCGCAACCGCTGATGCGCGAGGCGGTGTTAGCCGCGATCGCGACGCGCACGCCGCTGGTCACCACCAATTACGGCAAGGCCATCGCCGATCTCGCTCCCGAGGCCGAAAAGGCCGGCGTTTCGATCGTCACCGAATGCGGGCTCGACCCCGGCATCGACCTTGTGCTCTACGCACGCGCCGCAAGCCAGTTCGACACCATCATCGCCATCGATTCCTACTGCGGCGGCATTCCCGAGCCGAAGGCGGTGGTCGAGCCGCTGCGCTACAAGGTGAGCTGGAATTTCGACATGGTTCTGGTCAGCCAGAACCGCGACAGCGTGCTGGTCGAGGACGGCAAACGGGTCGATGTGCCGGCCGCCCGCCAGCACGACAATCGTTTCATCCACGACATCGAGATCGCCGGGCTGGGCAGGCTGGAAGCCTTCCCCAATGGCGACGCGCCGCATTATGCCGGCATGCTCGCCGCCGCCAAGGGGCTGCAGCGCTCCGGCCGCTATTCGCTGCGCTGGCCGGGCTGGTCGGCGTTCTGGGCGCCGCTGAAGCAGCTCGGCTTCCTGTCCGAGGACAAGGTGCCCGGCACCGGCGTCAGCCCACGCGAATTTCTCGGCCGGCTGCTTGGCCCGCAACTGCAATATGGCGCCGATGAGAAGGACCTTTGCGTCATGCGCAACGTCTTTGTCGGCAGCGAAGGCGGCCGCCGCAAGACGGTGACCTCGGAGCTGGTCATCGAACGCGACCTCGCCTCCGGCCTGTTCGGCATGAGCCTCGGCGTCGGCTATCCCGCCAGCATCGTGGCGCAGATGCTGGCACGGCGCGAGATCGCCGCGCCCGGCCTGCTCAATCCGCTGCTGCATGTGCCCGATGGCCGCTTCCTCGATGAACTGGCAAGGCGCGGCATCAAGGTCGCCGAAACGGTGAGCTGGGACTGAAGGATTTTCGAACGGTGGTCGCCGCCGGCAACGGCGCTGCCGCTCAAAAAGCACCTCGATGGGGTGAAACAACAAGTGGAACAACAAACGACAACAAGGAGGAATGCCCAAATGAAGATTGCCAAGCTTTTCATCGCCGGACTTGCGCTCGCCGGCCTCACCGCCGCCGCCAGTGCCGGAACCCTCGACGAGATCACCAAGCGCGGCGAGTTGCGCGTTGCGGTGCAGACGCAAGGACCGCCCTTCTCGCTGGTCGGCGCCGCCGGCGAGCGCACCGGCAGTTCGGTCGAACTCGCCGAACTGATGGCCAAGGAAATGGGCGTCAAGATCACCTTCCTCGACTTCGACTGGGATGGCCTGATCCCGGCGCTGCTGTCGGGCAAGGCCGATCTTCTGGTCGCCGACATGACGCCGACGCTGGCGCGTGGCATGAAGGTCGCCTTCACCAAGCCTTACATGTACACGGGCAGCACCGTCTTCACCAAGGCTGGGACCGCCTTCAAGTCCACCGAGGACTGCAAGGCCAAGGGCACCAAGATCGCGGTGCTGCTCGGCGCCACCGGCGAGAAGGAAGCCAAGGCCGCCTTCCCCGATGCCGACATCAAGAGCTACAAGGGCGGCGGCCCGCTGCTGCTCGACGCAGTCAACAACGGCCAGGCCGATTGCGGCGTCAACGACGTCTCGGCGGTCAAGGGCCAGTCGACCGCTTATCCGGCCGGCAGCTTCATCATCATGCCGGACATGCTGTCGAAGGAGCCGTTGGCCTTCGCCACGCGCTATGACGAGCAGGACCTGCTGACCTGGATGAACCTGTTCCTCGACCAGGTCAGCCTAGACGGCCGCCTGCAGAAGAACCTCGACTACTGGGTCAATTCCGACGCCTGGAAGAAGGATCACTGAGTAGAGGGAATAGTGAATAGTGAATAGTGAGTAGGGATCAGTAAGCGCTATTCGCTATTCGCTACTCACTACTCACCATTCACCATTCACCATTCACCGCCCCACCCATGCTCGAAAACTTCAGCTTCCGCACCATCGTCGAATATCTGCCCCTGTTCGGGCAGGGCCTCGTCACGACCGTGTGGCTTTCTGTCCTCTCCTTTGCCGGCGCGCTCGCCGTCGGCATCGTGCTCGCCGCCATGAACCTGCAGCGCGGCCGGCTGTTCCGCGTCCCGGCCAAGGCCTATATCGACGCGGTGCGCGCCACGCCGCTGCTGGCGCAGCTTTACTTCCTCTATTTCGGCCTGCCGCGGCTCGGCTTCGTCCTGCCCGAACTCGTCGTCGGCATCCTGGCCCTGTCGCTGAACAGCGGCGCCTACGTCGCCGAGATCATCCGCGCCGGCATCCTGTCGATCCCGCGCGGCCAGGTCGAGGCCGGCGTCGCTTCGGGCATGACCTATGTCCAGCGCATGCGCCTCGTCATCCTGCCGCAGGCGTTCAAGGTGACGATCCCGCCGCTGCTCGGCCAGGCGATCGTGCTGGTCAAGGATTCCGCGCTGCTGTCGCTGATCTCGGTCGCCGAACTCACGCGCGCCGGACAATTGCTCGCCTCCGACCGCTTCATGCCGGCGGAAGGTTTCATCACCATCGCCGCCTTCTACCTCCTGCTCTATTACGGGCTGAAGGGGCTGGCGGCGCTGTCCGGGCGCTGGCTCGGCCTGGCGGGGGCACGGACATGATCTGGCAGCAGCTGCAAAGCATCGCCGGCAGCTATCCCCTCGCGCTGCGCGGCCTCGGCATGACCGTGGTGCTGTCGCTGATCAGCCTGGTGCTGGGAACGCTGCTCGGCTTCGGCCTCGGCATCCTGCGCACCGGCGGCAACCGGCTGATCAGCAGCGCGATCGGCGCCTGGGTCGACCTGATCCGCGGCACGCCGTTCCTGGTGCAGATCTTCCTGATCTTCTTCATCCTGCCGGAACTCGGCATCGAGCTCGACGCCTTCACCGCCGGCATCATCGCGCTGACCAACCTGGCCGCCTGCTTCATATGCGAGATCGTCGTCGCCGGCATCCGCTCGGTGCCGACCGGCCAGGTAGAGGCGGCGCTGGCATCCGGCCTGTCGCGCTGGCAGCGCATGCGCCAGGTCGTGCTGCCGCAGGCGATGCGCATCGTGCTGCCGCCGCTGGTCGGGCAATATGTGCTGCTGATCAAGGATTCCTCGGTGGTCTCGGCGATCGGGCTGACCGACCTTACCCGCGTCGGCTGGCTGATTGTGCAGCGTGTGCCGAACGGTCTGCTGGTCTTCTTCCTCGTCGGCCTCGGTTATTTCATCGTCTGCTACCCCCTGATCATGCTGGCCCGACGGCTGGAACAGCGCATGGGTGCGGCCCATGGCGAGGTGGAGATATGACGAACCTCAGCAGCAAGAATGGTGCCGGCATGATCGAATTTCGCGGCGTCAACAAATGGTTCGGCCAGCTCAACGTCCTCAGGGATATCACGCTGAGCGTCGAGCCGCGCGAAGTGGTCGTCGTCTGCGGCCCGAGCGGCTCGGGCAAGAGCACCTTGATCCGCTGCATCAACGGGCTCGAGACAATCCGCGACGGCGACCTGACGGTCGACGGCCAGCGCCTCGGCGACCCCGCCACCAACATGACGCGGCTGCGCACCGAGATCGGCTTCGTCTTCCAGTCGTTCAACCTCTACCCGCACAAGACGGCGCTCGAGAACGTCACCCTGGCGCCGATCCATGTCCGCAAGATCCCGCGCACCGAAGCCGAGAAGGCCGGGCGCGAGCTGCTCGCCAAGGTCGGCCTCGCCGACAAGGTCGACGCCTATCCGGCGCAGCTCTCAGGCGGCCAGCAGCAGCGCGTGGCGATCGCGCGCTGCCTCGGCATGCGCCCCAAAATCATGCTGTTCGACGAGCCGACATCGGCGCTCGATCCCGAGATGATCTCGGAAGTGCTCGACGTCATGGTCGCGGTGGCCGAGGAAGGCATGACCATGATGGTGGTGACGCACGAGATGGGCTTTGCCCGCAAGGTCGCCCAGCGCGTCGTGTTCATGGACGCCGGCGCCATCGTCGAGAGCGGTACCCCGGACGAGTTCTTCTCCAACCCGAAGACCGACCGCAGCCGCGCTTTTCTGAGCAAGATCCTGAGGCATTAGGGTTCTGACTTAACTCAGCTGGTTGTCGTCGATGGCCGAGATGGATGGAAAGCGGCCCTTCGCTGGACGTTCCCTAATACGACAGATGCGCGCCGGGCTTCCTCTTAGGGCGGCCATTGCCGCACTTCCACCAGCCGCTTCCCTTATGCTGGCATCAAATCGATGACCCGCATGATCGCGACCGCACTGCTCGTGTTCTGGGTGCCTTCTGTCGTAGCGCCATTAGCGCAGGCCCAAACATCGCCCTTCTTGACTGTGAACTTTTGTTTGTTGTGAACGACCGAAAGTTCTCCCTCAGTCATGTGGCAGAGCATGTCGTTCTTCATCATGTTGTCAGTCGTCTTCGCTCCGGGCTGAATGACAACATCGCGCAGCTTCACCGTTGCATAGGCTGGTATGACCGACTTGCGCTCACCAAGCGCTACAACTCTGACGCCGGGTGAGACCTCCTTGCCCTCATCGGGGCCGTAAGTCTGGGCGGCTGCTGGTGTCCCCCAAGCGATCAGAGGCGTTGCGGCCAGTGTAAGACCGAGTGCAATTGTGGATCTACGATTGACGGCTTCCATTGTTTCCTCCCTGTTCAAAAGTTGGTCGGAAAGGTAGGCCAACAATCAACGATGGGCCGTTGCGGCGAAGAGTCAACTGACCTTCCGAGTTAGTTCAGTCTCGCTCGCGGCTAGCGAGTTTCACAAACCACTCGGGTCGCCGAGACGGAGAGGGGGAATTGCGCTGACCATGTCATTGCGTGCGACCTTGTCCCGACATCAAAGACATTTCGTTCTTGCGAAGGCCCTCGCTGCCAAAGACCCCTCTCCGGCCGCTTTGCGGCCACCTCTCCCTCGCCCTACGGCGCAGGAACCCAAGTCTATCGCGTATCCGCGTGCGTGCTCAATTCAGCCCTCTTCTCATCCGAGACGACGGCGAGGTCGAGGACCTTCTGCAATTCGGCAGCATGCCGGAACGACGGTTCGGCCTGGACGCCGTTGCGCACTGCATCGACGAAGCGCTGGTAGTTGGTCTGCACCGTTCCGGCGTCCAGAACCTGCCATTTGGCGTTCTCGACGTCTTCGCCGATGCACACTTTCAGCTCCGAGCCGGTCAGATTGTGCACGACTTCGATGCCGCCCTTGTCGCCGTAGATGCGCAGGCGGAGTTCGTTCAAATGGCCGGTCGCCCAGCGGCTGGCATGGACGACGCCGAAGGCGCCATTGCTGAAATCCAGCGACATGGTGAAACTGTCATTGGCGTCGAGCCCGTACTCGCCGATCCGGTTGCCGGGCGCCTTGTCGAAGGATCTCAGCCGGCAGAACACATGGTCGATGTCGAGCGCCGCGCCATAGCTGGCGAAATCGAGGATATGGATGCCGACGTCGCCCAGCACGCCATTGGAGCCGTGGCCGCGCGACAGCCGCCACAGCCATTTCGGATCGGTGCGCCAGTCGCCCCAGAACTTGGACACCAGCCAGCTCTGCAGATAGGACGCCTCGACATGCCTGACCGTGCCGATCTCGCCGGCCAGCACCATGGCGCGCGCTCTCTGCAGCGGCGCGACATTGCGATAGGTCAGGTTGACCATGTTGATGATGCCGGCCCGCTCGGCGGCATCGGCCATTTCACTGGCCCTCTGGTAATTTTCGGCCAGCGGTTTCTCGCACAGCACCGGCTTGCCCGCCGCGATCAGCATCATGGTGGTCGGATGGTGGATGCGATCGGGCGTCACGTTCGCCACCGCGTCGAACTTGCCCCATGCCAGCGCCTCGTCCAGCGACGCGAACCGGTTGGGGATACCGTAGATGTCCGAAAACTTGTCGACACGCGTACGGTCGAGATCGACGGCGCCGATCAGTTCGACGCCCTCGATCTTGCCGAACTGCCTGGCATGCTCCTCCGCCATCCAGCCGGTACCGAGTATCAACAGACGCATGATTCTTTATCCTTAGGACAGGGCTTTATCTTCTTGTTTGATCTTGGATTTCCCGAACCAACGGTTCGGGATCGTAGCCTAGCGAAAGCCGGCTTCGCCCGCGGAATGAAGTTTTCCGCCGCGCTCGACGATCGGCTCGAGCGCCTTTTCCACCGGCACGTTCGGCGCATCGAGAATGGCCGGATTGGAGCCTTGCGGGTTATGCGCCCATTTCACCGCATTGCGCAGCACCTTCTGGACATTGGCGTCGTGATAGGTCGGATAGGTCTCGTGGCCGGGCCTGAAATAGAAGATGTTGCCGGCGCCGCGGCGATAGGTCAGCCCCGACCGGAACACTTCGCCGCCCTGGAACCAGGAGATGAAGACGGTCTCGAGCGGCTCCGGCACGGCGAACTGCTCGCCATACATCTCCTCGTTCTCGAGCTCGAAATACTCGCCGATCCCGGCAGCAATCGGATGGTTGGGGCTGGTCACCCAGAGCCGTTCGCGCTCGCCCGCCTCGCGCCATTTCAGCGTGCAGGGCGTGCCCATCAGCTTCTTGAAAATCTTCGAGAAATGGCCGGAATGGAGAACGATCAGCCCCATGCCCTCCCAGACGCGGCGCGCCACGCGCTCGACGATCTCGTCGGCGACGGCGCCATGGTCCTTGTGCCCCCACCACAGCAAGACATCGGTTTCGGCCAGACGGTCGGCCGGCAGCCCATGCTCCTTCTGCTCCAGCGTTGCCCAGGATACTGATATCTCCGGGTCGAGCTTCAGCGCATTGGCGATCGTCGCATGCATGCCCTCGGGATAGATGCCCGCGACCACCTCGTTGGTCCGCTCATGAATATTCTCGCCCCAGACGACAGCGCGTATTGTCATGATGTCCTCTTGATTGTTTGAAGCTGGAGCCGCCCCTACGGGTCAGTCATAATATCCTCGGCCGGGAATGAAAACCGTCTCGCGGCCGGCTGCTGACAATCTGTTGGAAATCGGGCGGGAAAGTCCACGCGGCAAAACCAGCGATGCCGGCGGGACAGCGCCCCCCTCTGTCCTGCCGGACATCTCCCCCACTTGTGGGGAGATTGGCTGTTATCCGCGATTTCGCCAATCGCCAGCGTTGCAGGATGACGGCAGACAAACGCGAAGTCCGATCTCCCCCCTTTTGGGGGAGATGTCCGGCAGGACAGAGGGGGGCGCGAAGGATCGCGACAAAACGGCTTTCGTAGTGCGTCGCCGCAACCGTCTAAGCGCCGCGGCCCTCTTGGGCGACGCGTGTCAGCGGCTTCGACAGGCGCGGCACCACGACGAGCCGCTTGATCTTGCCCTTCTTGTAGGCGGCGAGGAAGCGGGCATAGTCCTTGAAGACGACACAGCCATTGGATTCGGCGCGGCCGCCGCGCAGCATGTAGGTGTGGGCGAGCAGGCCGTCGCGGCCATATTTGTTGCTGCCGCTGGTAGGGGTGAGACGCAGTGCCTCGACGCCGTGGAAGCGCGATTCCCGCAGCGTCAGATTGTAGGTGTCGGGCGGCGTCGGACCGACATTCTTCTTGTGAACGTAGCGCGGCTGGTCGACCATCGAACCGTATCCCGAATGTGCCTCCAGCCGCGAACCGTCGGGCATATAGACAGTCTTGGCCGAGATGTCGTAGACGGCGACGCCGCTGCCCATGCCGGGCGTGGTGAACAGGTTCCTGAAGGCCCCGCCGAGACTGCCGGAAGGCATGTCGGGCTTGGCATAGGCCAGCATGTCGCCGCCCTGCGTCTTCGACCGTTTGCCCGGCTTGCCCGACACCGCCGGCACTGCCGCTTGTGACGAATTGCGAGGCGACAGGCTGCCGGGTTGCGTCTCGGCCGGCGGAGCGTCGGCCGTCTGCACCTTGTTCGCCCTGGCTGCCTGGGTCTTGGATGCCTGGGCCTTGGATGCCTGGGGCGGCTCCGTTTTTGCTGCCTGGGCCTTTGAGGCCTGATCCTTGGGCGCCCGGTCTTTCGGCGCTTGGGCCTGCGGCGCCTCGGCCGGCTGATCGATGACCGCCCGCGGACGCAGCGTCGGCAGCGGAATGCTGTCGGGCATGTCGTCTTGCGGCGGCAGCGAGGCCAACTGGACCTCAGGTTCTTGCGGCTCTTGTGAAACTGCGGGCTCGCTTGCCGCGACGGCTGCCGGGAGCACGTCGATCATCTGCTCCGGCAATGTATTGGCCAACGCCAGCGCCAGGCGCGACGAACGTTCGATCTCCGCCACCGCCGGCCCGAAGCGCACCGATGCCGGGCCGTTCGGGTCGGGTATGCGTACCGGCTCGGCGAACCGGGCGTCGGCCGGCAGGCTGGCGAGCATGACGGGTGAGCCGGAGGAGGAACGGGCAAAGGCGGCGGCAAGCTTTTGCGGCGACAGCGCGGCTTTGGCCACCACGTCGTCGAAGCTTGGTTGCCGCGACGCATTGGCGACAAGCGGCACGCTATTGCGCTTGAGGCGCGCCGATTTTCCCTGGTGAACGAAGTTCGACGCCGACCGCAGGCAGTTGGCATCGCATCCGTGCTGCAGCAGCTGGGCCGACAGCGCTGCGTTTGCCGCGGCCCATGTCGGGGCCTGCGCCTTTGCAAGGCTGCGGCGAGGATCGGCGAGCGCGATGGTGCGCGGCGCGAGCAGGCTTTGCGGAAGACCGTTGGAAGCGGCGGTGAGCGAGGTTCCCATCGAATAGAGGCCGGCCAAGGTCGCCACCGACCATAAAGCAATGGCTGCGCCGACGGCCGGAACCGCGACCCAGCGCAGGCCGGGCCTCATCGAAGTCAATCCAGTTGCAGGACTGTCACCCCGGGTTTTCGCACTTACAAACGCCATTCAACCACTCTCAATCGGCCGATGCCGGCTAGCGGATTTCGCAGCCGTGACATTCACAGTTCGCCTGGTGCCCCCAGCACACTTCGCGTCTGTTGCCGATTGATTCAAAAGATGAACAAAGTTGGTTAACCAATCCCTCTACCGACCGCCGATTGGGCGACGGTCACACCGAAAAACGCCCTCCAAAACCTGCATAGTTGGCAAAACTGCCCTCCAATGACGACTTTGCTGCCCGTTTTTGTCGGCCGAGTCAAGAAAGCGAAATGACTAGACCTTGCTGGGCGGAGTCGGCCATGGCTGCGAAAGTGAAGCCACGCCGCCCAGAATCGCGCGGCCGGCAGCCGCCGCCATCAGGCCCCGGCGATCGGTCAAACTGGCGATTGTCGACTTGGCATTTGTCGACCTGCCACTCGGGCGAACGAACGGTCATCATCTCGGAATTCGCGATAGCGGCAAGACGTTTGCTGCATGGCAGCTGAATGTTCGCGAAGTGCCGGAACGGGATATCCAACACCTAGACCACAGCCACCACTATGTGAGCCTGGATTTTGGCAGCAACCTCGCCGCTGCCATGCCTGTCTGCAATCGCGGCTGCGGCGTAGTCGGTTGCAGCGTCCAGTTTTCCTGCCTCTCTGGCCTCGATTTCGTTGCGAAGGAGAGTGCCCTGGCAATAAGCAACGGCCGGAAGGCGCGGCGAGGAGGCACGGCTTTGTTCGGCCCTCGTCTCGATCACCACACCGGAAAACCCTGCGTCCTCCAGCTCGCTACGGATCAGTGCCGTATCGTGGTAGCCATGCGGCGTGCGTGCCAGAAAGCGCGGCGGATCGTTCGGAAAAATCCTCGCCAGAGCATTCGTCACATCGTCCGCGAATACATTCTCTTCGATGCGATCCCATACGCTGAATAGAAAATGTCCTCCGGGTTTCAGGACTCGCCGGGCTTCGCGGTAGGCAGATGAGCGGTTGGGAAAGAACATCGCGCCGAACTGACAACAAACGAGATCGAAGGCCGCATTTTCGAACGGTAGCGCCAGAGCATCAGCCTGACGCCATTTGATGCGATCGTCGGGAGCTTGCCGCGAAGCGGCGTAGTCGAGCATCGGCTGGTTGAGGTCGGTTACGACATAGCTTGCATCGGGGGACAGCTTTGGCGCCAATGCGCGGGTGACAACCCCGGTGCCCGCGGCGGTTTCCAGAACGGCGCTTGGCGACAAGGACGCTGCTCGTTGTGCAAGATCAGCGGCGAACGGCTCGAAAATCAACGGCACCATATAGCGGTCGTAGTTTTCCGGAATCGAGCCAGCGAACACCTTGTCCGTTTCCAACATTGCTATCCCCCGTCGCCCGTTTGATGGCTCGCCAGCATAGCATGGAATTGTTCGGCCGCATTCGACCGGGAGGCGGTTCCCTCCCGGAAGCTCCCAAACGCCGTGCTGCAATTATCTGCATATGTGCTAATATATTGCAACCATGCGCATTGGTGCGTGGCCAATATAATGGGAGGATGCGATGAAAACCATAAATCGCAGGTCTGCAATCGCGCTCGGCGTGACGGCGGCCGCGGTAACGCCTTTGTTCACGCTGGCGGCAGCTGCAAAGGTCAAGAAATACGGCCCGAAGGAAGGCAAGGAAATAGCCCCCGGCGTCAGGGTGGTTGAGGTCGGCACCGGCAATTCCGATATCCCCGCCTACAAGAGCATCTCAATTGTCGATGTGGTCTTTCAGCCGGGAGCAGCTGCTCCTGCAATGGTGATGGACAACGACATGGTGTGCACCATTACCGCCGGTGAATTCACGATCAAGAAAGCCGACAAGCAATTCAAGCTCAAGGAAGGTGATATGTATACCTGCTCCAAGGGCAAGACCGACGAGGCAGCCAACACCAGCAAGGTGGTCGGCATCCACCGCATGGCCGTCTTGATACCTGCCTAGCACGTGCCAACGAAAACCGGCCCGCGTCCTCGTCCGGGACGCGGGCCTTTTGATGAGGTGCGTGCTTGTGGGCTGCTTCTCCCTCGGTCCGCTTTGCAAGTGTGCGTTTATATTAGAGATCACGCAAGTTTCTGGATGACTGCCGGCCGGTATGGGGGCCCACATTGGCGCTCTGCATTGGCAGATTGGCAATCCGGCAGCGCGCTGAGCGTTTGGATTCACGAAACGGCTCGGTGCTCCTCCCGAGCTGCCTCCCAGACCTCGCGCGCCGCGTCTGCATTCAGTGCCGCAATTCCCAGGCCAACGATCAGATCCGGCCATGCCGAGCGCCATAGGAAGGCGGTCACCAACCCGGCCAGTATGATCGCAATGTTGGCGACCGCATCGTTGCGGGCCGAGAGGAATGCCGCCCTGGTAAGACTGCCGCTGTGATGGCGGTAGCGCGCCAGCATGTAGGCGCATGACAGGTTGACCGCCAAGGCGCCCAACCCCGCCAGCGTCAGGGCCGTTGGCTGCGGCGGCACCGGCATGTTGAACTTTTCCCACGCGGTCCACAGCGTCGCCAGGCCCGGCACCAGCAGGATAAGCGCCAGCGCCATGCCAACGCGCGAGCGAGCACGCAGCGACCATCCCATGGCGAGCAGTATGAGGAGATTGACCGAGGCATCTTCCAGAAAATCGACGCTGTCGGCGAACAGCGATACCGAGCCGATCGCCAGCGCCACGGCGAATTCAATGCCGAAATAACCGAGGTTCAGCAGTGCGACGACAAGCACCACCCGGCGAAGGCCGTCCGACGTAATAGCTTGCTGCATTGCCTGTCCTGATGTGATGCCGTTGATGCTCTTACCAGCTGCTCTTCCAGCGCAACAGCCGCATGGCATTGGCTGTCACCAGGACCGTCGCCCCGGTGTCGGCGAGGATGGCGGGCCACAGGCCGGTGATGCCGGCGATCGTCGTCACCAGGAACACTGCCTTCAGCCCCAATGCCATGGTGATGTTCTGTTTGATGTTGGCCATGGTTGCTTGGGACAGCCTGATCATGGCGGCGACGTCGCCGACGCGTCCATGCAGCACTGCTGCGTCAGCCGTTTCAAGAGCCACATCGGTGCCGCCACCCATGGCGATGCCGAGATCGGCCGCCGCAAGTGCCGGCGCGTCGTTGATGCCATCTCCGACCTTGGCGACCCTGAGCCCCTGCCCGTTCAACTCGACAACGATGCGCTGCTTGTCCTCCGGCAACAATCCGGCGAGCACCTCGATGCCGAGTTGCTTGCCGATGGCAGCGGCGGTGCGCTTGTTGTCACCGGTCAACATGACTGTTTTGATACCAGCGTCACTCAGCGCCTTCAGCCCGGCGAACGCGTCCGGCCGGGGTTCGTCGCGCATGGCGATGAAGCCGGCAAGAGCGTCGTCGATGAGCAGCACCGACACCGATTTTCCTTCATCGTTCAGTGCCGTGATGCGTGCGGCCAGGTCGGCTGGCAGCGGCGCCTTTTCGCCGGCAGCGGCCGGCGAGCCCAGAAACAGGCTCTTGCCGCCGACGCGACCGACGACGCCCTTGCCGCCAATCGCCCTGGCCTCGGCAGCAGGTGGCACCGGAACCTTGTCAGCATTGGCCCTTTGCAGAATGGCCAGGGCCATCGGATGGCTGGAGCCGGTCTCGAGCGCTGCCGCCAGGGAAAGTACCTCGCGTTCACTGGCGCCGACTGCAACCACGTCGGTTACCTGCGGCTTGCCGAGCGTCAGCGTGCCGGTCTTGTCGAGCGCCACGGCAGTGATGGTGCCGAGCCCTTCCAGCACCGCGCCGCCCTTCATCAAAAGGCCGCGCCTGGCGCCCGCCGAGAGCGACGCCGCGATCGCCGCGGGCACTGAAATGACCAGCGCGCACGGACAGCCGATGAGCAGCAGCGCCAGACCTTTGTAGATCCACTCGTTCCAATCGCCGCCAAGGAGCAGGGGTGGCGTGATCGCCACGAGCTCCGCGACGGCGACCACGCCGGGCATGTACCAGCGCGAGAAACGGTCGATGAAGCGCTCGGTGGGCGCCTTGCTTTCCTGCGCCTCCTCGACCAGCTTGACGACCCGTGCAATCGTGTTGTCGGCGGCGGCCGCCGTCACCTTGACGCGCAGCACGCCGTCGCCGTTGATAGTGCCGGCAAAAACCGTGTCGCCAACTACTTTACGAACCGGGACGCTTTCACCCGACACAGGCGATTCATCAATGGCGCTGTCACCCTCGGTGATCTCGCCATCAGCCGGAATCCGATCACCGGGCCGCACCAGAATGATGTCCGCTACGGACAGACTTTCGGCCGGCACCTCGCGGCTCGTCCCATCCACTTCGACTAGCGCCGTCTTGGGAACCAGTGTGGTGAGCGCCTGGATGCTAGAACGTGCCTTCCCAGCGGCCACCCCTTCCAGTAATTCGCCGATTAGGAACAGGAGGACCACCGTCGCCGCTTCCTCGCCGGCGCCGATGATTACGGCGCCGGCGGCCGCCACGGTCATCAGCATTTCGATTGTGAACGGAATGCCGGCGACTGCGGCCATGACCGCTCGGCGCGCGATCGGCACCAGGCCGAGCAGCATGGCGGCGATGAAGGCCCATGGGCCGGTCGCGGGCCAGGCGTCATGAACCGCGAAAGCCACCGCCAGTGCGACGCCGCTGGCGATGGTCAGGCGGCCCTTGGCGCTGTTCCACCATGGCCCCGACATCGGCGCATCATTGTTGCCATGCAATCCCGCTAATTTCTTGTCGTGACTGTGCGTTCTGTGGTCATGGTCGGCCAATTGATCGGAGGCCGGCGCTCCAGACTTGGCGGTCAGCGGAGCAACAGCGTAGCCGAGGCCGGTGACTTTCCTCGCGATCGCGTCAAGATTGCTTTCGGGAGTATGAATGACCGTCAGAGTGCCTACCGAAACGGATACGCTAACATCCTGCACACCAGGCATCCGCCGCACGAGGGTATCGATTTTGCTGGCACAGCTGGCGCAATCCATGCCTTCCACGCGGTAGCGGGTCTGTTGTTTGGTCGCAGCCATGGTGAACCTCTTGCGTCTTCGATCGCGACGCTACATCCTCTAGTGACTAGAGGAGCAAGCGAAAAAATGTCAGCAGGTGTGACCATCGGTGAAGCAGCCCGACGCAGCGGCGTGAAGGTTCCAACCATCCGCTACTATGAGCAGATCGATTTGCTTCCAGCGCCTGCCCGCAGCGAAGCCAATCGCCGGCATTATGAAGCGGCCGACTTGCGCCGGCTCGCCTTCATCAGGCACGCGCGCGAGCTTGGGTTCGAGATCGAGGCTATCAGGACGCTGCTGACGTTGCAGGATAATCCCAATCAGCCATGTGGAACCGCCGACGCCATCGCCCAAGCCCGTCTGGCCGAGGTCGTCCAGCGAATACGCAGCCTTACCGCATTGAAGATTGAGCTGGAGCTGATGGTTGAGGGCTGCCGGCAAGGGAAAGTCTGCGAATGCCGTGTTATCGAGGTGCTGTCAGACCACGATCAATGGGAGGGTCCTCACCATTGATTTGCCGGACCAGAACTCGCACCAGCGCCGATGTCGCGGCATGCGGAGCTTGCAAAAGCCGCACTTTGCAGTCAACCTGAGCGGATGATGGCACGCCTGTCGCCAAAACGCCTCCTGGTCATGCTGCTCGCGTTCCTCGTGACCGCCGGGTTCAGCCTGTCCGCCGCTCAGGCTGCCGTCATGTCGGCGAGGATGGCGATCGACAGCCGCATGATCATGGCCACAGATACCGGCACCACCGACGCCGATATGGCCAAGATGGCCGATGCCAAGGGCGGCGACTGCAACGCGTGCCTCAAGAACTCGGCCGACAATGACAAATCGATGCAATGTGCGCCGACCTGCGTCGCACCGGTTCTGGCGGTGCTGCCGGAAGCTCTCCCCATGACGGGACTGCTGCGGGCCGAGCTGCCGCCGGCGCTTCCCGCCGCGTTCCTGCACGGGCGAAGTCTACTGCCCGAGCCATTCCCTCCAAGACCCAGCGCTCTCGTCTGACGCCGTTTCTGCCGTTCCGCGGCTGATTGGCGGCGTTTGATCGCCCGGTTGCGCGTACTGCGCAACGGGCGCGGCAGCAATGCAATCGATGTCGCGATGTTCGCCGTCGGTTACCGCAAGGGTCACAAGGGTGAATTCCGTTTCAAGTCCGTTCATAACGCGCCGCAAATTCCTGTTTGCGGCGGCGAGCATTGCCGCCTCCGCAGCGATCCGCCCTGCACTGGCGCTGGCTACCGGCGAACACCGGATCAGGGTGGCGCCAGGCCAGGCACGGCTCACCGGCCCCGATGGTCCGCGCACTCCGGTATGGGCCTATGATGGCACGGTCCCAGGCCCGACACTGCGCTTGCGCCAGGGGCAGCCCGCTCGCATCATCGTCGAGAACGGACTGGACGAGGACACCACGGTTCACTGGCATGGCATCCGCTTGGCAAACGCCATGGATGGCGTGCCGGGATTGACCCAACCGCCGATCAGGCCGGGCGAAAATTTCGTGTACGAGTTCACCCCGCCCGATGCCGGCACCTTCTGGTACCATCCGCATGCCGACAGCCTCGTGCAGCTCGGCCGCGGGCTGGCCGGCGTACTCATCGTCGAGGAAGCCGAACCGGTCGCGGTCGACCGCGAGCTTCTATGGCTGCTGCAGGACTGGCGGCTCACCAAGGATGGGCAAATCGCTGCCGGCTTCGGCAACATGATGGATGCGGCGATGTCGGGCCGTGTCGGCAATGTCGTCACCGTCAACGGTGCACCGCCGGCCGACCTGACCGTGAAGGCCGGCGAGCGCGTCAGGTTGCGGCTGGCCAATGCGTCACTCGCTCGCATCATGGCTTTGCGTTTCGAAGGCCACCGTCCGATCATCGTCGCCATCGACGGCCAGCCCTGCGACCCGCATGAGCCGGAGGGCGGACGCTTGGTGCTTGCGCCCGCCATGCGCATTGATGTCGTACTCGACCTGCAGGGCGACCCAGGCAGCCGGCATGCGGTGATCGACGATTACTACGATGGCCTCGCCTACACCCTGACCACGCTCGCCTATGACGCCGGAGCGCTGCGCGACCATCCTCTCGATGCGCCGCTTCGCCTGCCGGCCAATCCGCTGCCGGCCCCCGACCTGGCCAAGGCCGAACGGCATGAAATCGTCCTGCAGGGTGGCATGATGGGCGGCGGCAAGCTGGCCGGCGTCGGCGGCATGATGGGCATGGCGATGCCCGGCATGAACGGCGCCGCCTGGGCAATCAACGGCATGTCGATGACCGGCGACGGCCACGCTGGAATGGCGCCGCAGTTCACGCTGTCGCGCGGCGCCACCTGCCGTCTCACCATCCGCAACGAAACCGCCTGGTGGCATCCCATGCACGTCCACGGCTTCAGCCTGTCGGTGCTTTCGCGCAACGGCTCGCCGGTACCGCACCGGCAATGGCAGGACACGGTGCTGCTCGCCCCCAAGGACACGATCGAATGCGCCTTCGTTGCCGACAATCCCGGTGACTGGATGCTGCACTGCCATGTCGCCGATCACCAGATGGCCGGCCTGATGACAGTGTTCCGCGTGACCTGAAAGCTTTATCCAACCAAGGAGAACTGCAATGAAACTGACCTACCGCCTAGCCGCACTGTCCCTGCTGATCGCAACGCCGCTGCCCGCCTTCGCCGCCACGATCAACGCCGTGATGTACAAGAACCCGCAATGCAGCTGCTGCGAATCCTATGCCAACTATCTCGAGCACAACGGCTTCAAGGTCGACATCAAGCCGGTCAACAATCTCTCTCAGATCAGCAGCGATGCCGGCGTGCCGGCCGACCTCGAAGGCTGCCACACGCTGATGGTCGACGGCTATGTCGTCGATGGCCTGGTGCCGGTCGAGATCGTCAAGAAGCTTTTGACCGAACGCCCGGCCATCACCGGCATAACGCTGGCCGGCATGCCGACGGGCGCTCCAGGCATGGGTGGTGAGAAGCAAGGCCCCTTTGTCGTCTACGCCTTCACCAAGGACGGCAAGGCACCCACCGTCTACGCGACCGAGTGAGGCTGTTGTGAGCAAACTGGCCATGGTCCTGATTGGCATGCTGCTGGCATTTTCGCTGCCGGTATCAGCCGCTGAGCCGCCGCAGAACTTTGTCGTTCACGAGGCGCCTGTCCCCGTGCCGGAAATCAGCTTCAAGGACGGCAATGGCAAGCCGAAAACGCTTGCGGATTTCCACGGCAAGGTCGTGCTGCTCAACGTCTGGGCGACATGGTGCGCGCCCTGCCGCAAGGAGATGCCGACGCTCGATCGGCTGCAGGCCAAACTCGGCGGTCCGGATTTCGAGGTCGTCGCGCTGTCCATGGACCGTGCCGGTCCTGAGATTGTGAAGAAGTTCTTTGCCGAGATCGGCATCAAGCACCTCGCCCTCAACATCGATGCCTCGGGCAAGGCCATGTTCGCCATCGGCTCCGTCGGTCTTCCGGCAACCCTGCTGATCAATCGCGATGGCAAGGAGATCGGCCGGCTGATTGGGCCGGCCGAATGGGACGCGCCCGACATGGTCGACTTCATCCGCAGCCGCATCGCCGCCGAGTGAGAAAGGAACAGATATGTCCGGGTTGAAGGCTCGCTGCGTCGCAACGGCTTTGAACGAGTGGAGGTGTTTGCTGCTGGGCGTAATTGCCATTGCGGCGCTGGCCGTGGGCTTTTCGTATCAGGCCCAAGCCCACTCACTCGAGGAAATCGAGACTACGCTTGAGGGCGACGAGAAATATTTCCAAACGATCGACAAGCCAGCGCCCGATTTCACGCTGCGCACCGCCGATGGGCGTATCGTGCGAACGGCAGATCTGCGCGGCAAGGTGGTCGTCCTCCACTTCATCTACACATCGTGCCCGGATGTGTGCCCCCTGCACGCCGAGAAGATCGCCGAAGTCCAGAAAATGGTGAACGGCACGCCGATGAAAGGCCAGGTCACCTTTGTGACCATCACCACCGACCCTGCCAGGGACACGCCGGACGTGCTCAGCAAATACGGGCCGGCGCACGGGCTCGACCCCCTCAATTGGCTGTTCCTGACCACGACGGCAGATCAGCCGGAGGATGCGACCCGCAGACTGGCGGAGGCCTTCGGCCACAAATTCACGCTTACGGATGATGGTTATCAAATGCACGGCACCGTCACCCATGTGATCGACAAGGAGGGCCGCTGGCGGGCGAATTTTCATGGCCTGAATTTCGCTGCGGTCAATCTCGTCACCTTCGTCAATGCGCTCACCAACAATGTCGAGCGCCCGCACCATGAGCCCGAAACGGGATGGTGGGCGAAGATCAAGGGCATATTCTGAGGCATCATTCACATGCCGGCGGTCCGGCGAAACAGAGGGAAGGAGAACCCTGTGATCCACAAGTCCAATCCATTGAGCGGAGCCATCGGCAAAATGGCCCGTGCCTTCATGGTGGCCGGCGCGACGGTCTGGCTCGCGCTCGGTCTCCACAACCAGGCGATCGCGGCGGGCGAGATGTCCCAAGACCAGTTCGACCAGCACATCCACGATTATATCCTCGCGCATCCCGAGGTCGTCATGGAGGCGCTGCAGAGCCTCGATGCCCGCCAGCGCGAGGCTGCGGCAAAAGAGGCGAAAGCCGCCCTGGTGGCGAAGGCCGACGATATCTTCCGGGACCCGGCGAGCCCAGTCGGCGGCAACGCCGAAGGCGACGTCACCATGGTCGAGTTCTTTGACTACAACTGCCCCTATTGCCGGCAGGTTGCGCCGATCATGGCGCAAGCCGTGGCCGACGATCCGCAGCTCAAGATCGTCTACAAGGAATTCCCGATCCTCAGCACGGATTCCGTATTTGCTTCCAAGGCGGCTCTCGCCGCAATGCGCCAGGGCAAATACATGGCATTCCACAAGGCCTTGTATGCGGTGAAGACGCGGGTGACCGAAGCGGTCGTGCTGAAGGTGGCTGCCGACGTCGGGCTCGACGTGGCTAAACTGAAGACCGACATGCAGCGGCCCGATATCCAGGCGTCGATCGACCGGAATACGCAACTGGCCCAGGCGCTGAAGATCAGCGGAACGCCAAGCTTCGTCGTTGGCGAGCAGATTTTCCCCGGCGCGACCGACCTCGCAACGATGAAGAAACTGATCGAGCAGGCGAGGAAAAGCAAATGAGCCGGATATGCTATCCAACCCGCCGGACGGTTGTTCTGGGCAGCGCCTTTGGCGTCGCTGCGGTCGTCGGCTTGCTCAAGGGGCCGGATTTGGCGATCGCCGCGGAGGATTCCGATCTGGTGCGCCGTTTCAAATATCTCAGCCAGAACGGCAACAGCACGTGTTCGGCCAAGTTCACGGAGTCGATTGCGACCATGCCGGCGATGTCGCGGATCACGGGCTCGTGCTGCAGCCCTATGGAGACGAAGCGCTATGCCGAGCAGGTGAGCGGCCTGGCCAGGTACCGCGAGATCGCGATGATTCCAAGCGATCCGTACGATATTCCGGCCGGCATCGCACAGAAGATGATGCCCTACTACGATGTGAAACTCTCCGGCGACGAGCAGCAGGCCTATGACTATGCGATGGCTAATTCCAACGAGAAAGGCCCTTGCTGCTGCCAATGCTGGCGCTGGAAAGTGTATGGCGGATTGGCGAAGTTCCTGATCCGCGAGCACGGTTTCACCGGCAAGCAGGTCGTCGACGTCTGGGATCTCTCGGACGGCTGCGGCGGAGGTATGTGAGACGGCAAGGACAGGACACTTCCGGTTAGCGGGACAAGGCGACGGGCGGCCGATCGGTTTCCTGGTCGTCTTGACCGAATTCCACGGCGAGCTAATTGCCTTCGCAGTCGCCGATGCTTACCGACGAAGGCGGGCCTTCACTGACCGTAAAGGTGATTGCAATGATGAATGGTCCAATGGGTACGTGGATGATGGGCGGCATGGCGCTCGTCTGGGTCCTGGTGTTCGTCGCCCTCTTGCTCGCGATTGCAGCGCTGGTCAAATACCTGCGAACCTGAAGCCCGTAGGGCGCCTACGACCATACGGTAGCAAATTCCCAACAGAAGGGCCCATGTTGCCGCCGGTTGCCGCCGTGGCATGTAAGGCGACCAGGGCAGCACGACGCCCCACCCCTCGTCAGGCAAAGCCGGGAACCGGCTTGGTCTTGCCGCTCAGTTGCGCGCCCAGTGTCAGTGCCTGCGGGAAATTCCGGACGATCGCCGCCATCACGGTGGCGCTGCCCGGGCGAAGGGCAATTCCGGCGAGGGCCGCGGCAGCGTAGACCCGTGTCGAGAACAGTCTTTTCCAGGCCGCCTCATAGCGTCTGGCGGCGGCCTCGCGCCCTGCCCGGCCACTTGGCGCGGATGCGAGTTCGCAGGCCAGCAGCCAGCCGGACTGCAGCGCCATCGAGATGCCCTCGGCGATGACAGGATGAGACTCTCCGGCTGCATTGCCGACGCGGAAGATGTCCCCTTCGTAGCAGGAGCGAATTCCCGGCCGGATCGGACCTGCGGCAAGCCACGGACCGTCGAGAAGCGCCGGTTCCAGGGCGTCTCTCACGCCCCGGCATGAGTCCACGAGATGGCGGGAGACCGCATCGGCGGCCGACACATGGCTCCGGCGTTTGGAGCCACGTTGTTTGCGTAACCGCGCGAGCATATCGCGGCGAATGCAGCACGAGACCGACAACCGGCCCTGATCCGCCGAGACCATGCCACCATAGCCGCCGGGGAAGGCCAGCAGAGGCATCAAATCCGGCGCGAGCGACGACCCGGTGAAATGCGCCTTGAAGCCGAGCAGGTCCGACGGGCAATTGGCCTTTCCGAGCTGGCTGGGCAATGGTCCCGGCTCCCACGAGCCGTGCGCGGCGACAATCACCGGCGCGCGCAACGCCGTTGTTTCATCTCCGGCTTGAATTTGCACCCGTTGCATCTGGCCGTCCCGGTCGATGGCGACGGCGCGGCAGGGCTGGAAGATTTCGACACCCGCCGATCGCGCCGTCTGCAAAAGCAGGGAATCGAGAATGTCCCGGCCGAGCGCCCGGCCGAAGCCATCTTTTGCACGTGGCCCAGCTCCTGCACCTGGCATTGCCGCCTCGACGCAGGTGTCGCCGGAAAACAAGCCGACGCGGCGGATTTCGGGGCCGGCATTGGCACGCCAGGCGTCGCCGATCTCCAGCTGGTCCAGAAGCGCAAGATTGCTTGCCGAGATGTATTCGCCGCAGACCTTGCGACGCGGAAAAGCACTTTTTTCCACAATGGCCACGGCCCAACCGCGCCGCGCCAGCGTGAGCGCGACGGAGGTACCCGCCGGGCCGGCGCCTATGATGATCGCGTCATGGGTCGACAATCGCGTCATGGGTCGTCAGTGGCGCTGGCGCCGACGAAGATGTGGGAAAACAGGCTGGCGCGCCGCTCTTCGACCGGCTTGCCGCTGGCCGCAAGCCAGAGGCCGGACAGCTCGCTGCCGCGAAAGCCGGCACGCACGCTTTGCGCCGCGTCGTTCCGTGTGACGTCGTTGGCGCCGATTGCCGGGAGAAGATGGGTCGCGGTCAGCGCCAGTTTCGCCCGCAACGGCTCTGTCGCCAGCAGCAACGGGGCTTTCGGCCTGATCAGCGAAAACAGGCGCACGAGCTGCGCGTCATCGAGGTGATGCAGGAACAGATTGACGGTGACGGCGTCGAACCGTGTGCCCTCGATCTTTCCTGCCCAGTCGAAGACATCGGCGGTGATCCCTTCAGCCTTCCATCCCAGCCTGTCAAAATCACCGCGCAATTGCGCGGTGACGAGGTCGACGCGGTCGAGCATTGCCAGTTCGACCCCAGGCCAATGCCTGGCCATGCGCCGCGCCACCGCGAGCATGAAGGAGCCATCGCCGGCGCCGATCTCCAGGATGCGGCGTGGCGATTTTGGCACAAACCTCTTCAGCAACGACGTCATGATCGGCACCTGAAACATCAGCATGTTGATGCGCCGAAGGTCGCGACGCGCGGTCAGGGCTCGCGGATCGTCGGCCGCAAGTCCGTCGAGGATTTCCGGCGCAAGCTGCCGATGCTCCAGGCCGCTCATGACACCGTTCGAAAGAGCATGGTTTCGGCCGTCAATCCCGGCCCGAACGACATGCCGCAGCCGAGCAGGCCGGGTGGCGCCTTCAGCATCTCTTTCATCACGAACATGACGGTCGCAGACGACATGTTCCCATACCGGCGCAACACCTCGCGCGATGGTTCCAGCGCGGTGGGTTCCAGTTTCAAGGCCCTTTCGACGGCGTCGAGAACCGAACGTCCACCCGGGTGCACGGCCCATAGGTCGATCGCCTCGGTCGGCCGGCTGCCGAGGATGGCGGCCTGGTTGTTCCGCAACGCTTCATGAATCGCCGCCGGCACCTGGCCGGAAAGAACCATTTCGAAGCCGTGGTCGCGAATATTCCAGCGCATCAGATCCCGCCGCTCCCTCGCCACTAGACAGTGAAAGCTGTCGAGCTCGATGCCGGCTGGCTCGGCGGTGACGAGCGTGGCCGCACAGCCATCGCCCCAGAGGCAGAACGACAGCAGCTTTTCCAACTCGGTGGTTTGGCGCAGATGCATCGTGCAGAGTTCGATATTGACCAGCAGGACCTTGGCTTGCGGGTCCGAGCGGACGATGTGGTGCGCCAGCTTGAGACCGTTGATCGCCGCGTAGCAACCCATGAAGCCGATCATCGTGCGTTCAACCGTATCCGGCAGCCCGCAACGCGCAACCAGCTCGAGGTCGATGCCCGGCGCCGAAAAACCGGTGCAGGTGGTGACGATGAGATGGGTGATGCGGGAAGCGTCGTCGCCAAGCTGCAATCCGTCGATGCCCTTTTGCGCCAGAACAGGTGCGGCATCGTCGAACATCGCCATTCTCATCGCCGTTCCGGGAAACGCGCCCCGGATAAAAGTCCCGGCCAGGTCGGCGGATGGTCCTTCGGGATCGGATGCCGGCGCAAAGCAGGAATAGCGGTGCTCGATACCGGCAAGATCGGCCATGCGTTCGAAGATCCTCCGGCGATCGGCCGCGAGCATGGAGGCCGCGAAACGCAGGTAGAATTGATGAACCTCGTGCTCCGGCACCGCCGTCGCGATCCGGTTGAT
This sequence comes from Mesorhizobium sp. M0306, assembly GCF_040321655.1. Classification (NCBI taxonomy): domain Bacteria; kingdom Pseudomonadati; phylum Pseudomonadota; class Alphaproteobacteria; order Hyphomicrobiales; family Phyllobacteriaceae; genus Mesorhizobium; species Mesorhizobium sp. M0306. Next base: position 137,578 of record NZ_JAMYRY010000010.1, on the reverse strand, counting down.
ATAGGCTTTGACCGGCATATTCTGTCTCCTCGGCGTATGCACGGTGTAGCGTGCCGCCGGAGGGTCCTTGCTCATCGGCACCCGGTGTCGGACGCCGGGTTTTGAGCGCTGTTCGATAAACGTTTTCGAAAACGGATTTCTTCCCGAAGGTTCAGTATGGCTGTTGGCAGGCAAACGGTTGGAGCCGACGGGCGGTTGCATCGGGCATCCAAAATCGCCACATCATGTTGACCTTCCATCTACTGGAAGGTCTATATCATCCGACAAAGGAGATTTCCGCCATGAACATCGGCGTCGCATCCGAGAAATCCGGCCTGCCGGCCAAGACGATCCGCTACTATGAGGATATCGGGCTCTTGCACCCGGCCCGGACAGACAATGGCTATCGCGATTACTCGACGGCCGATATTCACCGGCTGCGCTTCCTGCAGCGCTCGCGAAGCCTGGGGTTTTCGGTCGACGAATGCCGCCAGTTGCTCTCGCTGTACCAAGATAGGGAACGTGACAGCGCCGACGTGAAGGCGATCGCGAAAGCCAAACTGGTGGAGATCGACAGGAAGATCGCCGAACTGGTCGGATTGCGCGGCTTGCTTCACCATCTGGTCAGTCACTGCCACGGCGACGAGCGGCCGGATTGCCCGATCATCGACGAGTTGGCAGGACAAGGCGTGGCCCAGTGAGGCTCGCAGCCGCTGTAACGGTGCTGTCGCTTGCCTGCGTCTCTGTCGTGCTCGCTGCCGCCCATTCGAGCCGTGATGCGGTCATCCAGGCGCGCCAGGCCTCGATGAAGGACATGGCCGTGGCGGCAAAGACGATCGCCGGGATGTTCGACGGCAAGCGGGCGTACGACGCCGCGGCCTTCAAGGCGGCGGCCGAGACCATCCGCGCCCGCACCGGCCCTGCCCTGATTGCCGAATTCCCCAGCGCGACGTTGGGTGCGCCTTCAGGCGCCAAGCCGGATATCGACCCCGCCCGCGCGGAGTTCGAAGCACTGGCCAATCATATCGGGACGCTGGCCAGCGCTCTGGTCGCTGACGCCGAGCGGGCGCCACCCCGTATCACCAACGACATGAGAATGGGTCCCGGCCTGGCAATGGGCGGTGGCAGCCTGCTTGGCAAGCGGCCGGGGCTGGCGGAAGCCGATCCTGCCAAATTGCCGGCGGAGCACCTCCTGCATCTCATCTTGCAGGATTGCTCGAGCTGCCATTCGAAGTTCCGGCAAAAGGTCGAGTGATAGCGTCAGCTCCGCAGCTGCTGAGCCGCTATGAAATTGCGCCAGCCGCCGAAATGCGAAATCTCCTCTGCATTGGTAAGGCCGGCACTTTCGACGAGGAAGCCTTTCGGCGACGTTCCGTCATCAAGCAGAAGCGTCCCGATGCCGAGCGGCGGCGGGATCGCGGCAACAAAGCGGCCGAACGCTTGTGGCGAGAGCCGCCAGACTTCGACCTCGATCGCTGCCCCCTTGCCATTGCAGCTCCGTTCGAGCCCCGGTCGCGACACCGACTGGCCGGCGAGCGCGTAAAGCCGGTAGAGCGGCGCCGTTCTCGCAGCCCGGGCGAAAATCGCGTCGAGCTGCTGCAACTGGCCGTTCAGCGCCATCCCCGATAGATGGGCGCCGACCACGGCCAGCTCGATCGTGCCTTCATCCACGTCCACACGAACATCGCCACGCGGCGGCAGCGGCCAGCCTGTAGCGCCCAGAGAAAGGCGGCTTGCCGCATGGATGTCGCGGGCAAGCGACGCCGTCAGGTGGTCCTTGCCCGCCGCCGCAAGCAAGGTGACGCTCATCGGCAAACCGTCGCTACGAATTCCGGCCGGCACGGCTATGCCGCACATGTCGAGCAGATTGACGAAGTTGGTGTAGGTGCCAAGCCGGCTGTTGGTGACGATGGGGTCAGCCAACACCGCTTCGACCGTGTAATGCGTCGGCGCGGTCGGCACACAGAAAAGATCGACCGAGGCGATGACCGGCGCAAGCTTGGCCTTATAGCCTTGCAAGGCATAGAGCCCCTTAAAAGCGTCCGCTGCGGAAAGTTTTCGCGCACCGCCGATGATCTGCCGCGTCACCGGATGCATGGCGGCCTCGTTGGCATCCATGAAGTCCCTGATCGCGGCGTAACGCTCGGCTACCCAGGCGCCTTCGTAAAGCAGATTGGCCGTGGCGTAGAAATCGCCGAAGGGGATTTCGACCAGCCTGCAGCCCAGCGTCTCCAGCGAGGCAAGAGCGGCCTCGAAACCCGCCTGCATCGCCTGATCGCCGAAGAAGGTCCAGTCGGCCCTCGCCGGAACGCCAACCGTCAGCACCGGCGGGCGCGCGGCAAAGGCCTGGACGCCGAGATCGCGCGAATAGGGATCGGCGTCGTCCCTTGCCGCCGCGACCTCGAACACGCTGTAGGCGTCGTCGACGGTGAGCGCGAAGACCGAGACGCAGTCGAGTGTCCGGCAGGCCGGCACGACGCCGGCGGCTGATAGCGCGCCGACGCTTGGCTTGAGCCCGACGATGTTGTTGAGGCCGGCGGGAATGCGCCCCGAACCGGCGGTGTCGGTGCCGAGCGCGAACGAGACGATGCCACGCGCCGTCGCCACGGCCGAGCCGCACGATGAGCCGCCAGGCACCAGTTTCGGGTCGATCGCATTCCTCGGAATTGGATAGGGCGTGCGCACGCCGACCAGGCCGGTGGCGAACTGGTCGAGATTGGTCTTGCCGACGACCAGTGCGCCGGCGGCCTTGAGCCGCGCGACGACGGTGGCGTCTTTCGCCGGCAAGTAGGCATATTCGGCGCAGCCGGCCGTGGTCGGCATGCCGGCAACATCGATGTTGTCCTTGACCGCGAATGGCATGCCCCACAGTGGCTTTGCCACCGGATCGAACGGGCCGAGCTTTTCTGCCTCGGCAAGCATATCCGCTCTGCTCGCCAGATGGATGAAGATGCCCGGGTCATCGGCCGCCGCAAGCCGCGCATGGACCGCGTCGATCATCTCGCCGATGCTGACGCCGGCCTGATAGGCAGCGTGCAAGCTCGCTATATCGAAGCGGATGTCGCTCATTCGGCCTCGCCCAGAATGACTACCGGCAGGTTCCACTGGATGAGCACGACGCAGCCGTCTTTTGTCCACACCGAATGCTCGGTTCCGACCGGGTTCAGGATCACGCTGCCCGCGGCATAATCGCCGTTCTCGTCGCTCTGCGTGCCTTCCAGCACGATGATCGTTTCCAGCCCGGCGTGGCGGTGACGCGGCACGCTGGCGCCCGGCCGGTAGTTCAGGATCGCGACCGACGGTTCTGTCGGTCCGCCCTTGAGCAGCCAGTGCGCCGTAATGCCATCGCGGAAATGCTCGAACGGCAGATCGCGCCAGCCACCATTGAGGAGGCCGGCAAAGGGAAGGTTAGGCATTGGCAATCCCCTCGAGCACCTGATCGGTCGTTGCCGTCCAGCCAACGATGGCGCCCTGCGCCCTGATCATCGCCAGCGCGGCCGCCTTGAACTCCGGAAAATAGCTCTCCGTCGCATCCTCGGCGAGCAGGCATTCATAACCGCGGTCGTTGGCCTCGCGCATCGTCGTCTGCACGCAGACCTCCGTCGTCACTCCCGCAAAGACCAGTTGCTGTGCGCCGAGCCGCTTCAGGTCGTCGCCGAAGCTGGTGGCATAGAACGCGCCCTTGCCCGGCTTTTCGATGACGATCTCGCCGGGCAAAGGGGCAAGTTCATCGAGGATCGCCGTTCCCGCCTCGCCGACGATCAGCACGCGACCCATCGGCCCGACATCGCCGATCCGGATTGACGGATTGCCGCGGTTGCGCTTGGCCGGCGGCAGATCCGAAAGGTCTGCTTTGTGGCACTCCATCGTGTGGATCACCGGCAGGCCGGCGGTGCGAAATCCCTCGATCAGCCTTTTCACCGTCGGCACAATCGCCACTACCCGGCTGACGTCATTGCCGAGGCTGGCGCCGAAGCCGCCGGGTTCAGCGAAATCGCGCTGCATGTCGATGACGACCAGCGCCATCGCCTCAGGCTTGAAAGCGAACGGAAACGGCAGCGCCTCGATCTCCGCCATCAGTGATGTCCCGCCATGTGCTCGCCGATCGTCTGCACGCTCGCCTGCGCGATCGGCGTCTCATAGACCAGCGCGCCGTCCGACATGACGAAGATGCGGTCCGAAAGCTCAAGCAGCTCGTCGAGGTCTTCCGACATAAGGAGCACCGCGGCGCCGGCATTCCGCGCCTTCATGATGCGGGCGCGTATTTCGGCGACGGCGGAGAAGTCGAGGCCGAAGCAGGGATTCGACACGATGAGAAGATCGACCTCGCCGGTCAGTTCCCGCGCCAGCACCGCGCGCTGCACATTGCCGCCCGAGAGTGACGAAATCGGCGAAGCGAGAGATGCCGTCTTGACCTTGAACTGTTCGACCAGGCGGGCCGCGTAGTCCCTGATCGCACTCATGCTGATCCAGTTGACCGGCTTGCCGGCCTCATTGAGATCGAAGGTGCGGAAGGCCATGTTTTCCGCCACCGTCATCTTCGGTGCGCAGGCATTGCGCAACGGCTCCTCCGGAATGAAGCGGACATTGAGCGTGCGTGCCTCGCTGCGGCTGGCGCCATACGGCGAGCCTTTCACCAGAACGTCGCCGCCATTGCGCGCCCGCTGTCCGGCAAGGACTTCGAGAAATTCCTTCTGGCCGTTGCCGGAGATGCCGGCGACGCCGACGATCTCACCGGATTTCACATCGAGCTCGCCGATGTCGATGGTTTTCAAGCCGGTGCGGTCGGGCGCCTTCAGCGACTTTACCGTCAGCACCTGCCTGGCGCCGGCCGGCACCGGAGCGCGGCTGTCGAGTGCTGCAATCGGCTGGTCACCGATCATCATCGCCGCCATCTGCTTGTGCGAAAGCTCCGAGACTTTGCCGGTTCCGGTCAGCCTGCCCTTGCGCAGCACAGTGATGTCGTCGGCAAACGCCGTCACCTCGTGGAATTTATGCGAGATCATCAGCACGGTGAGGTCGCTTGTCCTGGTCATGTCGCGCGCCAGCCCAAGCACTTCCTGTGCCTCGCCGGGAGTGAGCACCGAAGTCGGCTCGTCGAGCACCAGGAAACTGCGGCCGAGATAGAGCTGCTTGATGATTTCGAGCTTCTGCTTCTCGCCGGCCGCAAGTTCCGCCACCTTGACGTCGAGCGGCAGCTTGAACGGCATACGCTGCATGAATTGCGCAAGCGCGGCGCGCTCCTTGCGCCAGTCGATGACGCCAGGCACCTTCTCGCGCGAAATGACCAGGTTCTCCGCACCGGTCAGCGACGGGACGAGCGTGAAATGCTGGTAGACCATGCCGAGCCCGAGCGCCGAGGCGTCCTTCGGACTGGCGATCGCGACCTCGCGGCCGTCGACCAGCATGTCGCCGGAAGTCGGGTGGTAAAAACCCATCATGCATTTGACCAGCGTCGACTTGCCGGCACCGTTTTCGCCGAGCAGCGCATGGAACGATCCCGCCGGCACCTTGATCGAGACGTCGTCCAGCGCGGTGAAGGCGCCGAAGCGCATGGTCATGCCGATGGTCTCGACGCCGACGGCCTTCTTGCCGATGCTCCCGCTCAAGATCATGTCCTCACGGCAGTTGCGCGACGAAGGACGCCGAGCTCGACACCGCGCCGAACACCCCGCCCTGCATCTTGATCATCTTGATTGCGGCAAGTTGGTTGCCGTAGTCGGTTGCGCCGCAGCAATCCTCCAGCATGACGCATTCGAAGCCGCGATCATTGGCCTCGCGCATCGTCGTGTGGACGCAGACATCGGTGGTGATGCCGGTCAGCACGATGTTTTCGATGCCGCGCTGGCGCAGGATCAGTTCCAGGTCGGTGGCGCAGAACGAGCCCTTGCCCGGCTTGTCGATGATCGGTTCGCCCGCCGCCGGATAGAGGTCGGGGATGATGTCCCAGCCGGGTTCGCCGCGCACCAGGATGCGACCGCAAGGTCCGGGGTCGCCGATGCCGGCATTGATGCGGCGCGAGCGCCAGCGCTTGTTGGCCGGCAGGTCGGCGAGATCGGGCCGGTGGCCCTCGCGCGTGTGGATGATGGTGTAGCCCTTGGCACGCATGGCTGCGAGCACCGACTTGATCGGCCCGATCGGCGCCCGCACCAGCGAAAGATCGTAGCCCATATGATCGACATAGCCGCCCGGCCCGCAGAAATCGGTCTGCATGTCGATGATGATCAGCGCCGTATTGTCGGGCCGTAGCTCGCCATTATAGGGCCATGGATAGGGATCGGCATCGATGTAGCGCTGGGTGATCTCGGCTCTGGCGTTCATCGGGAAAACTCCAGTCATTTGGTAATCGACAATTCGCCCGGCGCGCCGGCAAGCGAGCGGCTCGGGGACGAGGTGGCGATCATGATGATGAGCGTGAGGATGTAAGGTGCGGCGTAAAAGAGATAGTAGCCCTGCGTCACCCCGACCGATTGCAGTGCCGGGCCTAGCGCGCCGGCACCGCCGAACAACAGAGCCGCGGCAAAGCAGCCGAGCGGGTTCCAGCGCGCGAAGATGACCAGCGCCACCGCCATGAGCCCCTGCCCCGATGAGATGCGTTCGGTCCAGCTGCCGGGATAATAGAGCGACAGATAGGCGCCGCCGATGCCGGCGAGCGCACCGCCGACGCCCGTCGCAAGCAGGCGCACGGTGTTCGGATTGAGGCCCATGGCGCGCGCCGCATCGGAGCTGTCGCCGACGACGCGCACGATCAGCCCGGCGCGGGTGTTGCGGAAAGCCCACCACAGGAACACGGCAAGTGCCGCCCCGATGAGGAACAGCACATTGACGTTGAGCGCTGCCTGCACCTGCGGAATGTTCGACCAGCCACCGAAGGCGATGGCCGGCAGGTCTGGCGCCGAGGGCTGGATGAACGGCTTGCCGAAGAAGAAGGCGAGACCCGAGCCGAACAGCATCAGCGCGATACCGATGGCGATGTCGTTAACGCCATGGAATTTGCAGATCCAGCCATGGAACAGGCCGAAGCAAAGACCGGCACCGGCGGCGGCCAGCAGGCCGAGCCATGGCGAGCCGGTCATCACAGCGACGGCATAGGCGGTCATTGCGCCGAAGACCAGCGTGCCTTCGAGGCCGAGATTGATGCGGCCGGAACGTTCGGTAATGGCTTCGCCGAGCGAGACGAAGATGAACGGCGTCGAAACGCGGATGGCGCCGCCGAGAATGGCGAGCGGCACGCCCCACAGGCCGATCTCGGTCGCGTCCATCAGGAGCCCCTCTTCCACAGATCGGGATTGAAGACCTTGAAGCGGCCGTAAAAGGTTTCGCTGAACAGGATGACCACGAAGAGCATGCCTTGCAGCACCAGCACTGTGGCGTCGGGCAGATCCATGCGGCGCTGGATCAGCCCGCCCGAAGCGCCGATGCCGCCGAGCAGGAAAGCGACCGGGATGATGGCGAGCGGATTGTGGCGGGCGAGGAAGGCGACGAGGATGCCGGTATAGCCGTAACCGGCGGCGAGCGAGGCGTTAGCGCTGCCTTGCACGGCGCCGACCTCCAGCATGCCGGCCAGCCCGGCAAAGCCGCCGGCCAGCCCGGTGAAGCCGACGATCAGCGGCCCGACGGCAAGCCCTTGCACCTGGGCCGCCCTGACATTGCCGCCGGCGATGCGGGCGGCAAACCCCCAACGCGTCTTTTCGATCAGCAGCCAGGACAGGACGCAGGCGAGAATACCGACGACGAGGCCCCAGTGCACGTCCATGCCGGGAATGTTGCCGATTCGGTAGGCATCCGCCAGCGGCTCGGTCGAGGGTTTGTTGAGCGAGGCCGGATCGCGCAGCGGCCCTTCGACAAGATGGTTCATCAGCGCGATGGCGATATAGGCCATCAGCAGGCTGGAGATGGTTTCGTTGACGGCGCGGTAGTGGCGGAGTGCGCCGACGGCACCGATCCAGATGCCGCCGGCGACCACGCCCGCCGCGCCCATCAGCAGGATGACCAGAAAAGCCGGCGCGCCATTCGCCGCGACGCCGATGGCGGCGGCGGCAACGCCGCCCAGCACGATGGCGCCTTCGCCGCCGATCACGACGAGCCCGAGCCGTGCCGGCAGCGCCACGCAGAGCGCTGCCAGTAAAAGCGGTGCTGCCCGCGACAGCGAGTTCTGGATCGAGAACCACGAGCCGAAGCCGCCGCGCCACATCGTCTCGTAGAGTTGCACCGGCGATTTGCCGACCAGCGCGATGAACACGCTGAACAGCGCCATGCCGACGATCAGCGCCGCGAGCGGTATGACGAAGGCTTCCGCGCGCCGCGCCGCCCATTCGAGCGCCGCCGGATAATTCCTGGCGCCAAACAGCGCCGGTGCGCCCGCAGTGCTGACCGTGTCTGCCATGGCCCCGTCTCCGATCCGGTTCAGGCGGTCGAACCGACGACGCCCTCGACCAGGTAGTCCATGCTTTCGAGTTCGAGCGCGGTCTCGACGAAGGCCTGGCCCTCGGTCGCGACGACGACGCCCTTGTTGCTCTTCAGCGGACCCTTGATGACCGAAAATCCGCCTTTCATCATTTCGGCCAGCGTGCCGTCGAACTGCTTGCGGGCGGCCTCGCCGACGGCGGGGCCGAGCGGGCTCATCTTGACGAAGCCGTCGGCCAGGCCGCCGCGCGTGAAATTGGGCAGCGGCGTGCCGGCCACCAGATCGTCGACGAACATCTTGTAGACCTTGGCCCAGTTCCATTCCGCGCCGGTCAGGTATTTTTCCGGCGCCAGCGGGCTCTGGTTGGCATGATAGCCGCAGACGAAGGCGCCACGCCCGGCCGCCGTCTCGACCACCACCTTGGGGCTGTCGACATGGCAGGTGATGACGTCGGCACCCTGGTCGACCAGCGCATTGGTGGCCTCCGCCTCCTTGACCGCCAGCGACCACTCGCCGGTGAAGATCACCTGGCAGGTGATGGTCGGGTCTACCGAGCGCGCGCCGAGCAGGAAGGAATTGATGTTGAGCAACACCTGCGGGATCGGCTTTGCCGCGACGAAGCCAAGCTTCTTGGTCTTGCTGGTGTGGCCGGCGACGACGCCGTTCAGATACTGGCCCATGCCGATATAGCCGAAATAGGAACCGGCATTCATCGGATGCTTGTCCTTGTTCCACATGCCGCCGCAATGGCGGAACTGCACGTCGGGGAATTTCGCGCACATGGCCAGCATGTGCGGATCGAAATAGCCGAACGAGGTCGGGAAGATCAGCGACGCACCGTCGAGATTGATCATCGATTCCATCGTCTTTTGGACGTCGACCGTCTCCGGCACGTTCTCCTCCTCGACGACGGAGATGCCTTCCATGCCCTTCAGCGTGGCGGCGCCTTCGGCGTGCGCCTGGTTGTAGCCGTAATCGTCCTTTGGCCCGACATAGATGAAGCCGACGGTGGCCGTCGCGGCGAAGGCCCTGCTGATCGGAAACGATGCGGACGCAAGGCCGAGCGCCGCTCCGGCGGCGGAGGTCTTGAGCAGGTCGCGGCGGCTAAGCATGAATCTCTCGGACATTGAATGCTCCCTCTGTGGGGCCTTTGGGGCCGGTTAACACCTCAATGAAAGAAGTGTATGCAATCAGCGTGCCAGTTTCAGGAATTGGATTTATTCAGCAATATCAATGAGTGTGCCGATGTGAGCTGCACAAAGCCGGAGCAATTGCATACACTTTTTGCCTCCAAAATCGTCAATTTGACATGAAGGCTAAAAGATAGGCATACAGAGCTGCGGAGGAATCGAAGCCGGTGCGTGGCTTACGGCTCTAGCGAAAAGACTGGACGGAGGAGACGTGTCTGGAAAGCGCAATTTGATCAGGTCGGGCACGACCGTCGATCAGATGGTGAGGGCGATCAGCGACCGGATCGTCACCGGCTTCCTGCGTCCCGGCGAAAAGCTCGACGAGGCCTCGCTCGCCGCCCGCTTCGACGTCTCACGCACGCCGATCAGGGAAGCGCTCAGCCGGCTCAGCGCCATGGGACTGGTCGAAAGACGGCCCAACCGCGGCGCCACCGTCGCCGTGGTGACGCAGGAGCACCTCGCCTCGATGTTCGAAAGCATGGCCGAGCTTGAAGCGATCTGCGCGCGGTTCTCGGCCGAGCGCATGACCGCCGGCGAGCGCCGCACGCTGGAGGCCGAGCATCAGGCCTCGGCGCGCTTTGTCCAACTCGGTGCCGAAGAAGAGTATGAGCTTTTCAACACCGAGTTCCACACCCGGCTCTATCGCGGCGCCCACAGCAAGCACATTTATGAACTGACCGTCATGACCCGTGGCCGCCTGGCGCCGTTCCGGCGCGCGCAATTCATGCTGCCCGGCCGGCTGGCCCAGTCCTGGCAGGAGCATGACGCCATCGTCACGGCAATCATGCGCGGCGACAGTGCGGCGGCCGGAACAGCCGCCAAGGACCATGTCTCGATCGTCAGCGAGGCGAGCGCCGTCTTCGCCATCGGCGATCGTCCCAAAGGCAAGGCGGAGCCGTTTCCTACATCGGCCTCCTAACCCTCAATCGACCAGCATGGCCACCACGGCGGCACAGTCACCGGCCTTGACCAGCCCCGGAAAATGCCGCGCCGCCAACAGACCGGACATTTTGGCCCTGATCTCCTGCGGAGCGCCGCCGGTGCGGCCTATGGAATGGATGCGTGCCAGCACCTGGTTTTCTGCCACCGGCTCGCCGAGATCGATCATCGTTTCGATCATCCCGTCGTCCTCGGCGAACGAGAAGCAATCGCCCGACGGCATGTCGAGCCAGCGGGTCGGCTGCATCTCGACCGCGCCGGCGACGATGCCGGCATGGCGCAGCACATTGAACACGCCGCGACGCGCGATCCTCACCGTCTCCGCGCGCGAAGTCCCGCCGCCGCCGAGCTCGGTTGTGATGAACAGCTTGCCCATCTCTTCGGCGGCAGTGTCGAACATGCCGACCGCGTCGATCTCCAGCATCTTCATCGACCAGGGCGCCGAGAACGCTTCGACCGCAGCGAACCCCTTCGCTTCCAGCACCTTGTCGGGCCGGATATGGGCGGCGCAGAACGGCACGAAGTCGAGCGTCTTGCCGCCGGAATGGAAATCGAGCGCGATGTCGGTGCGTGGCAGAAGTTCGCGCTGGAAATAATCGGCGATCTTCTCGGTCACCGTGCCGTCGGGCCGGCCGGGAAAGCTGCGGTTGAGATTGCCCTTGTCGATGGGAGAGGTGCGCGTGCCGGCGCGGAACGCCGGATAGTTCATCGCCGGCACGATGATGACCGTGCCGCTGACTTGCTTCGGGTCGAGCGTACGGGCGAGATCGTAGAGCGCCAGCGGCCCCTCATACTCGTCGCCATGATTGCCGCCGGTGAGCAACGCGCTCGGCCCCTTGCCGTTGCGGATGACGCAGATCGGGATCATCACCGATCCCCAGGCGGAATCGTCGCGGCTGTAAGGCAGGCGCAGGAAACCGTCCTGCACGCCGTCGCGCTCGAAATCGACGGTCGGCATGATCGACGATGGGCGAAGACTGGACATCGGGCTCAATTCTTCACCACCAGCTTGCGCGGCACATTGGCCAGGCACTCGACGCCTGTCTCGGTGATCAAAATGGATTCGGTGATCTCGAGCCCCATCGTCTCCAGCCACAGGCCGGTCATGAAATGGAAGGTCATACCGGGCTTGAGTTCGGTGCGGTCGCCTGGACGCAGGCTCATCGTGCGCTCGCCCCAGTCCGGCGGATATGAAAGCCCGATCGGGTAGCCGGTGCGGTTGTCCTTGACGATGCCGTATCTCTTCAGCACCGCGAAGAAGGCGTTGGCGATGTCCTCGCATGTGTTGCCGGGTTTGGCGGCGGCAAGCCCGGCCTCCATGCCTTCCAGAGTCGCCTTTTCGGCATCGAGGAATTCCTGCGTCGGTTTGCCGAGGAAGACGGTGCGCGACAGCGGGCAGTGATAGCGGTTGTAGCAGCCGGCAATCTCGAAGAAGGTGCCCTCGCCCGATTTCATCGGCCGGTCGTCCCAGGTCAGATGCGGCGCCGACGCGTCGGCGCCCGACGGCAGCAGCGGCACGATCGCCGGATAGTCGCCGCCGATGCCGTCGACGCCGCGCGTGCCGGCATCGTAGATCTCGGCGACCAGGTCGCATTTGCGCATGCCGACTTCGATCTTGTCGACGATGCGCTGGTGCATCGCTTCGACGATGCGGGCGGCTTTGCGCATGTAATCGATTTCGGTCGGGCTCTTCACCGCGCGCTGCCAGTTGACCAGTGCCGTAGCATCGACGAAGCGGGCATTGGGCAGATGCTTCTGCAGCGATGCGAATGCAGCGGCCGAAAACCAGTAATTGTCCATCTCGACGCCGATGCTGAGCTTCCCCCAGCCGCGATCGGAGAGCACGCTGGACAGAAAATCCATCGGATGGCGCTCGGTCGACTGCACATAATGGTCGGCATAGCCGACGATGTTGTCATGCGCGAGATAGGCGGTGCGCTTGGCGCCGTTGGCGTCCTGGCCGCGGCCGTACCACACCGGCTCGCCCGACGGCGGCACGATGACGGCCTGGTGCACATAGAACGACCAGCCGTCATAGCCGGTCAGCCAGGCCATGTTGGACGGATCGCTGACGATCAATAGATCGACGCCCTTGGCCTCCATCGCCTTCCGCGTCTTGGCGAGGCGCTCCGCATATTCGCCGCGCGAGAATTTCAAATTGGGCTGCATTGTTCTTGGTCCTCGTTTTGTTGGGCCTTGCGGCCGGTATCAGCTTTCGAAAATCGTACCGCTCTTGGCCGCACGCGCACGGTCGCGGGCGAGCGTGGCGATTGCCGTGTCCTGCACGCCGGTGCCCGTCAGATCGGCAATGGTGATGTCGCTGTCCGAACGCCGGCCATGCCTTTCGCCGGCGATGATGTGGCCAAGCTCGGTGATCTCGGCATCGGCCGCCATCACGCCCGCCGCGATGGCATGGTGCAGTTCGCCCAGCCGCCGCGTCTGCTTGGCGCTATCGGCGACGTAGAGATCGGCCATGCGCAGGATCGCCGGCGCGATCTCGTTCTTGTGCTCGGCATCCGAGCCCATCGCGGTGATGTGCTGGCCGGCGGAGACGAAGCCGGCCTTGATCAGCGGCTCGGTCGACGGCGTCGTGGTGACGATGATGTCGGCATCGGCCGCAGCCTTTGCCGCATCGGGCTCGGCGTGAACGGCGATGCCCAGTCTTTCGGACAATGCGTCCGCCGCGGCTTCGGCCTTGGCGGCATCCCTTGCCCAGATGCGAGCCTCGGTGATCGGCCGCACCAGCATCAGCGCCTCGAGCTGCAGTCCGGCCTGAACACCGGCGCCGAAGATCGCGGCAACGGAGGAGTCCGCCCGCGACAGATGTTTGGCGGCGACCGCGCCGGCGGCGGCCGTGCGGATGTCGGTGAGATAGCCATTGTCGAGCAGCAGCGCCTCGACCAGCCCGGTTTTCGAAGACAGCAGCACCATCATGCCGTTGACACTTGGCAGGCCGAGTTTCGGATTGTCGAAAAAGCCGGGACTGATCTTGATCGCAAAACCGTCGATACCCGGCACATAGGCGGTCTTGACGTCGACCTCGCCGCGATGCTCTGGGATATCGAGCCGCAGGATTGGCGGCATCGCCACCGGCAAGGTAGCGAGCGCCCGAAACGCGTTCTCGACGCAGGCGACGGCGTCGCTATCGAGCTTCACGATCTTGCGCAATTCGGCTTCGGTTAGGATCGTCATACGGCTCATGCTGCGCTCTCCGCAATGGCTTCGCCGCAGATGATCTTGCGGTGCAGTGTCATATCGATGTTGCGGCCGGACAGCACGAGCACCGTCGGGCCGCTCGCCCTGACCTTGCCGGCAAGCACGGCTGCGATGCCGACCGCGCCGGCGCCTTCGACGATCTCGCGCTCCTGTTCATAGGCATGGCGGATGCCGGTGGCGATCTCGTCCTCGCTGAGCAGGATCACATCGTCGAGCAGGTCGCGGCACATGGAAAAGGTCAGCCGGTTGTCGAGGCCTATGCCGCCGCCGAGGGAATCGGCCAGCGTCGGCAGTTCCTCAACCAACACCGGATGCCCGGCGTCGAGGCTCGCCTTCATCGCCGCACCGCGCGCCATCGAAACGCCGACGACCTTCGTCGCCGGGCTGACGCCCTTGACGGCAGCTGCGACGCCAGCCGCCAGCCCGCCGCCGGAAAGCGGCACCAACACCAAGGCGGCATCCGGAACCTGCTCGATGATCTCCAGCCCAAGCGTGCCTTGTCCCGCGACGATGGCGGGGTGGTCGAAAGGCGGCAGCATAATCAGCCCCTCTTCCGCGACCAGCCGTTCGACCTCCCGCTGCGCATCGTCCTGGCTGTTGCCGACGATGCGGATCTCGGCGCCGAGCCGACGGATCTCCTCGAGCTTGTTCTCCGGCACCAGCCGCGACATGCAGATCGTCGCGTGGATGCCTTGCAGTCGAGCAGCATAGGCAAGCGCCCGGCCGTGGTTGCCGGTCGAGGCAGCGACGACGCCACGCGCGCGCTCCCCTTTTGTCAGCGAGGCGATAGCGTTCGAGGCACCACGCAACTTGAAGGCGCCGGTGGTCTGCCGATGTTCGAGCTTGAGATAAACAGGAGCGTCCAAGTGCTGGGAAAGACTCCGGGACGTGACGGTCGGCGTGCGCTCGACCTTGCCTGCGATGCGCTCGCGCGCGGCGCGGATATCGGAGAGGCTTATCCTGGACGTGGTCATGGCTCTGCAATCAGTTCAACGGCAGCGTCATCAGACGGCCGAATTCAGGGCGCGGCTCGTCGTCGCCGCAAAGCCGCAGGCAATTCCAGGCCGTCGCCTGGTTGCTGGTGACGACGGGACGGCCGATGGCTTCTTCCATACCGACAACTGCCGCCGCCGACCGCAGCGCCGTGCAGGAGACGAACAGCGCGTCCGAGTGTTCGGCCGTCGCTTCGCGGGCCAGATCGACCAACGATTTCGGCGCAATCCGCGCCATCTCACGGTCGTCCTCGAAGCCGAGGCAAGTAAAGCTGACGATTTCGAATCCATGCTCGGTGAAATAGGCCGTCATCGGCCGGCTGGTCTCGACCGTATAGGGAGTGAGGATGCTGATCGTTCTGGCGCCTAGCGCCTTCAGGCCGCGCACCCCGGCCATCGGCGGCGTGACCACCGGCACGCCGGGCTTGGCCGCCTGCACCGCCGCCTCGATTTCGGCATCGCCGATCACGACGGAGGCCGAGGTGCAGGAATAGCAGATCGCATCGAGCGGCTCGTCGGGCAGGATCAGGGCCGCGGCCGCCGTCAGTGACGGCTGCATCTTGCGCAAATTGTCCGGCGTCGTCGGGTTGGCGTAGGGAATACGCGCGACATAGATGCCGATACGATCGCTTGCCACCATGCGGTGAAAATCCGGTTCGCTCGTATGGTCGGTTGCGAGGATGATCAGGCCGACCCGCTTTTCCAGCGGACGCGCATCGAGCGCCGGCCGGGCCGAGTGCAGGCGGATATCGGGTGCAGCGCTCATCGTTCGATCCGCCCATAACGGTGTTCCAGCCAGCGCAGCAGCACCACCGAGAACAGGCTGATGGCGAGGAAGAAGGCGCCGACCAAGGTGATCGGTTCGATATACCGGTAATAGGTATTGGCGACGCTCTTGGCCTGGTTCATCAGTTCCAGCACGGTGATCGCCGACAGCAGCGGCGTCTCCTTGAACATGGCGATGAAATAATTGGCAAGCGCCGGGATCATCGGCGGGATCGCCTGCGGAATGATGATGTGCGTCCAGGTCTCTGTGGCGTTCAGGTTGCAGGCCTTGGCCGCTTCCCATTGGCCGCGCGGCACATTGTCTATACCGGCGCGGTAGACCTCGGCCGTATAGGTGCCGTAGTGCAGCCCGAGGCCGATGACGCCCGCCACCAGCGGCGGCAAGAGGACGCCGAAATCCGGCAGCACGTAGAAGATGAAATAGAGCTGCACCAACAGCGGCGTGCCACGGATGAACTCGGCAAGGAAACCGACGGTGCGCGACAGAGCCCTGTTCGGCGACCGGCGCGCCAACGCGATGCCCAGCCCAACGATGGCCGCCAGCACCGAGCCGAGCAGCGTCGCCAGGATGGTGATCTTCACCCCCTCGATCAGCGTCGGCAGGATCTGCCGGACAAAATCCCAATCCCATTCCATTATCAGGTCCGCTCCATCAGACGCGCACCCCGTCGAGGCCGCGCGCCATGCGGCGTTCCAGCGACCGCACGCCCCAGGAGATGAGCAGCGCCAGGACGAAATAGATGACGAGGATGGTGCTGAACGGCACCAGTGTATTGCCGGTCTGCGAGCGCACCACCTGCGCCTGGAAGGTCAGGTCGGCAAGTGAGATCAGCGAAACGACGGCGGTGGCCTTGAGCAGCTCGATGGCGTTGTTGCCGAAGGTCGGCAGCATCACCAGAAGCGCCTGCGGCAGGATGATGTGGCGCATGGCTTGCCAGCGGCCGAGATTGAGCGCGGTGCAGGCCTCATATTGTTCGCGGCCGATAGACTTGATGGCGCCACGCACCACTTCCGCTGCATAGGCCCCGACATTGAGGCCCAGCGCCAGCACCCCGGCCTGCAGCGGCGTCAGCGAAATGCCGGCAAAAGGCAGCACGAAATAGGCCCAGAACAGCTGCACGAAAATCGAGGTGCCGCGGAAGAACTCGATATAGGCGGTCGCCAGCGCGCGTAGCACGAAAAACCGCGACAGCCGCCCCAGCCCGGCAAGAAAGGCCATAATCAAGGCCAGCACCGACCCCATCAGCGTCAACTCGATGGTGACAAGCGCTCCTTGCAAAATCAGGCCGAAATAGCCGGACCATTGGGTCATTGGTCGAAAGGGCTCCGCATTGAATATTTGGCGAGGCGATCACTTCAGCGTCCTTCTCCCCGTCCACGGGGAGAAGATGCCGGCAGGCAGATGAGGGGCAGAGCCAATCTGTCAAAAGCTGGCGCCGCCCCTCATCCGGTCCTTCGGGCCACCTTCTCCCCATCAACGGGGAAAAGGAAGAACGCGCCTACTTCGCCGAGCAGAGCTTGTCGCGGCTCGTCGACATCGCCGCCGCCGCCGAGAAGCCGTAGGGTTCGATGATCTTGGCGAACTCGCCGGACTTCTTCAGTTTCGCCAGCTCGACATCATAGGCGTCGCGCAGCGCTTCGTCGCCCTTCTTGAAGGCCGCACCGTCGCAATAGACCGGCGCACCGACCACCGGCGCGATGACTTCGAGGTTCGGATCATTGGCCTTCTTGACCAGGTCGTTGATCGACAGCACGGGCAGCGAATAGGCATCGATGCGGCCGTCCTGCAGCATCTTCAGGCCGCTCTGGCCGTCCGGCACGACGATGACGCGCTCGCGCGGCACACCTGCGGTGAGCGCCAGCTTTTCCTCGGTGCCGCCACCCGGTGCGCCGATCGTCGCGCTGGTGTCCTTGGCGACGTCCTCGTAGCTCTTGAAGCCCTTCGGGTTGCCCTTCTTCACCAGCATCGCCTCGGCATCGCACAGCACCGGTTCCGAATAGGCGACCGCAGCACAACGTTCCGGCTTCATGAACAGGCCGGCGGTGACGACGTCGAAACGGCCGGCCTGCAGGCCGGGGATCATGGCACCATATTCCGAGATCGAGGCGACGATGTCGTTGACGCCAAGGCGTTTGAAGATTTCACGGGCAACGTCAGGCGCCGCACCCGAAACCTTGCCATCGGCAGCGACCGCCGTATAGGGCGGCTCGTTGGCGATGGCGACGCGGGCAAAGCCTTGCGCCTTGAGCTCTTCGAGCTTGCTGTCATCGGCCGAGCCGGCCGTCGAGGCGGCCAGCACCGCCGTCAGGGCAATACCGGCGACGCCGGCCAAAATGGCAAATTTCTTCATCGTTCCCAACTCCTTGTTTGTCTGTCTTCTTGGCTTGCTTGAGGCGTCGCCGCCTCGCATGGCAGTCAGACCCGATGTCCGGCCGCAATGATCTTCTTCAGGAAACCTTGCGTGCGCTCCTGTTTGGGATGGCGGAAAATCTCGTCGGGCTTGCCTTCCTCGACTATTCTGCCGCGATCGAAGAACAGCACCCGGTCGGCGAAGTCATGGGCGAAACCCATCTCGTGGGTGACCAGCAGCATGGTCATGTCGGTCTCGGCGGCGAGCTTGCGCATGACGTTGAGCACCTCGTCGACTAGTTCCGGGTCGAGCGCGGAGGTGACCTCGTCGAACAGCATGATCTTCGGCGACAGCGCCAGCGCCCGGGCAATCGCGACGCGCTGCTTCTGTCCGCCGGAAAGCTGCGCCGGCATCGCTTTGGCCTTGTCGACCATGCCGACCATGTCGAGCAGCTCCATCGCCCGCTTCTCGGCGGCGGCCCGCGGAACGCCTTTGGTCAGCATCGGTGCGAGCGTCACATTGTCGATGACGCATTTGTGCGGAAACAGATTGAACAATTGGAAGACCATGCCGATCTTCTGGCGCATTTTTGCCAAATGTCGTTCATCGGCCGTCAGCAGCCGGCCGTTACGCTCCATGTGGTACAGCTGTTCGCCGTCGACCTGGATGTGGCCACTGTCGATACGCTCTAGCGTCATCAAGATGCGCAGGATCGTCGTCTTGCCCGAACCTGAAGGACCAATCAGCGCCAGCTTCTCGCCGGGCATGACTTGCATCGAGAGGCCGTCCAGCACCTTGAAGTTGCCGAAGCTTTTTGAAATGCCGTCGATCTTGATGATGGGCGCCGACAATGAATTTCCCGTGCTGGAGAAGCGATGCCTTTAACGATGCGGATCGCGGCAAATCATGTCAATCAAGAAAATAATATCATGACAATATTTCGGACTCCGCACAATTCCCCGCCATTTGTTGCCTAGATCGCAAGCAGGAGATGCTCGGGATCGCCGAGCAGAAGCTTGGTGACAACGCCGAGACCGGCACGCAGTTCCCCCTCCGTGGTCGAGCCAAGCGAAATCCGCACAGCTGGATGCCAAGGCGTCTGCGAAATGCGAAACGACGTACCGGGCGCAATCGCCACGCCCTGCAGGCGGGCCTGGGAAACAAAGCTTTCCTCCCCGCGGTCATCCGGCAGTTGCAGCCAAACATGCAGCCCGTCGCGATGAGCCCGATAGTCCACTCCGGCGAGCACCTCGGCGGCGATGTCCAGACGCCGCCGCAAAGCCACGCGCTGCCATCGCACGAGTTCCATCGCGGTGCCGTCGGTCACCCATTTGGTGGCGATCTCGGCCACCAGCGGCGTCGCCATCCAGTTCGAGACGAGGTGGCGGTTGGCAACCGCGGCGACATAACGATCGGGTGCCGCGAGATAGCCGATGCGCAGGCCCGGCACCACGATCTTGGTGAAGGAGGTGACGTAGAGCGTGCGCTCGGGTGCAAACGCCGCGACCGGCGGCGGCCGGTCCTCGACCAGCGGGCCGAGGACGTCGTTTTCGATAATGGCGATGTCATGCCTGCGCGCAACGGCGGCAATCTGTTCGCGCCGGGCGGCGTCCATCAGCGTCGCCGTAGGGTTGATCACCGAGGGCTGCACGAACACGGCGCGGATGTCCGACAGCCGGCAGGCCTCGTCCAGCGCTTCCGGGATCAGCCCATTGTCGTCGATCGGCAAACCCTCGAGGTTGAAACCGAGATAACGCGCCAGCGGGATCAGCGTGTGATGGCCGATCGCCTCGGTGGCGACGGTCGAACCGGGCGGCGCCACGCTCATCAGCGCTACCGTCATACCGGCCGTGGCGCCGTTGGTCAGGCTGATGTTCTGCGGCGACACGTCGAGGCCGCAGAGGCGCAGCCACTCGACACCCACGGCGCGGTGGCGCGGGAACACCATGTTCGGCCTGAACGACAGTGCCGAGCTCGACGGCAGGTTTTCCGCGAGCCAGCCCAGCGCCTGCCTCAGCCGCTCCAGATGCATCGGTTCGCAGACCGGCTTCAGGATGGAGAGGTCGATGACCTCGCCCAGCCGCTCCGGCAGATAGGGCGGCTCCGGCTCGCGGCGCTGTGTTTGCACGAAGCTGCCGCGGCCGACCTCGCCGGACACCAGCCCGCGGCGGATCAGCTCCTCATAGGCGCGGCTGACCGTCTGCACGGAAAGTTGCAGATCGTCAGCCAACTGCCGGTGCGTCGGCAATCGCGCGCCGTTGGCCAGGCGCCCGTCATGGATGGCCCGCGCGAACTGGTCGGCGAGCGATTGGTAGGCCGGCCGCCGGATAAGAGCGGGATCTGGTCGCCATAATGTCATGACTTATTAGAGATCGAAATCAGTGCAATTGACAATCGAAATAATGCGCCATCATGGTGTCCGGCACTGGAAGTGGACGATCATGGCTGCAGCGAAACTCGATCCGATCGACCTGAAAATCCTCGACGCCATCCAGCGCGACGGGCGCATCACCAAGCTGGCGCTGGCCGAGAAGGTCGGCCTGTCGCCGACGCCTTGCTGGATGCGGCTGCGCAAGCTGGAAAAGGCCGGCATCGTCTCGGGCTACCATGCCAGGATCGCCATGCGCGCCATCGCGCCGGTCGCCACCGTGCTGATGGAGGTGACGCTTGCCAGCCACCGCCAGGCCGATTTCGACCGTTTCGAGCGCGTCATCCGCGACATCCCCGAGATCGTCGCATGCTGGTCTGTCGGCGGCGGCGTCGACTATCTGCTGAAGGTGATGGCGCGCGACATCGACGCCTATCAGCGGCTGGTCGACACTCTGCTCGAACGCGAGATCGGCATAGACCGCTATTTCACCTACATCGTCACCAAGACGGTGAAGGAGGACAGTGTGCTGCCGGTGGCGGATCTGTTGCCGGCATCTTCCTGATACCGGAGAGATCGTCTGCCCGGGCGATGCAATAGAGACAATCTCTCTACGTGCAGGCACGCAAACAGCCTCTCTGTTTGCGCGGCAGAGATAGTCTTGCGGCATCACCCGAACCGGGAGCCCGATGATGTCCGCACATTTTGCCCGCTCGCAGCGCCATGAAGCACTTGATCGCCTCGTCGACCGACGGCTGCTGCGCGAACTCGCCTATGTCGCTGGCCACTGGACGGCGAGTGAGACCGCGGAGAGCTTCGAGGTGACCGATCCGGCCACCGGATCCACCGTCGCTTTTGTTGCCGCGCTCGATGCCCGGCAGACCACATTGGCGATCGATGCGGCATCGCGCGCGTTTCCCGCCTGGCGCGCATTGCTGCCGCAGGAACGGTCGAAAATCTTGCGAAAATGGTTCGATCTGATCGTCGCCGTCAAAAATGACCTGGCCCTGCTGATGACGCTAGAACAAGGCAAGCCGCTGAAGGAATCGCTCGGCGAGATCGATTACGCAGCCTCCTTCGTCGAGTGGTATGCCGAGGAGGCCAAACGCCTCAACGCCGAAAGCGTCACCAGCCATCTGCCAAACGCTGAGATGATGGTGCGGCGCGAACCGCTTGGTGTCGTCGGCGTCGTCACGCCGTGGAATTTTCCTGCGGCGATGCTGACCCGCAAGGCGGCGGCCGCCCTCGCCGCCGGCTGCACCATCGTCGCGCACCCCTCGTCGGAAACGCCGCTGTCGGCACTGGCGCTAGCCGAACTTGGCGAGCGCGCTGGCGTGCCGGCTGGCGTCTTCAACGTTCTCACCGGCAAGGCCTCGACCATCGTTGGGCGGATGTGCGAAGACCCGCGCGTTCGCGCCATGAGCTTCACCGGCTCGACCGAGATCGGCAGGTTGATCGCCGCGCAGAGTGCGCCGACGATGAAGCGTCTTGTGATGGAACTCGGCGGTCATGCGCCGCTGGTCGTCTTCGCCGACGCCGATCTCGACAAGGCTGTGACCATCGCCGTCGACGCCAAATTCGCCACCTCCGGCCAGGACTGCCTCGCCGCCAACCGCATCTATGTCCAGCGTCCGCTATACGATCCGTTCTGCGCTGCTTTCGCCAGACGCGTCGAGGCATTGCGGACCGGCAATGGCCTCGCTGACGACACCGAAATCGGACCCTTGATGCACGAACGCGCCGTCAAAAAGGTCGAGGAGCAGGTGGCCGATGCGCTCGCCAAAGGCGCGCGCTGCCTGACCGGCGGCAAGCGCCATCCGGCCGGGCCGCTGTTCTACCAGCCGACCCTGCTGGCCGGTGTTGACGACGACGCCCTGATCATGCGCGAGGAGACCTTCGGTCCGGTCGCCGCCGTGACGCCCTTCGACAGCGAAGACGAAGTCGTCGCCCGCGCCAATGCCACCGAATACGGCCTCGTCGCCTATGTCGTGACTGAGAATGGCGGTAGGCAATTGCGCATGGGCCGGGCGCTCGACTATGGCATGGTCGCCATCAACCGCGTCAAGATCACCGGCGCGCCGGTCCCGTTCGGCGGCGTCAAGCAGTCCGGCATCGGCCGCGAGGGTTCGCGTCACGGGCTCGAAGCCTTTACCGATCTCAAATATCTCTGCCTCGACGTGGCGTGAGCCGCGCCGACACATTTTCCTCAGGAGTAGAAAAATGCTCGACCAGTCAAACGAACTCGCCGCGTGGGATCGCGATCACTTCTTCCATCCCTCGACCCATATGGGAACGCATGCGCGTGGCGAGAGCCCGACGCGTGTGATCGCCGGTGGCGAAGGCGTCACCATCTGGGACAATAACGGCAAGAAGAGCATCGATGCCTTCGCCGGGCTCTATTGCGTCAATGTCGGTTATGGCCGCCAGAAGATCGCCGACGCCATCGCCGCACAGGCCAAGAACCTCGCCTATTACCACGCCTATGTCGGGCACGGCACCGAGGCGTCGATCACGCTTTCCAAGATGATCATCGACCGCGCGCCGCAAGGCATGTCGAGGGTCTATTTCGGGCTCTCCGGTTCCGACGCCAACGAAACCAATATCAAGCTGATCTGGTACTACAACAACGTGCTCGGCCGGCCCGAGAAGAAGAAGATCATCTCGCGCTGGCGCGGTTATCACGGCTCCGGCATCATGACCGGATCGCTGACCGGCCTCGACCTGTTCCACAACGCCTTCGACCTGCCGCGTGCGCCGGTCCTGCACACCGAGGCGCCCTACTATTTCCGCCGCGCCGACCGCTCGCTGAGCGAAGAGCAGTTTTCGCAATACTGCGCCGACAAGCTCGAGGAGATGATCCTCGCCGAAGGGCCGGAAACGGTCGCCGCTTTCATCGGCGAGCCGATCCTCGGCACCGGCGGCATCGTACCGCCGCCGGCCGGCTACTGGGAGAAGATCCAGGCGGTGCTGAAGAAGTACGACGTGCTTTTGATCGCCGATGAAGTGGTCACCGGCTTCGGCCGATTGGGTACCATGTTCGGCTCCGACCACTACGGCATCAAGCCCGACCTGATCACCATCGCCAAGGGCCTGACCTCGGCATATGCGCCGCTCTCCGGCGTCATCGTCTCCGACAAGGTGTGGCAGGTGCTGGTGCAGGGTTCAGACAAGCTCGGCTCGCTCGGCCATGGCTGGACCTATTCGGCGCATCCGATCTGCGTTGCCGCCGGTGTCGCCAACCTGGAACTGATCGACGAGATGGACCTGGTGCGGAACGCCGGCGAGACCGGTGCCTATTTCCGCGCCGAACTGACGAAAGCCGTCGGTGGCCACAAAAACGTCGGCGAGGTACGCGGCGACGGCATGCTGGCGGCGATCGAGTTCGTCGCCGACAAGAACGATCGCGTATTCTTCGATGCCTCGCAAAAGATCGGACCGCAGGTCGCGACCACCCTTGCGGCAAGCGGCGTCATCGGCCGCGCCATGCCGCAGGGCGACATTCTCGGTTTTGCGCCGCCGCTCTGCCTGACGCGGCAAGAGGCCGACATCGTCGTCTCCAAGACGGCCGACGCGGTGAAGAGCGTGTTTGCCAATATCTGAAAACCGACATGAATGCCATGACCAAGACCATCCCCGCCACCATGGCCGCCGTGCAGTTGATCGGTCACGGCGGACCGGAAAAGCTCGTCTACCGCACCGACGTCAAAGTACCTTCGCCCGCTCTGGGCGAGGTGCTGGTCAAGGTCACCGCTTGCGGCATGAACAACACCGATGTCTGGGTGCGCCAGGGCGCCTATGGCACTGAGGAGGATGCCGCGGCCGTGTCGACCTGGCGCCGCCAAGGCAACACGCTGACCTTCCCGCGCATCCAGGGCACCGACACGGTCGGCAACATCGTTGCCGTCGGCGACGGCGTGTCGCCGGCCCGCATCGGCGAGCGGGTGATGGTCGACTTCTCCATCTACAATCGCGACGACGATTCATTGGCCGACATCGACTATATGGGCCATGGCCGCGACGGCGGCTATGCCGAGTACCAGACAGTGCCGGCCGAGAACGCCCATATCGTCGACACCGATCTGAGCGATGTCGAACTCGCCACTTTCTGCTGCGCCTATCTCACCGGCGAGCAGATGCTGGAACGCGCCGCATTGAAAGCCGGCGAGCGTGTGCTGGTCACCGGCGCCTCCGGCGGCGTCGGCTCCGGCCTCGTGCAGCTGGCGCGGGCGCGCGGCGCCATTCCCTATGCAATTGCCGGCAAGGGCAAGGAAAAGGCGGTGCGTGACATCGGCGCCGAGGCGGTGATCACCCGTGGCGTTGCCGATCTGCCGGCCGCCGTCAGCGCTGCGACCGAGGGCCAGCCGATCGACGTGGTGGCCGATCTGGTCGGCGGCGCGATCTTCAACGACCTCCTGCGCATCTTGAGGCCGGAAGGTCGCTACACCACGGCTGGTGCAATTGCCGGCCCCGTCGTGCAACTAGATCTGCGCACCATGTATCTGAAACAGCTGCAACTGCACGGCTCGAGCCAGGGCACGCGGGCGGATTTCCGCCGCATCGTGCGCTACATCGAGGAGAAGAAGATCCGGCCGCTGGTCGGCGGCGTCTACAAGCTCTCCGATTTCCATCGCGCCCAGGCCGATTTCATCGCCAAGGACTTCGTCGGCAAGCTGGTCGTTGTGCCGGACGCGGTCGGCGTCGCTAAATAGCGCGATCAGCTCTGCGATCGGACCTGCTTGACCGCAGCTTCGAGCGACCGTTCAAACGAGTCGATCACCTGGTCGACCTGCGGCTCGGTGATGATCAGCGGCGGGCAGAAAGCCAGCGCATCGCCCATATTGCGCGAGATGACGCCGTTCTGCTGCATGAAGCCGTTGACGAGTCCGCCCAAGGCACCGACCGTGCCCCACGGCGCCTTGTTCGCCTTGTCGCCGACCAGCTCGACCGCCGCGATCAGACCGATGCCGCGCACCTCGCCGACAAGCGGGTGCGAAGCGAGCGTGCGCAGCCGCTTCTGCATATGCGCGCCGACCGTACGCGCATTGCCGACAAGGTCGCGCTCCTCGATCAACTTCAGGTTCTCGAGCGCGACCGCTGCCGCAACAGGATGGCCGCCGCCGGTGAAGCCGTGTCCGAAGGTGCCGATACGATCGCTTTCGTCGGCAATCGGCTCGAATACCTTGTCGTTGATCAGCAGGGCCGAGATCGGCAGATAGGACGAAGAGATCTGCTTCGACAGCGCCACGATATCGGGCCTGATGCCGAAGGTCTGCGAGCCGAACATCTCACCTGTTCTGCCGAAGCCGCAGATCACCTCGTCGGCGACGAGCAAGATGTCGTATTTCGACAGCACCGCCTGGATCTTCTCCCAGTAGCCGGAAGGCGGAACGATGACGCCGCCAGCACCCATGATCGGCTCGCCGAAGAAGGCGGCGATGGTTTCCGGT
Organism: Mesorhizobium sp. M0306; assembly: GCF_040321655.1. Classification (NCBI taxonomy): domain Bacteria; kingdom Pseudomonadati; phylum Pseudomonadota; class Alphaproteobacteria; order Hyphomicrobiales; family Phyllobacteriaceae; genus Mesorhizobium; species Mesorhizobium sp. M0306. The sequence goes on along the minus strand of NZ_JAMYRY010000010.1, from coordinate 111,903 downwards.
CCTTCGGCCAGGATCAGCTTTTCCAGCTCGTCGGCAAGCCGCGTCGAAAACAGCTCTTCGCTTTCACCCGGCAGCGCCTCGCGCCAATGGTGCGGCGTCGAGGTATGCAGCACATTGGCAATCGGCAGATCAAAGGAAGTGTGGTTGTTGGGCAGTCCGGTCAGGCTCGCCGATGCGATGGTGACGCCGTGATAACCCTTCTTGCGGCTGATGATCTTCTTGCGCGCCGGCCGGCCGAGCGCATTCGACCGGTACCAGATCATCTTCATGGCCGTATCGTTGGCCTCTGAGCCGGAATTGGTGAAATACGCCTTGCTCATCGGCACCGGCGCCATCTGCACCAGTCTCTCGGCGAGATCGATCAGCGGCGAATGCGATTTGGAGCCGAAATCATGATAGTAAGGCAGCTTCGACATTTGCCGTACTGCCGCATCGACCAGCCGCTTCTCCGAAAAACCGACCGCGACGCTCCAAAGCCCGGCCATCGCCTCGATATAACGGTTGCCGGCAAGGTCCTCGACATAGATGCCGTCGCCCTTCTCGATGACGAGCGGTCCCGACTTCTGATGCTTGCGGGCATTCGTGTAGCCATGCATGTGAAAGCTTATGTCGCGGGCTTCGGGAGAATTCGGTCGTGCGTCCATGATGGCTCCTGTGCTGCACGCGGAAACAGTCCTGCCGCCGGTCCGCCTCGGCAGGTCCCCGTGCATTATGCCGTTTGATGCATCTTTCCCGAACGGTATAGTGTCAAGCGCTTTCGACAGGGCCAGCGGATGGATGGACGCATGCAGAACTTCGGCTTGACCTGACCGTGGACCATGTCGACTGCATTGTCGCCGGCGCCGGCGTTGTTGGCCTGGCGATCGCGCGAGAGATGGCGCAGCGCGGCATCGACACGCTGGTCCTGGAAGCCGAGAGCGCTATCGGCACCGGAACAAGTTCGCGCAACTCGGAGGTCATCCATGCCGGCCTCCACTATCCGGTTGGATCGCTGAAGGCCCGGCTCTGCGTGGCGGGCCGGGAAAAGCTCTATCGCTACTGCGACGAGCGTGTGATCCCGCATTCGCGCTGCGGCAAGCTCATCGTCGCCACAAATGCCGAACAGGAGCCCGTGCTCGCCTCAATCCGAGCCAATGCACGCGCTTGCGGCGCCGGCGACCTGATGCCGTTGCGCGAAGCCGAGGCGCATGCGCTGGAGCCCAGCCTTAAGTGTACGGCGGCGTTGCTGTCGCCCGCCACCGGGATCATCGACAGCCATGCCCTGACGCTTGCCTTGCTGGCTGATGCCGAGGCGCACGGGGCGGCACTTAGTCTCAACACCCGCATCGCCTCCGGCCGCATCGAAGCGGGCCGCGTCGTGCTCGAGACGGTGGACGCTACCGGCGGCGAGCGCTTCGAGATCGCCACTCCGCGCTTCGTCAATGCCGCCGGGCTTGGCGCCGCAGCGCTTGCCGGTTCGCTTGAAGGGCTCGACCAGCAATTCGTGCCAAAGCTCCATTATGCCAAGGGGAATTATTTTTCGGTTGTCGGCGGGGCGCCGTTCTCGCGATTGGTCTATCCGGTGCCCGAACCCGGCGGGCTCGGCGTTCATCTGACGCTCGATCTCGACGGCGTCACCCGCTTCGGGCCGGACGTCGAATGGACCGATCAACTCGACTATCGCGTCGATCCAGCTCGTGGCGAGCGCTTCTACAGCGAGATCCGAAAATATTGGCCGGACCTGGCCGATGGCAGCCTGCAGCCCGCTTACAGCGGCATCCGGCCAAAACTGTCCGGTCCCGGTGAGGCCAATGCCGACTTCGTCATCCAGGACGTGGCGGTGCACGGCGTGGATAGCCTGGTCAATCTGTTCGGCATCGAAAGCCCCGGCCTGACCTCCTGCCTGACGATTGCCGACCATGTCGCGCAGTGCCTCGCGCCGAAGTTGTAGCGTGCGGCGCCCCGCGCAACGATCTGCACTGTATCAAGGCGCATTGCGTTAACTTTCAGACGCAAGTCGCCTATGAGGCACATCGCGCACTTGCAGCCCGCTCCGCGCTCTGATTCCCTGCATTCTGGGCTGTCCTGATTCGCACTGCCCGGTTCAAAGTTTTCGCAGTGCGCCCGGGACAAGCTTCCAGCGACCACTCGGCGTATCCAGGGAGAACGGCAATGAACACCGCGACGAGGCCGGTAATCTCGGAAATGAGGCCCAAGATCACCGTCGTCGGGGTCGGCGGCGGCGGCGGCAACGCCGTCAACAACATGATCGCCGAAGGCCTGCAGGGCGCGGAATTCATCGTCGCCAACACCGATGCCCAGGCCCTTGCCATGTCGAAGGCAACGAGGCTGATCCAGTTGGGCGCTCATATCACCGAAGGTCTCGGCGCCGGGTCCCTGCCCGAGGTCGGCCGTGCCGCGGCCGTGGAATCCATCGACGAGATCATGGATCACCTTGCCGGAACGCATATGTGCTTCGTGACCGCCGGCATGGGAGGCGGAACCGGCACCGGTGCCGCGCCTGTTATAGCGCAGGCAGCGCGGGCAGCCGGAATACTGACCGTCGCCGTCGTTACCAAGCCATTCGTCTTCGAAGGCAGGCGCCGCATGTACGCTGCCGATGAGGGCATCGAGCGCCTGCGCGAAAGCGCCGATACCGTCATCGTCATCCCCAACCAGAACCTGTTCAGGATCGCCGACGCCAGAACCACGTTCGCCGACGCCTTCGCCATGGCCGACCGGGTTCTCTATGCGGGGGTCGGCTGCATTACCGATCTGATCGTCAAGGAAGGCCTGATCAATCTCGACTTCGCCGATGTAAAGTCGGTGATGCGCGACATGGGCCGCGCCATGATGGGAACCGGCGAGGCCGCCGGAGAAGGCCGCGCCAAGAAGGCGGCGGAAGCGGCAATCGCCAACCCGCTGCTCGACGAAGCTTCGATGATGGGCGCCAAGGGCGTCCTTGTCTCGATATCGGGCGGCATGGACATGACGCTGTTCGAGGTCGATGAAGCGGCTACCCGCATCCGCGAGGAGGTCGACAACGATGCCGACATCATCGTCGGCGCCATCTTCGACAAGGCACTCGCCGGAAAATTCAGGGTGTCGGTCGTGGCGACCGGCTTGCGGCGTGGCCTGGAGATTCCACTGCTGGCGGAACCGGAAGTTCGCATGAACTGAACGCGTATCGCGTGCGGCTCGCTCAGCTGATTGCCAGCCTCGCGTCACCAGGGCCGCGCGCCGTCGATGACTTCCATGGCGCGTACAGCAAAACGGCCGGCCAGCGGTCCCACGTCCGCCGCATCGGCCGCAACCGCGCTGCCGGCCAGCACGCGGTCGGCGATGCCGACGAAGATCACCGCAAAGCGGAACATGGCGAACACCAGATGGAACCGCTGCAGCGGCGCCGTCGGCACGGCGTGGGCGAAGTAATGATCGAGGAATTCGCGCTGTGTCGGAATACCGAGCGCCGCCTGATCGAGGCCGAGGATGCCGCCATATTCGTCTGATGAGGAGTGCCAGGGCATCGAGCAAAAGCCGAGATCAGCAAGCGGATGGCCGAGCGTCGACAATTCCCAGTCGAGTATGCCGATCACTTCGGGCCGCTCGGAATGAAAGATGAGATTGCCGAGACGGAAATCGCCATGCGCGATCGAGACGCGGCCGTCGTCTGGCGGAAGATTTCGCGGCAGCCATTCGGCTACGGCTTCGAGCGCGGCGATGCGGTCGCTCGGCGATTCCCGCAACTGTCTGGTCCAGCGCGCAATCTGTCGTTCGAAGTAATTTCCTGGCCGGCCGTAGTCGCCGAGCCCGATCTCTTCCGGCCGGACGGCGTGCAGCTTCGCCAGCGCCTCGGCCATGCCAAAATAGACGCCGCGCCGCTCGTCCCGCGCCAGTCCCGGCAACGAGCCATCGTGGAACACCCGGCCGTCGAGCCGCTGCATCAGATAGAACGGCGTGCCGAGCGGCTCGTCGCCGTCGTGAAGGAGCACCGGCCGCGGCACGGGCACGTCTGTCGCCGCTAGCGCTTCGATCACCCTGTATTCGCGATCGACGGCATGAGCGCCGCGCAGGATCGGTCCCGGGGGTTTCTTGCGCAGCACCATGCGGCGGCCGCCGTAGTCGACGAAATAGGTCGGGTTGGATTGGCCGCCGACGATCCGCTCAAGCGACATCTGGCCATCGCCAAAATGCGCTCTCAGAAAATCCTCCAGGCGTACTGGATCGAAATCCATCCTCATTGCCGGCTCAGCGGTTCCCGCCGCGACCTGTTTCGTCTTGTCTGCCGGCTTCGACATGCCAGCGCCAGAAGCCTGTACCTTCCTCGTTGAGGAAGCGGTTGAGCACCATCTTGTGAACCTCGTCGGCGCCGTCGACCAGGCGAGCCTGGCGGGCATAGCGGTAGATCCATTCGAGTACAGTGTCTTTCGAATAGCCGCGGGCGCCGTTGATCTGGATCGCCACGTCGGCGGCGTCATGCAGCACGTTGGCGACCTGGATCTTGGCCATGGAGACCTCCTTGCGGGCAAAGCCGCCGCGGTCGAGCTCCCAGGCCGCCTTCACCACGAGCAGCCGCCCGATCTCGATGCGCATGGCAAGGTCGCCGAGCATCAGCTGGATACTCTCGCGGTCGGCCAAAAGCTGCCCGAAGCCGCTACGCTCGGCGGCATAAGCGCGCGCGATTTCGATGCAGCGCTTGGCAAGGCCGAGCCAGCGCATGCAATGAGTGAGCCGCGCTGGACCGAGCCGGACCTGTGTAACCATGAGGCCGCTGCCTTCACCAGCAAGCACATCCTCGACCGGGATTTCAAGCCCGTCGAATTCCAGCTCGCAATGGCCGCCATGCTCTTCCGGTCCCATGATCTCGATGCGCCGCAGGATCCGCCAGCCCGGCTGGTCCTTGTGGAACAGCAAGGCCGAAAGGCCATGACGCGGATCGTCCGAAGTGCGCGCTATGAGAATGAAGTGGCTCGCGTCTTGCGCCCCGGTGATGAACCATTTGCGGCCTTTGACGACGTATCTGTCGCCGCGCCGTTCGGCTCTGGTCATGATCATCGACGGGTCGGAGCCGCCGCCCGGATGCGGTTCCGTCATTGCAAAAGCCGAGCGTATCTTGCCCTCGACGATCGGTTTCAGCCATCTTTGCTTCTGCTCCGGCGTCCCCAGCCGTTCCAGCACCATCATGTTGCCATCGTCGGGGGCCGCAGAATTGAACACGACCGGACCGAAGATCGAGCGGTTCATCTCTTCATAGCAGACGGCCATATCCACCTTGGAAAGGCCGGCCCCGCCGGTCTCGGGTTTCAGCTGCAGGCACCACAGGCCGGCTGCCTTCGCCTTGCCCCGCAACGTTTCGAGCAGCGGCAGTGCGATATTGCCATGGCCGTCATAGGAAGCCTTGTCTGCCTCGAGCGACAGTATCTCGCGCTCGACGAAGTCGGCGATCCGGCTACGGAAGGCCTCGGTGCGGACGGAAATGTCGAAATTCATGGCGCTCACAAGGATGAAACGAGATGCCGCCATCGGCTCCGATGGTCGCGCCGGTAGTGTAACTGCCGTCGTTGACTGGGAGCAACAGCAGTGCGCCGGCCGTTCCTTGCGCACGTCAAAGCGCCGGTTCGATATGGATCGATGCCGGCGTGCTGCCGATGCCGGTCGAATTCCAGGATCAAAGAGTACTCAGGTTTCGTATGGCTAACGTCCGCGACAATGCTCAGATCAATTCGATGACAGCGCAGCCATAGCCGTCCAGCGTCAACACTCCGGAGACAGGCACTTCGCTATCGAGCAGGTTGCTGCCGGAGGGAACGCCGGTTACCGCAACGGGCGTGTCTTTGATGTTTTGCACGAACAGCAGCCGGCGTTCGTCATACTCGCGCATCGTGACCTCGACGCCGTCCGGCAGATCCGGAACCAGAGGCCCCACATTCGCATCCACGAAAGTGCGCGTAGCGAGTTGAGCTGTCAGCTCCGGGGTTAGATAAGTGCCGACATAGAGCACACGGCCCTTGCCGACGGCGCGGGAGGTAATTGCAGGCGCTCCCACCGCGTAGCGGTTCGACCAAGCCCCGATAATTTCGACTTCCGGTTCGACTGCGAGGTTCTCATAGAAATAACCGGCATCGAACTCGTGGTTTCCGACGGTAAAACGACGGATACGGCGGCTGGATTCGGCCGGTCTGTCGGGAGGAATGACGAGCCCGCCGGAGCGCGACATGGTGTTGAACAGGCCATTGGCCCCAGGTGCCGCCAGCCGCCCGAAATCCTCGACGCGAACGCCAGTCAGCTTGGACAGCGACCGGCCCGGCGCTGTCTCGCGGATGACGTGGTTGTTTTCGTCGCGGGTTCCCGTGCGCGCGCCGATGATGACGGTACCGCCATTTTCGGCAAAGACTTGCAGCCGCTCGGTCCAGCTGTCCTTCCAGATCACCCAATGCGGCACGTAGAACACCTTGAGCTTCGACAGATCGTCTTCCGGGTGGATGAAGCCGCAGGCGATGCCGCGGTCATAGCAATACTGATGCAGCAAGGTTGCATCATCCTGCGGACTTGGCAGGCCGATGGGGAAGGTCTTGTGGGCTTCCTGATTGTCGAAGTCCGAGCCGGCGATGCCGACATCCATCCGCACATGGGTGCCTAGGATCTTGTCTTTAAGCGCCGTCATCTCGGTGGCGAACTGCCTCGCTTCGTCATAGCGGCGGCGAGCGACATCATCGTGATCGATGATGCCCATCCAGTATATCTCGGCGCCGAAATGCGCGGGACGCCAGCGGAAGAACATGATGCCATCGGCGCCACGCGCAACCGACGACATCGCCATGCGCCGCATTTCGCCCGGCTCCGGCGTCAGCGTGCAGAAGCCCGGCTGGGCGCCAAAGCCCGACTGTTGTTCCGGCACTATGTAGTTGCCGGAAAATCCCCTGCAGATGTCGAGATGCAGCGCCTGGATCTTGGCGTGGTTGCCTAGGCGAAAGAACTCGTCATAGAGGAACGGATAGATGTCGTAGCCGACGAAGTCGAGATCGGTGGAGAACTGGCCGCGAAAGTCGATATCGCGCAATCCGCCGAGATTGTGGAAGATAAACCAACTGGCATTCGCTTCTCTCAGGATCTCGACCTGGTCGTGCTGGAACCGTGCTGTCGAAAAGGCGAGAAAGCGGTGGTAGTCCTGGAGGTGACCGGGACCGGGAAAGGACGGTGAGAATTCCAGCGGGAAGACAATTTCGCTGAAATCGCTGTAAGCCGTCGCCCAGAAGTCGCCACCCCAGGCGAAATTCAGCCTATCTATCGTCTGGTAGGTTTCCTGGAGATAGGCTTGGAATTCCTTCAATGCCGACGGCGAATAGGATTCCGGCATGCTGGTGTTGAGTTCGTTGTCGGTCTGCCAGCCAATGACATTTGTGTTGTCGCGGTAGTGGTCCGCCATCGCCTTGGTGATCTTGCGGCTATAGTCGCGAAACACCGGGCTGCTGGTATCGGCATACTGGCGTGAGCCGTGGCTCATCGACCGGCCATTTCCATCACGCCGCAGGATTTCCGGATGTTTTGCCGTCAGCCAGCGCGGCGGAGTGGCGGTCGGCGTGCACAAGATCGTGTTGACGCCGTGACGCGCCAGCCCCTCGATTGCCCGGTCGAACAGGCTGAAATCGAAGATGCCTTCACGCGGTTCGAAAATGTGCCAGGCGAATTCGCCGAGGCGGGCGACGTTGAAGCCGGCCTCGGCCATGCGCCGGGCGTCGTTGTCCAAGTAACTCTCGTCCACATGCTGGGGTAGTGCGGCGCGCCGACCAGAAAGCGGTCGGTCTGGATCGTGCGCCAGACCGACAGGGCGCGGCCTTTTGAAGTCTTGTTCACGAAGGATACTCCTGCAGATCAGTCGGTGATGGTGGATTTGCGGGCACTGATCGTCCGCTCATCGACAGAGGAAAAGAGCTAGACGTCACGCGGCTCGACCTTGAAGCCGACGGTCGCATCCGCAGCGACGGCACTTGCATGGCCGATCTGGACGGTGACGTTGCCGCTGCCGCTTTCGGAACTGACGCATTGCAGCGGGCCGGCGTCGGCATAGAGGATGGTCTCGCGGCCGAGATGCTCGACCAGCCGTGCCCGTCCGGCAAAACTCGCCGTCTCTTCCGCGGCCAAGCTGATGCTCTCCGGCCGGATCCCCATCGTCACCCTATCCCCGACCTGTACGGATGCAGCTTCCGTCAATTCGACAGTCAAGGGAGAAAGACCGGCGGTCGACAGCGTGGCGGCGCCGCCGGAGACAGCGGCGACCGTCACTTCGAAAAAATTCATCCGGGGTGCGCCGAGGAAGCCGGCGACGAAGAGATTGGCCGGATTTCGATAGAGTTCGAGCGGAGCGCCCACCTGCTCGACCGAGCCGCGATTGAGCACGACGATACGGCTTGCCATTGTCATCGCCTCGGTCTGGTCGTGCGTGACATAGACCATGGTGGCGCCGAGCCTGGCATGCAGATCGGAAAGCTCGACGCGCATCTGCGTGCGCAAAGCTGCGTCGAGGTTGGACAATGGTTCGTCGAACAGGAACACGTCGGGCGAGCGGGTTATCGCACGGCCGATGGCCACACGCTGACGCTGGCCGCCGGAAAGCTGTTTCGGCTGCTTGTCGAGCTGGTCGGCAATGCGAAGGATCTTGGCGGCTCGCAGCACGGCGGCGTCGATCTCGGCCTTGGGGCGATGCGCCATGCGCAGGCCGAAACCCATGTTCTCGGCGACCGTCATATGCGGGTAAAGCGCATAGGACTGGAAGACCATGGCAATGCCGCGCTCACCGGGCTCGGTGGTGGTGACATCACGGCCGTTGATGAGAATCTTACCGGTCGAGACGGTTTCAAGCCCGGCGATGATCTTCAACAGCGTTGACTTGCCACAGCCGGACGGCCCAACGGTGACAATGAACTCGCCCTGTTCGACGCTGAGATCGATGCCGCGCAGCGCGTGGTAGCTGCCATAATTCTTTTGTATCTGCCGGAGTTCAAGACTGGTCATGGAGCCCTGCTTGCGAAATCAGTTTCGGATCGGGTGGGCGACGCCTTGAAGCCATGGTCGCTCATCCCTTGACCGCTCCCATGGTGAGGCCGGTGATGAAGTGCTTCTGCATTAGGAAGAACATGGCAACCGGCGGCAAAGCCACGACGATGGTGCCAGCCGAGATCAGGTTCCAGGCCGAGACCCATTCGCCGCGCAGATTGGCGAGGCCGGCGGTGACCGGTTTGACGGTATCGCTGATGGTGAGCACGACCGCCCAGAAATAATCGTTCCAGATAAAGGTGAAGAGCAGGATGGCCAGCGCTGCGAGAGCCGGCCGCACCAATGGGACCACGACATGTACCAATGTCTGAAACGGCGTCGCGCCCTCGGCCCTGGCGGCCTGAAACAGTTCTCCCGGCAAGGCGGCGATGAAGTTGCGCATGAACAGTGTCGCAAACCCGGTCTGGAACGCGATGTGGAAGATGATCAGGGCCGCCATCGTGTCGTAGAGGTTGAGCCGCACCATGAGATCGCGCACCGGGATCATCATGATCTGGTGCGGCAGGAAGTTTCCGCCGACGAACAGGGCGAAGACGAGCATGTTGCCGCGAAACCGATAACGGGCGAGCACGAACCCGGCGAGCGTGCTCAAGATGAGAACGCCCATCACCGAGGGGATGGTGATGGTCAGGCTGTTGAGGAAGTAGCGGGCCATTGGCGTCTGGGTGAAGACCGCCGTGTAGTTGTCGACCAGGCCGAATTGCGTCGGCCAGCCCCACAGATTGCCGCCCATGACATCCTGCGTAGAGCGGAACGAGGTGAGAATGATGGCAAAGAGCGGTGCCAGCCAGACAATCAGGATGCCGGTCACCAGCACGACATAGAGGCGACGCCGCCAAATAGCAGTTTCGGGAAACGGGCGAGGAAACATCAGCCGCCCCTTTCATCGGCGCGGATCATCCGCGTCAGGTACCAGGCGATGAAGACCGCCATGATCACGAACAGCACCGAAGCAATGGCCGCGCCATAGCCGAAGCGGTAGGAAAAGATGGACTGCTCGAACATCTGATAGGCAAGCACCTCGGACGAACCGAAGGGGCCGCCGCTGGTCATCACCGAGACCATGTCGAAGGAACGCAGCGCGCCGACGACGGTGACGGCGATGGCGATAAAGGTGACCTGCGTCAGCTGCGGCAACACGATGTGGCGCAGCATGTTCCAGCCCCTGGCGCCGTCGACCCGCCCGGCGCCGATCAGGTCCTCGCTGAGATTGTTGAGGCCGGCGAGATAGAGCACCATGCAGAAGGCGATCTGCGGCCACAACGCTGCGATCACGACGGCGAAGGTGACGAAGTTTTCATCCGACAGCACTGCCGGGGCGGTCGCGCCGAAGGTGCGGAAGATCAGCGCGAGAAGCCCGAATTCCGGCGTATAGACCCAGGTGAAGACAACGCCGACGGCAACCGAAGCCAGCACCAGCGGAATGAAGAACAGCGATTTGAGCAGGCGCATACCTCGGATTTTCTGGTTGACGAGCAGCGCGATGGCGAGGCCGAGCGGCGGCGCCAGCATGAACATCACCAACCAGATCAGATTGTTCTTCAGCGAAACATAGAACTGCGGGTCGGCGAACAGTTCGCGGTAGTTGCCGAGGCCGATCCAGACCATCGGGCTGAAGCCGTCCCATTCGTGCAGGCTAATCCATAGGCTCTCGACCGCAGATGCCAGAATGACGACGGAAAACAGCACAGCGGCGGGCAGAATCAGGAGTGTCGGTGTCAACCACCAGCGATGGCGGCGCCAAAGCTTCGTCATTTTGGGAGACCTCATTCACGGAAAGCATCGGGGAGCAGAGCACGAACCCCGCTCCCCTCCGCTGGGAGGCGCTAGATCTTGAAGATCCGGCGACGAGTTCCCTCGAGACGCTGAAGAATGACATCCCGGCGCTCCGGCTTGGCCATGAATTCCTGGAAGCCGACCAGGCCGGCCTGGGCCATGTCGGGATCGGTATCGCGGTCGTAATATTGCGACGTGCCGGCCACCGTCTTCGGGCTTTCCACAGCCGCGTTGACCAGCGGGTCCTTGCTGGCCGGAAGGTCGTTGCGCGGCGGAACGTTGCCGCCAGGTTCCAGATAAGGGCCGAAATTTTCCGGCTGGTAGAAGAAGGCGAGGAACTCGCGGGCACCCGCCTTGTTCTTGGCGTTGGCCGGGATGTGGACCGAATTGACCGAGAATTCTTCGTAGCGGTCGAGGGCGCCGTCAATCTTCGGGAAAGGCGCGAATGTCAGCTGCTCGAGATCCTGCTCAGGGAAAGTAGCCTTCACGAAGGCGCCGAGGTTCATCATGCCGGCCTTCTTCTGGGCGAGGAAGGCGCCGGCCTCCTGCCAGCCGAACGACGTCTGATCCGGCGTGAAGAAACCCTGCTTGATCAGTTCTTCCCAGTGGTCGAAAACAGCCTTCAGCGCCGGGTCGGTATAAGCCATCTTGGCGTTCATCAAGGCAAAGTGCTTGTCGAGACCGTTGATCCGCAGGTTCATCTGGTCGAACCATCCGGCCGCCGGCCAGAGTTCCTTGGTGCCGATGCTGACCGGAATAAGGCCGGCAGCCTTGGATTTCTGGCCGTAAGCCAGGAATTCGTCCCAGGTCGCCGGTACCGTCAGTCCGTGCTCGGCAAAGACGTCCTTGCGATAGAACATGCCCCACATCGTGCCGCCGGTCGGCAGGCCATACTGCTTGCCGTCGACCGTGACCGCACCGGTCGTGGCACCCAGCACGTCCTTATATTTCTCCTTCTCGAACAGATCCGAAATGTCGTCGAACAGGCCGCGGGTGACGAAAGCGCGCATGCGGTTTCCGGAGAACCAGAAGCAGATATCCGGCGCGCCGGCCACAAGGTAGTTGCGGATCGCGGTCTTGTGGGCCTCGTGATCCATGTTGTTGATTACAACTTTGGTGCCTGACTGCTTCTCGAAATCGGCCGCGATGCGCCGCAAAATCTGCAGGGCATCGGCATTGTTTTCGTCTGAAATGATGGTGACTTCGCTCGACTGGCTGAGTGCCGGCATCGGGAAGCCCGCGAGCGCTGCGGCGGAAATGCCGCCCGCTCCCTTCAGGAAATTGCGCCGCGTAGAGGGCTTTCCAATCCACTTGAACGTCATTGTTACTCCTCCCGTGTTGTCAATTCTCTACTGGCACTCCGGCCGGCGCGGTTGTTCTTCTTCAACGGCGCGGATCGGCAGCTCACCTCCCGGGCAAGAGAATATGCTTGCCCGCCCCTTCAGAGCGCGGTGACATTGCTAACCGGATTAATTTCGCTGACCACGGTTCGGGTGTTGAACAGTCGGGCAACTTATGCATATGTTTTCTCGAGATGCAATAATTAATTTACAAAATTAAGAAAGCGGATCCGTGAAACTCAAGGGTGACCCGAGTACGACTCGGGCGATGAACCGCAGACTGATCCTCAATCTCTTGCGGCAGGAAGGAGCGCGCAGCCGGGCCGACATAGCGTCAGTTACGGGCCTTAGTCCGGCAGCGGTCACCTTCGTCGTGGCCGACCTCATCGAGGAGGGCCTGCTGATGGAAGGCAAGACAGTCGTGGGCTCGGCTGGGCGCCGCCCTATTCCGGTGGATATCAACTATGCCAACGGCCTTGCCATAGGTTTCAAGCTGATGGTCGGATCGGTCGAATGCGTGGTCGCCGATCTTGCGACCAATCCGTTGGGCTCTCTGCGCGTCAAGCTCTCGGACAGCGATCCCGACCATATCATAGCGACCTTGGCCAAGGCGGTACCGGAGCTGATTTCGATTGTCGATCGGCCCGCTGCCAAGCTTGCCGGGATCGGCGTTTCAATGCCTGGCGTCATAGACAACCAGAAGGCTGTGTGTATCCGCAGCAATCGCTACAACTGGGACAACGTTCCCCTTGGCCCGATGCTGGCCGACCTGGTAGACGTCCCCGTGTGGCTTGAGGACGACACCAATGCCTATGCCATTGCCCAGCAACTCTTCGGCCTGGGACGCCAGCACCGCAATATGGCTGTGCTGGCGATCGGCGTCGGAATCGGCTGCGCGCTCGTCTTCGATGGCAAACTCTATCGCGGCGCGAACGGTGCCGCCGGCAAGTTCGGCCACAGCTCTTATGAGGAGAACGGCCGCCTTTGCGAGTGCGGAAAACGCGGCTGCTTGATGGCCTATTACGCCGAGCCGGCGATCCTGCGCACCTGGCGCGAAGCCACCGGGCACGACGAAGCGGATAGCAAAGTCAGCCTTATGGCAGCCTTGGCAGACCGCGAACCGCGAGCCGTCGCCATTCTCGAAGAAGCCGGACATGGCATCGGCCGGCATCTCGCCAATCTTGTCAACATCACCGACCCGGAGGTCATTGTCGTCGGCGGTGAAGCCGTGTCGTTTGGCGATGCGCTGTTTGGCCCAATGCGGCTGACGCTTGGGAAAAATACCTTTCGCGCGGCACCACCAATGCTGCTGGACTGGGAGGACAATTCCTGGGCAAGGGGAGCGGCTGCACTGGTGACGCAGAAGCTCTTTGATTTCGAAACATCGGCCGGCAACGCCGCGCCGCTTTCAAAGCAGGTCCTACGGTCGGCATAGAGCGATGAACTGGGCAGCCCTGCCCTGCTCGACAATGAACAGCCGAGTGGGATTGGCGCCTCAGGCCGCCCGAACGCTGCGCGCTCCGCGCGCCCAGGCCGGCAGCCAACCGCCATGCGCAACCAGCAAATCATCGACCAGCGACCATATCTGGTCGAGGTCGAGCTCGGCCGCCGTGTGCGGGTCCATCATCGCCGCGTGATAGATGTGCTCGCGGTTCTCGGTCATCAGCGCCTGGACCGTCAGCTCCTGGACGTTGATATTGGTGCGGATCAGCGCGGTGAGTTGCACCGGCAGGTCGCCGATGAACGTGGGTTGAATGCCCGAGGCGTCGACGAGGCATGGCACCTCGGCGGCGCAATTATATGGCAATGACGTGATGCAGCCATTGTTGCGGACGTTGCCGTAGATCACCGACGGCTCGCCGGTCCAGACCGAGTTCATGATCGAGGACGCATATTCCTTCGACTGCTCCACTTCGATCTTGTCAGCCGAGCGATAGGCTTCCGCTTGCCCCTTCCAGCGTTCGATCTGCTCGATGCAGCGCTTCGGGTATTCGTCGAGCGGGATACCGAATTTCTCGATCAGATCTTCGCGCCCGTCCTTGATGAAATAGGGCGTGTATTCCGCGAAATGTTCGGAGCTCTCGGTGACGAAGTAACCGAGGCGCTTCAGCATCTCGTAGCGCACCTTGTTCGGGCAGCGCGGGTTCCACCCCGGCTTCGGCGCCCGCCCTTCGCTGTAGGCGCGCAGCAGATCCGGATAGAGATTGCGGTAGGAGCCGTCCGGCTGGCGATGCTCGAACTTCAGGTAGAAGGCCATGTGATTGATGCCGGCCGAGCGGTAGCGAATTTCCTCGTAGGGAATGTCGAGGTCATGCGCCAGCTCCATCGCCGTGCCTTGCACCGAATGGCAAAGGCCGACCTGCTTGATGTCGGGGTATTTTTCCGCGATCGCCCAAGTGTTGATCGCCATCGGGTTGACATATTGCAGCATGATCGCCTGCGGGCAGATGGCGCGCATGTCTTCGCAGATCTTCCAGAGATGCGGCACGGTTCTCAGGCCCCGCATGATGCCGCCGACGCCGAGCGTATCGGCGATGGTCTGGCGCAGCCCGTATTTCTTCGGAACTTCGAAGTCGGTGACCGTGCAGGGCTCGTAGCCGCCGATCTGGAAGGCGACGACGACGAAATCGACGTCCGCCAGCCCCTTGCGCTGGTCCGAATAGGTTTCGGCTTTGGCCTTTACGCCAAGCGTCGAGATCAACTTGCCGACGACGATTGCGCTTTCCTCGAGCCGTTGCGGATTGATGTCCATCAGCGCGATCGTCGCGCCGGATAAAGCCGGACGCTGCAATATGTCGCCGACGATGTTCCTCATGAACACCGTCGAGCCAGCTCCGATGAAAGCGACCTTGGGATTTCTTGCCACAACGACCTCCGGCATAAGCAATCAGGCTACCTCGAAAGCGGCTTTGACCAGCCGTTCGGTGTAAGCGGTTTTGGGATGGGACAGGACTTCGTCGACCGGCCCCTCTTCGACGATCCGGCCGTGCTGCATGACGATGACGCGATGGCACAGCGCCCGCACGACCTTGAGGTCGTGCGAGATGAAGATGTAGCTCAGGCCCCGTTCGCGCTGCAGCTTGCGCAGCAGTTCGATGATCTGCGCCTGGACCGAGAGATCCAGCGCCGATGTCGGCTCGTCGAGCACGATGAATTCGGGTTCGAGCGCGACGGCGCGGGCAATCGCAATACGCTGGCGCTGGCCGCCGGAAAACTCGTGCGGGAAGCGCGACAGGATATCGCCGGGCATGCCGGCGCTGATCAGCGCCTCGCGCACCCGCTCGATCCGATCGTTCCTGGTGGCGCCCATGCGGTTGACGACCAGCCCTTCCTCGATGATCTGGCCGATCGTCATGCGCGGGTTGAGCGACGAGAACGGATCCTGGAAGACGACCTGCATGCGCGACCGCAACGGCCGCATCTGCGCCCGCGAACAGCCATGGATCGGCTGGCCATCGAAATAGATCTCGCCGCTGTCCGTGGTGTTGAGCCTGAGCAACGCCTCGCCGAAGGTGGTTTTGCCCGATCCGGATTCGCCGACGAGACCCAGCGTCTCGTGCCGGAGAAGTGTCAGGCTGAGGCTGTCGACGGCGACGAGTTCGCGCAGGTCCGGCCTCATGAACGTGCCATGCCGCAGCATGAAGGAGACGCGCACATCCTTGGCTTCAAGAATGACGTCGGCGCCTTCCGGCAACGGATTTGCCTGGCCGCGCGGCTCGGAGGCAAGCAGGTGACAGGTGTAGGGATGCTGCGGATTGGCAAACAGCTTCTCCGTCACATTGTGCTCGCGCATCTCCCCATGCTGCATGACGTAGACATAGTCGGAGAACTGCCGCACCACCGTCAGGTCGTGCGTGATCAGGATCACCGCCATGCGCAGTTTCTTCTGCAGGTTTCGGATGAGATTGAGGATCTGCGCCTGAACCGTGACGTCGAGCGCCGTCGTCGGCTCATCGGCGATCAGCACATCCGGATCGTTGGCCAGTGCCATGGCGATCATCACACGCTGGCGTTGGCCGCCGGAAAGCTGGTGCGGGTATTGCTTCAGCCGCGCCTGGGGTTCAGGAATCTGCACCTGCTGCAGCAGCTCGAGCGCTCTTGCTTCGGCCTGCCTGCGGCTCATCTTGCGATGCACCCGTATCGCCTCGACGATCTGGCTGCCGATCGTGTAGATCGGGTTGAGCGAACTCATCGGCTCCTGGAAGATCATCGAGATGCGGTCGCCGCGCAGTTTGCGCCGCGCACGCTCGGAAAATTTCAGGATGTTCGCGCCGTTGTATTCGACGGTCGATTTCGGCGACACCACCGCGCGCTTCGACAACAGCCCCATGACGGTGCGCGCCGTCACCGACTTGCCCGATCCGGACTCGCCGACAATGGCGATCGTCTCGCCGCGATAGAGCTGGAACGAGATGTCCTTGACGGCTTCGACCATGCCGTGTTCGACCTTGAAATCGACGGCGATGTTGCGGGCATCGATGACCGGGTTTTCCGAACGGCCGTCATGGTCGAGCCGGACAGGCGGTGCGAAGGATTTGACGAGCGCGTGTTGCATCATGTCACGTCAATACGGATCGACCGCATCGCGCAGTCCATCGCCAAGCGCGTTGAACGCGAAGACGGTGACAAGCACGAAGCCGACCGGCGAGAGGATCCAGGGATAAGTGCCGATGACCGAATAGGTCGCGGTGTCTTGCAGCATCAGGCCCCAGGAGATCAGCGGCGGCTTCACCGCGAAGCCGAGAAAACCAAGGAAGGATTCGAGCAGGACCACGCTGGGGATTGCCAACGTGACCGCAACGATGACGTGGCTCATCACGTTTGGAAAAATATGTTGCATGATGATGCGGCCGTCCGTGGCGCCGACCGCCATCGCCGCACGAACGTAGTCGATCCGCGCCAGTGCCAGGGTCTTGCCGCGCACCTCGCGCGACATCTGCGCCCAGCCGAGTGCCGACATGACAACGATCACGAAGGCCAGAAAGACATTCGTCGGCGCCGTCACCGGAACGAGTGACGTCAGCGCCAGATAAAGCGGCAATTGCGGAAATGCGAGCACCAGTTCGACGAAGCGCTGGACCCAGACATCGAATGTGCCGCCGAAATAGCCCGACACCATGCCGACCGTCGTGCCGATCACGGTGACGATGAAGACCACGGTCAATGCGATCATCAACGAGATGCGCGAACCATAGATCGCACGAGCCAGCACATCGCGGCCGAATTTGTCGGTGCCAAGGAAATGCACCGGCTGGCCGTCGGTCGAGCCGAAGAAGTGCCGGTTCGCGGGAAGCAGGCCGAGCAGTCTGTACTCCGCTCCCTTGACGAAGAAGCCGAGCAGCCGCGGATGGTCGTAGTCCGGCCCGACGACGGGTTGGAAGGTAACCGGGTCGAGGTCTTCCGAATCCGCCAGGGCATAGACGCGTGGCTGGAAGACGAAGTTGCCGTCTCTGTCATGGAAGCTCATCATCTGCGGCGGGGCAAAGCCGACATCGGTCACCTTGGGATCCATCGGTGCGAAGAAGTCGGCAAACACCGCCAGCAGCACCAGAAACGCAACCAGGATGAGCCCGGCCATGCCGGTCCAGGACCGTTTCAGGCGGCGCCAGACGAGCGCGATGTAGCTCTCATTGCCGCGCGGCTTGACCTTGGCCGGTTGCTCGGCAAGTGGCGGCAGCGAGGGCTCGAAAGCAAGCATCTCAGGACCCTGCATATTGGCGCACACGCGGGTCGAGCATAACGAGCAGCATGTCGGCGATGATGTTGCCGACGATCAGCGTCGCCGACAGCACCATCATGAAGGTCGCCGTGACATAGACGTCGCCGACCGCCATCGAACCAACGATCGCCGGGCCAACGGTCGGCAGGGCAAAGATGATCGCAGTCTCGATCTCGCCGGTCAGCATATAAGGCAGCACCACGCCCTGATACATGACCAGCGGATGCAGCGCATTGGGCACCGCATGGCGCATGACGACCGCACCGCCGCTGAGGCCCTTGGCGCGAGCGGTTTCGACATATTGCGCGTTCAGCGTGTCGAGCAGATTGCCGCGCATCACCCGCATGTTGTAGGCGAGCCCGCCGAAGGTGGCGATGGCGACAACCGGCCAGACATGTCGGACGAGATCGACGAACTTCGCCCAAGACCACGGCGCCCCGCCAAATTGCGGCGAAAAGAAGCTGCCGATCTCGGAGACGTTGAACTGGAAGACCAGCAGATAGACGATGATCAGCGCCATCAGGAAGCGCGGTACCGTCATGCCGAGAAAGGAAATCGCTGATAGCGTACTGTCGATCCAGCTGTACTGCCGGGTCGCCGCCCAGATGCCAAAGCCGATTCCCAGCACCGAAGCCAACAAGTGGCAGACAAGCGCAAGCAGCAGCGTGCGCGGCAGCCGCTCGCCCACCACGTCGGCGACAGGCTTGTTGTAATACAGGCTGTGGCCGAAATCGCCGCGGGTGACGATGCCGGCGATCCAGTTCAGGTATTGGAGCGGAACCGGCTTATCGAGGCCATGCTCCACGCTGTAAGCCTTCGCCTGGGCATCGGCCTCGGCAAAGGAGGCTCCACCCTGGTTGATGAGCTGCAAGCGGATATAGTCGGCATAGTTACCCGGCGGTGCCTGGATGATCGCGAAGGTAACCACGCTCAAAATGGCGAGAACCGGTATTGCGGATGCTATGCGCATAAGCAGAAATCGCAGCATCGACCGTTTTTCTCCTCGCTCAGGTTCTCAGTTATCCCTCACCGCTGGCTTTGTCCCGGCCGCGCCAGCAGCGCGGCCGGGAATTTTCAAGTCAGGGGAGGAAACTCAGTTCGTCGGACCCTTGTCGCCGGGCTTTCCGGGAAGCTGCTCGGGAAACAGTTCATATTTCTGCTGCTTGTCGGCGGCCACCCAGACCCGCTCGCGGACGATCGAGTCCTCGGCCCAGTTGAACATGAAGATCGGCGTTCCCTGCGGGATATTGGAGAAACGTTTGTTGATGATCAGCGCGCCGGGATATTCGGTGAGCCCGACGGTATAGACGTGTTCCGTCGAGACCTTCTGGAACTGCTTCATCAGACTGGCGCGCTGGTCATTGTCCTGCGCCGAGACGAACTTGTTGACGATGTCGACAAGGTCCTTCTCGAACGGCATCAGATCAACCTGGCCGTTTTCCGGAGCGCGGTGGTTCCAGCTGGTGCGTGGACCGACCGGCGCCAGTTGCTCGGTGTTCTGCACTACCGAGGTGAGCTCCGTTTCGTTGCGCCTTACCAGCCAGTCGAAGCGACCGGAGTAATTAGCCTGATCGCGCTGGGTACCGTTCAACCCGTTCAGGACAACGCGAAGACCTAGCTTCTCCATCTGGCCGACGATGCCCTCCGCGAGGCTCTTGTCGGTGGTGTAATCGTTGTTGACGAGCATCACGATCTCGACATTCTTGCCGCCGGCGGTGCCGGCAGGAAAATTGACGAACCCGTCGCCGTCGGTGTCCTTCAGGCCTGCCTTGGCGAGTTCCGCCTTGGCGCCTTCGAGATCGAAGGGGTAGTAGACCGTCGACTTCCGGTCGTAGAAGCTCGTACCCGAGGAGAAGCCGCCCGGATAGATGGCAGTGAACGGACCCTTGACCAGCGAGTCGCCGAGCGCCTTGCGGTCGAGCGCCATGGTGACGCCCTTGCGGAAATCCTCGTTGCGGTTCAGCTCGCGTACCGCCTGTCCGCGCTCGTCGGGGTTGCCCCAGCCATTGGCTGAGAAATTCATGCGCAGATTATAGCCGATCAGCCGCGGGCCGAAGGCAAGCCGTGCCGGCGCGTCCTTTTGCGCCGCTCGCTTCAGCGAGGCGACGAAGTTCTCCGGCTGCTCCAGATTGGAGAAGTCGCCCGCCCCCGACACCGCCTGAACGTCGCGGTCGGCCCAGGTCGACAGCTTGTAATGCAGCTCGTTGAGATACGGCAGCTGGTTGCCCTTCTCGTCGACCTTCCAATAGTACGGATTGCGGCGCATGACGATGATGTCGTCGGGGCGGTATGCCACCGGCACCCAGGCACCCATCACCGGCATGTTCATATATTCCGGCGGGAAGGCGTTCTTGAACTGCTCGTAGGTGTTCTTCGAATATTTCGGATGCTGCGGCTTGAGGATATGCGACGGGCCCGGACAGAAGGTGCCGTAAGCCATGGCGTAGAGATATTGCTTCGGAAAGGCGTCCTTGAAGGTCCACTCGACGGTATAGTCGTCGATTTTCTTCAACGTCGTGCCGACGCCGAAGGTCTCCTGCGTCGCGCCGTTCAGCGGCGACACATTAGGGTCGATCACCTCGTCGTCCCAGTAGAACATCACATCGTCGGCGTTGAACGGAACGCCGTCCGACCATTTCGCGCCCGCGACCAGATGCATCGTCAGCGTGTGGCCGTCCTTCGACCAGTCCCAACTCCTGGCGAGGTTAGGCAGCGGCTCCGTGTCCTTGGCCTCGACCTGGAAAAGCGGTGCGGTGCGCGTCAGGCATTCGGAAAGGCCGATGTCGATGCCGCCCCAGCCCTGCGTCTGGCCGGCGCCATAGTTCCAGCCCTCCGGCCGGCCGCCGATGACATGGCGCATGGTGTCACCGTAGACACCGACGCCGTCCGGCATATTGCCGGTCTTGAAGACCAGCGGCTCCTTAGGCAGCCGGTCCTTGACCGGCGGCAGCTTGCCTGCCTTGACGTATTTGTCGGTGACCCAATCGGGTTCGTGGTATTCTGGAAGTGCCTTGAACTCCAGGATCGAGTCGCGCGCGACGTGTTTGATCTTTCCCTCGGCGGGAAATTGCGCGGGCACCGGCGGCACCGTCGGCTCGGATGCATATGCGCTCAGCGCCGAGGCCGAGACGCTAAGCGCCAGCCCGGCGAGAATGCCAATGTTTCGAAAGTTCCTCATCGTCTCTCCTCCCTGTTGTTCAGGAGCGCGTTGACGCCGCTCCATTTCTCCTCGAACGATATGCAGACGGTGCGGCGCCGAAAATCCCTCCGAAACTTTACCGCAGTCCGTCCTGATGAAATTCAGACGGCCTGCTTGAGAGCCGATTTTTCCGCACGCAATTCCTCGATCGAACGGACGTCGCGTCGCGCCGCACCGGCCCATTCGCGGGTCTTGACCCTGGATTTCGAAAGCCGCTCCTTCGCGGCCGGCACCGCATCGGCATATTGCGGGAGCCAGCGGGACTGGGCGACGACCATCTCGTCCACCATTTGCCAAACCTCTTCCGGCGTCGAAACCGCGCCGACCAGCGGGTCGTGCAGGACCGCGAGCTTCAGCAGGTCGATATCGCCGGAGATTGCCGCATGAACCGACATGCGCTGGACGTTGATCGAGGAAATGCAAGTGGCAGCGCAGGCCTCCGGCAGCGTGATGCCTGCCGCCATGTTGATACCGAAGCGGTCGACGAAGCCGGGCGACTCGACAATCGCGTCCTGCGGCAGGGTGGTGATGATGCCGTTGTTCTTGACGTTGAAGTGGCCGCGATAAACGCGGTTCGTCTCCAGCGCTTCGAGAATGTGGCTGGCATGCTCGTTGGAGCGTTTGGCGGGGTCTATCGGCCTGGCGGCGGATTCGAGAAATTGTGGGAATTCGGTTTCGAACCAGTTGCGCGTTTCGGTCGAATAACGAAGGTAGCCGCCGGTCTCGCCGTGGATCCAGTCGGACATGTCGATCCAGCGGGTGATTTCGTCCGGCCGCTTGCGATACCATGGCAGGTATTCGGAAAGATGGCCGTTGCTTTCGGTCGAATAGACGCCGAAGCGCTTCAGGACGTCGATGCGCAGCTTTTCCTGCTGCGAATAGACCGGATGCGCCTCGAAGGCGGCAACCAGCTCGTCCTTGCCGATCTTGCGGCCGTTGAGACGCAGGTCGATGAACCAGGTCTGGTGATTGATGCCGGAGCAGATGTAGTCGAGCTCGGTGCGCGACTTGGCGCCGAGCACTTCGGCGATCTGGTCGGCGCCATGCTGGACGCCGTGGCAGAGGCCGACAGTATCGACCTTGCCATATTCGATCGCCGCCCAGGTGTTCATGGCCATTGGGTTGGCGTAGTTCAGGAATTTCGCCCCAGGCTCGGCGACTTCGAGGATGTCCTTGCAGAAATCGAGGATTACCGGAATGTTGCGCTGGCCGTAGAGGATGCCGCCGGCGCAGATCGTGTCGCCGACGCATTGGTCGATGCCATACTTCAGCGGAATGCGGATGTCGTCGGCATAGGCTTCGAGACCGCCGACGCGAACGCAGCTGATGACGTAGCGGGCACCCTCGAGGGCAGCACGGCGGTCGGTCGTTGCCGTAACCTTGGTCGGCAGCCTGTTGAATTCGACGACCCTGTCGAGGATCGACTTGATCATCTGAAGGTTGCGCTCGCTGAGATCGGTCAGCGCGAATTCGACATCCCTGAATTCAGGAACGCACAAAATGTCGGTAAAGAGCTTCTTGGTGAAGCCGACGCTTCCGGCACCGATGATAGCGATCTTGAAACTCATCAGTCTCACCTCGACCTGATCGAATGCTAGGGCAAAGGCGGCGAAAAGAGGCCCGGCCCGCCTGCCGTGGCATGCAGGCTGGAATCCGGCACTTCCTCCCGTCCGCTCTTTGACCGCGGTTTCTTTTGCTTTTCTCGAGGGATTATGCGCCTAATTCAGCACGCGACCAGAGAAGGATTATGCTTTTAGGGGTAATTTTGTGCTGCGGAACTTGATCGACGCCGGGCCGGCGGGCAGGACGGTATCGCTGCCGCGCGGCCGCCAGCGCCTGCACACCATGCCGACAAGCACCGGCTATGAAGTTCGCGAGAACGAGGTCTACGACTGGGATGGGCGCAGGCGCGGCCAGACGCCGTTTACCGTGCTCCAGCACACGATCAGCGGCACCGGCCGATTGCGCTACGAGAACCGGAACTACCGCCTGCAAAAGGGCGATACGTTGCTGGTTCTCGTGCCGCACAACCACCGTTACTGGCTGGCCAGGGGCGAACGCTGGGAATTCTTCTGGATATCGATGAACGGCGAGGAGGCACTGCGCATCCACAAGTCGATCCTTGCCGCCGTCGGTCCCGTGCTACGGCTGAAGCCCTCGACGATCGATCATCTGGCCGATTGCAGCGTGCGCCTGATCACGGGCGCGGTCTCGCCCGGAGCCGCGTCGGCCGTCGCCTATGAAGCAGCCATGGCGCTCTACGACGATGTCTTCGGCTCGCATGCCGTCACCGACGACAAGAGCGCCATGCAGCCGGTCATCGATCACATCAAGGCCAACCTCGACAGGCCGCTCCGCGTTGCCGATCTCGCCGAGATCAGCGGCCTGAGCCGTGCGCATTTCTCGCGCTGCTTCGCCGAGAGCGAGGGACTTCCACCCGCCGAATTCGTACTGCAGCAGCGACTGCAGCGCGCGGCGAAGTTGCTGACGAAGGCCGATTTCCTGCCGGTCAAGGAGGTCGCCATCATGTGCGGCTTCGAGGATGCCAATTATTTTTCGAAGGTCTTCCGCCGCCTCTACGGCGTCAACCCGACGCAATTCCGCACCAACGGAATGTATGCCAGCCTGGGAACCGCCCGATAGGTTGGCATCGCTTGGCATCGGATGTGGGAACGCTTTTGCTTCCCCTTGGTTTAGGACAGGAGAGCCTGCTCGCCGCTGCCGCAACCCGCTCTTGGCGGAGATCAGGCCACAGATGTCACGGGAGTGATCGATGAACAATCCCGATCCGAACAACCCGAATCCACTGCCGGACAATCCCAATCCGGAGCCGGCCCGGCCGCCTGCCCCGCCGGAGACTCCGCCGGCAGAACCTCCAGGCGTACCCCCGCCCTCGCCGGATCCAATTCCAACGCCGGACCAGGAGCCAATCGGAATTCCTCCTGGCACGCCTTCCGAAATTCCTTCGGAACCGACCTTTCCCGGGCCGACCGCCTGAAGGGCGGTCGGTATGGAGGATGGCAAGGGTGATTTTGGCGAAGCGCTCGAAACGGGTCTTGCCATGGAACGTTTTGCGCTGGCGCTCATTCACCCTTCCATCATGGAAACCGGCGGCGGGCCCTGCAACCAATGGAGGTTAAAATGAAAGTCGGCAACTGCATGACAAAGGACGTCGAGATCGCCAGTCCGCAGCAAACCCTGCGCGATGCGGCAGAAATGATGGGTCGCCTCGATGCCGGCGCAATGCCGGTGGGCGAGAACGACCGGCTTGTCGGCATGGTAACCGATCGCGACATCGCAATCCGCGGCGTCGCCCAAGGCAAGACACCTGACGCCAAGGTACGGGAAGTGATGAGCACCGAGGTCAGGTATTGCTTCGAAGACGAAGACGCGGAGGATGTTCTGCGCAACATGGCTGACCTGAAAGTGCGCCGGTTGCCGGTGCTAAACCGCGACAAGCGCCTGGTCGGCATCGTTTCGCTGGGCGACCTCGCCACCAACAGCGAGACGGCGACAGCAGGTGAAGCGCTAAGCGGCATCTCGCAACCCGGCGGCGAGCATTCGCAAACGATACACTGACCCCGCACGACCGGCCGGCCTTTGCTACGACCGAACCGCCGGGTGGATAGACGCCGGCCTGCCGGCGAAACTGTTCAGAGGCGAACTGGACTGCAACCCGATGAGGAGCAAGCCATGATTACTATGAAGGCCGTCCGTATCCACGATTTTGGTGGACCGGAGGTTCTTTCGCTGGATGCGGTTCCGTTGCCTCAGCCGCATGACGACGAGGTCACGCTCAAGGTCTACGCGGCAAGCGTCAATCCCGTCGACTACAAGGTTCGCGAGGGCTCTTCGGGCGCGGATCTGCCCGTCACGCTCGGCCGCGACGTATCCGGTGTGGTGGAACTGTGCGGCACGCGGGCCCATACGCTGAAGAAGGGCGATCCGCTATATGCCATGCTCGGCAACGACCGCGGCGGCAACGCCGAATATGTCGTCGTCAAGGCAACGGAGGCGGCGGCGAAGCCGCAACGCTTAAGCCACGCCGAAGCCGCCGCCGTGCCACTTGCGGGCCTTACCGCGTGGCAAGGCCTTTTCGATCACGGCGGTCTCAAATCCGGGCAGCGGGTCCTCATCCATGGTGGCGCCGGCGGCGTCGGTCATCTGGCGGTGCAGTTTGCAAAGGCTGCGGGCGCCTTCGTCGCGACGACCGTTTCCGCGCAGGATTTCAATTTCGTCCGCGCGCTTGGCGCCGACCAGGCGGTCGATTACAAGAACCAGCGCTTCGAGGAGGTTGTCGAGGACGTCGACCTCGTCTTCGACCTGGTAGCGGGTGAAACACAGGACCGCTCGTGGGACGTGCTCAAGCCCGGCGGGACGCTCGTCTCAACGCTTTCCGAACCGTCGGCGGAAAAGGCCCGCCAGCATCGGGCTCGCGGCGTTTCCTATTTGACCAAGCCGAACGCGGCACAGCTTGCCGAGATCAGCCGCCTCATCGACGCCGGGAAGGTCAGGCCATTCGTGCAGGCAATCTATCCTCTTGAGGAAGTCGCCAGAGCCGAGGAACAGCTCGAGAAGCAGCACACGCGCGGCAAGATTGTGCTTCAGGTAGCTGCCTGAGCACTCGCCGAACAACAGGCCGCAGGCCCGTTTGCGGAGTGCACGGACACAGGCCGTCTTCTGCTGTCCAGAAGCCCGGCGGCCGAGAGTTTGACACAGGACGGCGCGCCGGGCCTGGCCGGCTTAGACAGGTGCCGGCTGAAGCAGCATGCGCCGGGTTTGCCGGGATGCGCAAATCAAACAAATCAAGGAGATGCAACGGATTGTGAGGCACGTCGCGACGACACCGTCGCACGGGCCGCCGTCAGTTAACTGCGAAGCGAAGGGCACAGCGTTTACCGACAGGCGGGCTAGGTTCCTACCGGCCGCAAGCCGCAAAAAACCGCTTCAAACTGTCGGACACCGGCGATAGGTTCGAACCATGTCTCAATCCGCCAATCCGACCTCCATTGCCCGTCGCGATCAGATGTTTCCAGCGCTGACTGAGGCGGACCTGGACCGCATGGGCCGTTTCGGCGAAGCCGTGTCCTATGCCACAGGCGAACAGATCGTCAAAGCCGGTGAGCTGGCGCCCGGTCTGATCGTGGTCCTGTCCGGCAAGGTGGATATCATCCAGGGCGGCAGCTTCGGCCGGCGCGAAACAATCGTCACGCACGGTGCAGGCAATTTCGTCGGCGAGTTGGCGCAGCTTTCAGCCCGACCCTCACTGGTGGATGTGGAGGCGGTCGAGCCGGTCGACGCGCTCGTCATCCCCTCGCAAAGGCTGCGGGACCTGATGGTGCAGGAAGCAAACCTCGGCGAGCGCATCATGCGGGCGCTGATCCTGCGTCGTGTCGGCCTGCTCGAGAGCGGCACAGCCGGACCGATCATTGTCGGACCGGTCGACAGCGGCGACGTGTTGCGGCTGCAAGGTTTTCTGGCCCGCAGCGGTCAGCCGCATCGGGTTCTCGATTCGGCTACCGATTCTTGCGCCAAGACGCTGATCGAACGCTTCCATGTCGATATCCACCATTTGCCGATCGTGCTCTGTCCGAACGGCAAGCTGCTGCTCAATCCCGGAGAGAACGAGCTTGCCCGCTGCATCGGCCTGGTGAGGCCGATCGACGCCGGCAAGCTGTACGACGTGGCCATTGTCGGCGCCGGACCGGCCGGCCTCGCGGCGGCCGTCTACGCGGCTTCCGAAGGGTTGTCGACGATCGTGCTCGATTGCCGTGCCTTTGGTGGACAGGCGGGCGCCTCCTCGCGCATCGAGAACTATCTCGGTTTCCCGACCGGCATTTCGGGGATGGCGCTGATGGCGCGCGCCTACAATCAGGCGCAGAAATTCGGCGTCGAGATGGTGATACCGGACGAGGCGAAGCGGCTGGGCAGTGCAAGCGACACGTCCGGCGCCCACTACACGCTCGCTGTCGGCAGCGGGGAGACCGTGCGGGCACGGTCGGTGGTGATCGCCAGCGGAGCGCGCTATCGCCGCCTCGACATGGCAAACCTGGCGCAATTCGAGGGAACCTCCGTGCATTACTGGGCTTCGCCAATCGAAGCGCGGCTTTGTGCCGGGCAAGAGGTAGCCCTGGTCGGCGCCGGCAATTCGGCTGGCCAGGCTGCCGTCTATCTGGCGGCGCATGTGAACAAGGTATGGCTGCTGGCGCGCGGCAGCAGCCTCGATGCGAGCATGTCGCGTTATCTGGTGGAGCGCGTCAGGGCACAGCCGAACATCGAAGTGCTGGCTGAGACGCAGATCACGGCGCTGGAAGGCGACGACGGCAATCTTAGCAAAGTGCGCTGGCGCAACCGCGACACCGAGACAGCACGTCCGATCCGCCACCTCTTCCTGTTCATCGGCGCCGACCCGAACACCGACTGGCTGGCGCAATGCGGCGTGGCGTTGGACGCGAAGGGCTTCGTTCGCACCGGGCCTGACATTGGCCAGGAACGTGGTGCACTGGAGACGAACCGCGGCGGCGTGTTCGCCATCGGCGACGTGCGCTCCGGCTCGATCAAGCGCGTCGCCGCTGCCGTCGGCGAAGGCGCCCAGGTGGTTGCAGCGCTGCACGCATATCTCGCGCACGATGGCAGTCTCGCCGTGGCGCCACAACTGGTCAGGAGCGTATGATGGCAGACGAATGCAGGCATGCCGGGGATATTCGCGACGTGACGCCGAGCGCGCTCGGTTGCGAGGAATGCCTGAAGAGCGGTTCGCAGTGGGTGCATCTGCGGCTCTGCCGCACATGCGGCCATGTCGGCTGCTGCGACGACTCGCCCAACCGTCATGCCACCAAGCATTTTCGGGCAACCGGCCATCCTGTCATCGAAGGCTACGATCCGCCGGAAGGTTGGGGATGGTGCTACATCGACGAAATCTTCCTCGATCTCGGCGACCGCACCACGCCGCAAAACGGACCCATACCGCGCTTCATTTGAGCTTTTTGCGAGCGGGCCGCTACAGCAATTCCAGGAAAAGTGTGAACGGTTTTCGTCCGGAATTGCGTCAAAACAAAAAAGATGGAGCGGTTCGGCGTTTCCGTGAAACGATGAACCGTTCTGATGCATGTCGCGCAAAAGTGTGCAGCGGTTTAGCGATAACGACATGGATAAAAACAAGAATCTAAAGCGCGTCGCATGAGGCCGATCGAACGCGACGCGCTTTAGTCCAAGGCTGTTTCGGCTTGAGCGGGCGCATCGCGTCCCTCTGGTGGTGCCGATGAACGCTCGCGCATATGCCTGACGGTCTGAAGGACACGATCGGCAAGAGATGCAAGCGCACCCTGTGCCGTGCGCGTTCCGATGACGGATTCCAGCGTAACCGCCTGCGTTGAGAATTTGTGTTTGAACGACTCTGCGCCACAGAGGAAATCGACAATGCTCAAGCCGTGATCGATCGACCACTGTACGTAATCCATCAACAGGATCACACCCGGCGACGCCCGGCCGAAATCCGGATCGAACGTCGTCACGAAGGCCATCATCACATCGTGCTGGACGAAGTTGATCGACACCGCGACCATCACGCCATTGCATTCGAGGACGAAGATATGCAGCACGCCGGCGCGCGCCAGCGCATCGACGAGCGCGGCGAGTACTGGCACGCCCTCTTCGAAGAGGTCTGACTCACGCATGCGCTCGGTCAGCCATTTCCGTTTCAAGGCCGCGAGGCGTTCCAGTACCGGTTGCAGCGGCTCGTCGGGCGCAAGCAGGCGAAATCTCACCTCTCCGGCTTCTTCCAGCGCTTTGATGCCGCGCCGATAGTTCTGGCGCGTCTTTTTCGACTGGTCCGCAAACCATGCCGCTCCGCTTTCCCATTGTCCG
This sequence comes from Mesorhizobium sp. M0306, assembly GCF_040321655.1. Classification (NCBI taxonomy): domain Bacteria; kingdom Pseudomonadati; phylum Pseudomonadota; class Alphaproteobacteria; order Hyphomicrobiales; family Phyllobacteriaceae; genus Mesorhizobium; species Mesorhizobium sp. M0306. Next base: position 82,970 of record NZ_JAMYRY010000010.1, on the reverse strand, counting down.
GCAACGCGATAGCTGACTTCCGTTCGGTGAAAGTGACGAAGCCTGATGCCGCCGGAAGCTCCCGGCGTGAAAATTTTGCGGGCCGCCGCATCCGGCGAGAGACGACTGATCAAGGCAAGATCGAAGCCACCTGCATCGCAGAGTTGGGTCCATAGCTCCTGCAGCGCCGACAACGAGCATTCCGGAGCAACGAGAATATCCCCATAGTCGGTATAGCTGCCGGCCGCCCATTCGAGAAACCGCAGCCCCCTGCGCCTGCCGATCGCCAGCGGAACGACGCCGACGAGTTTCTCGCCCTTCCAGACCAGGCCGATCCGCAATGCGCGCTGGTCACGGCGTTGTACGGTACTCCACCATGCCGAAATCCAGGCATGGCTTTGAAAGATCAGCCCGTCGGTGCGATGCCAAAGCTCCATCCAAGCGGCTTCGACCGCAGCCAGGCGATCCGCCGAACGGACGATTTCCAGGCGCTCCGCGCCTAGGACGTCGATGGAAACGGCGGTGTTCATGAAGGAGAACTGTCCTGTGGCTGCGCGACCACATTGGGCCGTCTGTGAAACAGTCGCATGACATGCCTTGCCATCTTCTTGAGCGGCAGGATGTAGAGCCCAAAGAGCGACTGGTAATCGCGCACATCGCGATCGACCAGGCCAAATTTCAGGTCTTCATCCGGCTCCGGGACAAATTGCGTTCCGAACAGACGATCCCAGAACGAAAAAAGCAGGCCGAAATTCTTATCGTAGTGACGCGGGTCGATGCTGTGATGCACCTGGTGCCAGTGCGGACACAGGATGATGTTGTTCAACGGGCCGAACGATATCTTGAGATGCGTATGGCGAACAAAGTCCATCATCAGGATGTTGCGGATGACGTAGACGTTGATGCCGAAGATAGCGACCTCTACCGGATCGAGTGCGATCAGGCTCCAGATACCGAAGCAGATGCCCGGGATGACGCCATCCCACATACGGTTCATCAGATCGTCCAGCGGATGAACCCGGTCCTTGGTGATCCCCACCATCACCTCGGCCGAATGATGCACCTTGTGCAATTCCCACAGGAACGGGAAGCGGTGCTGGGCGACGTGGTACAGGTAGTATGAAATGTCATAGGCGACCAGCATGGTTGCGGTGAAGATGACGATCGTCACCGGTCCCGCCGGGCCGGCGAGAAGCAGCGCGTGGATGTTAAAGAGCCAGCCGATTGCCTCGCGTGTGCCATAGCCCACCGCGACGACGAAGGTGACGCCGGCAGGAATGAGCAGGAAAGGCATCATCGCCCGTTTCGTAATCCAGAACAGGGCGTCGGCTCGCGCCGACGGGTGCAGGATGACTTCCGGCGGGAAGGCGAAGTCGAAAAAGTCCCTGAGGGATTTATGTTCGACAGTTCGCCAGTAGGCGATCACCGCGCTGCCCAGTGCGGTGAGGAGAAGCAGGCCGAGCGTGGTCAGATTGACGTTCGAAAGCTTTTCCACAATCGCTCTGGCAAATTCGGAAAACATCGTTGCAGCGGCTCCTGGTCGTAAGAAGGCAGTCTGGGGTCGTAAGAAGGCGATCTGGCGAATAGCAAAGCACAAAATTCCCGCCAAACTCGCTACGCCGCCTGCAACCAGTGGCTGTTGCGGGCACGGCGGGCAAAGCAGGCTGGATGGTGCGAGACTAGCAGATCAACGGTAACGAAACCGCTAAATGTCCAAACGTAATTAATGTCGAATACGGCTGGAACTCGCCCGGCAACTCTACGTTGGCGCCGGTTTTTTCCGTTGCGGCGGGTGAATTGGGGCAAGATGGATATCGATCCCGGTTTCGCCCACTTCGCCGTGCCAAGCGAGCCGTTCGGCTTGCTGCCTGGTGCCAAAACGCAGTGAAACCCAACCGCCTCGGCCCGGCATGTCACCGCCGGCGCCGATATCGAGCGCAGCATCAGGAAAGCGGATGGCCAACAGCGCCTCGTCGCCGCGCAACACCGTGACCGTATTTTCGTGCCGGTCGGCATGGAGACCGGCCGCCAGCTGGAAGACGATCTCGGACTGGCGCCTGCCGCCGAGCAGTTGGTCGGTGATGAGGATGCCATCGGCCTGGCGCGCCAAAGTGCGCTGATGCACGACGCCGAAGCGGCTTCTATAGCCGTCATGCCGGGCGCTCAGCCTCCAGTGCGTTCCCGGCTCGCTCTCCACCAGCGCTGCGACTGCCTTGTGCGACCAGTTGAAATTTCCAGCGATGGTGCTTTGGCTTTTACCCTCGATGTTCAGCGTGTTGTGCGCCGGTGTGGAGCGGAACCAGTCGCGCCATGCGCCTCCCGAACCGTAGAGCCAGGTGCCGGGATCGACCAGCACCGGCTCACCGTCGATGCACAGGGTAAGCGACAGCGCGTCGGCATGGCCGTGCGCCGCTATCGAGAGATAGCCAAGCGGTCCATGATCGAACGTCAGTTCGACATTGCGGCCATTCATTGCTCCGCGCCAGACTGAGAGCCCGCCTTGCGCGAATGTCTGCAAGCCATGCACCGCGGGCGCCGGGCCCGACGGCGCACCAAAGAAAAGCGAACGAAAATCGTCAGGCTCCGGCGTGTTGCCGGGCGTCCCCAGTAAGCCGTGGATGGCGGCCGCGACGGATCGGATATAGTTCGGCTCGTCGCCCAGCTTCAGCACATGGCCCTCATCGTCGTCGCCGAAGCGGGCGGCTTTCTGTGGCAGCCAGCCGACGAAATTGGCGAAGGCGCCCAGACGCGCTTCGACAGCCGAGGGAAACGGCGTTCCCGCCTGGCGTGCCGCGGCGGCGCACAGCAAGATGAGTTCGGCGCTGAAGGCTGCATAGGTCGGCGTTTGCTCGGCACCGGCGCCGTCGGCAAGAATCTGCTTGTGCGTCTCATTCAGGAGGGCGCTGCGGGCAATTTCGGTTTCGGCTCCGAGCGCCAGGCCGACCAGATATTCGCCAGCCAATTCCGCGACGAGATGGTTGTTGGCGGAGGAATATCGCGATGGAAACCGCGGCAGCCAATAGGCGCTTGCCGCGAGTATTTCACCGGCTTTCCGCAGTGTCGCCGGGTCAAGCCGGTCGCGGACGAGGTCCAGGGTGACGATCAGGCTGATGGCTCGCAGCGCTACTTCGATGCCGGAAGCCCAGCCAATGCCTCGGAACGGCGGATTGGCGGAATACCAACTGCCGATCGCCAACTCAATGGCACTCCGGGACCGATTATCCTCGCTGAGGAGCAGGTGTGCAGCCAGTGGCGGCAATTGCTGCAGCCGGTTGATCTCCCAGACATATTTTATATCGCCAAGGTCGCCGCCATGGCGAAAATCGATGTCGAAAGTATGAGCCTCGGGGCCAGGCCAAAGCCTGCCGGTCACCGGATCAAGACGCCAAAGCTCAGCAGGAAACAAAAGATCGGGCTCGCGCTTTGGCCATGTCCGCCCGAGTGCCGAAAAACGGCCCTGAAGCATCTCTTGCGCGGCCGCCGCTAGGGCTTGCCGTTGAGCGTCGGTCGCTGCCAGCGCAGCATGACGAAATCCGGGCAGCACCGGGTGCAACTGCGGCGATGGATAGCGCTCCCACCCATCATCGCGGCGGCGCGACGCGATCCTTCGACGTTGCTCCACCAGCCGGTGCAACACCTCGGCCGGTCCCATGCTGCGCAATCGGTTGATGTACCAGCCGATTCTCATGCAGGCTCCGTCCGGGTTTCGGTCCTTGTATACCATGCCGTCGAAAAGCTGCGGGCCGGCAATCTTCTTTCCCGTTCGTTGCGGTTAATATCTCCCGCGAGCATGCGGAGGGAGCGATGGGAAAAGCGGTGTATGTTGTTGCCTGGGTGCTCGCCTTGCTTGTGGCGGCCGACGCAGCGCCCATCCCTCTCAAGCGCGGCGTTGGCGTGCATCAGTGGCTCAACTGGTCGCCGGTGGAGAAAGACGGAACCTACGTTTGGCCGCCCTATCGCAGCGAAAAGGAGTGGCTTGCGGAAAGCAGGCCGCTCACCGACTGGCCGTCCGGGGAGGTGTTTGCCCACATCCGATCGATGGGCTTCGACTTCGTCCGGCTGAGCGTCGATCCCGGCCCGCTGCTTGCCAGCGAGGGCGCCAGGCGGCAGCAGGCGCTGGACATACTTGCCGCCGCCGTCGAGCGGATCACGTCGACCGGCCTCAAGGTGGTTTTCGACCTGCATGGCGTCACTCAGGTTCCCGACTACAGCATGGAGATGATCTATGGCGGCGCCGACAGCGAGGGCGTTGCCCGCTATCGTCAAATGGTTGTGGCGGTCGCCGCCATGCTGGTCAAGATAGGCACCGACAGAGTCGCCCTCGAACCTTACAACGAACCCGCATACTACCCATGCGATGCGAGCGGCAGCGATGACTGGCAGCGGATCATGGCAGGGACCGTCCACGACATTCGAGCGGTCAGCAGCGAACTTACCATCGTTGCAACCGGCGCCTGCGGCGGCAGCATTGCCGGATTGGTCAACCTCAGCCCCGGCTTTGATGACCCAAACCTCTATTACAGCTTCCATATGTATGAGCCGCACAGCTTCACCCACCAGCGGCCCGATGACACAATCAGCTTTGCTTCGGGACTTCCCTGGCCGGCCGACAGCAGTACACCCGAAGTGGTGACCGAAACCCTTAGAGCGCGGATGGAAGCTGCCGGCTTGAGCAGGGTCGAGCAGATGATGAACATGGCCACCGCGCGCCAAGCAATCGCGAAATATTTCGAGCAGAACTGGGGCCAGAGCCAACTGGAGGCGAGCTTTCGCCAGGCTGTCGACTGGGCTGAAGGCCATGGCATTCCCAGCCGGCGGCTCTTCATGGGCGAATTCGGCGCTATCCTCATGTCAGCGGACGGCCGCATGGGCGCCTTTGAGGCCGACCGTTCGCGCTATCTCAAGGCAGTGCGCCGAGAGGCCGAACGCTTTGCGATCCCATGGTCTGTCTGGGAGTTCTCCAATCCCTATGGGATGAGCCTCATCCGGCCCGATGGCCCCCCGGTACCCGACCCGGAGATGCTGCAGGCATTGGGCCTGCCATAGGTGCCGTCACTCCCCCTCACCAGCGAACAACCGGTGGCAACCCCTGACCGCCAGGCTTGATCGAGGAACGGCCCGTAGCAGCTTTTCTCCCGGTTGGGTTGTATTGGCACGAAGTGTTTAACACATTTGTTGTACTGAAGTGAGGAATGCGCGCGCCTAGGGGGGACAATGTGTGGAATTGCCGGATGGATCGGTCGAAGGGCCGAAAATCCACAAGAGCGGGCCGCCAGAATGTCAAATGCATTGCGGCATCGCGGTCCCGATGCCGAAGGCACCGAGATATTGGACCTGAATACCGGCGAGGAACAATTGGCATTGGTCCATCGCCGCCTGGCGATCATTGACTTGGCGCCCGAGTCGAATCAGCCGATGCAGATTGAGGACGGCCGTCTCAAAATAATTTTCAACGGTGAGATATATAACTACATCGAGCTGCGCCAGGAACTGATCGGCCTTGGTCATCATTTTCGAACGCGCTCCGACACCGAGGTGCTGCTCCGAGCCTACGATCAGTGGCATTTGTCCATGTTCGACCGGCTGAGCGGCATGTTCGCCTTTGCCCTCTGGGATGCTCAGAGGCAGGAATTGATCCTCGGCCGGGATCCCTTCGGGGAAAAGCCGCTTTACCTCATGCAAAGCGAAAAATTGCTGCTGTTTGCCTCGGAGATCAACGCATTATTGTCGTCGCGGCAAGATGCGCAGCAACTCGATCTGGATGCCGTGCACGAGTATCTGAACTGGCGTTATGTGCCGGGACCACGCACGCTTTTTAAACAGATCCGCAAGCTCAATCCCGGCAGCTATGCTGTCTGGTCGCAAGGGGTAGTCAAGGAAACGCGCTACTATACGCCTCCGGACCAGGCGGCCCTGACCGAGCGGATTGACGGAAAAACCGCCAAGCGGCGATTTCTGGAACTGCTCGACCATTCCGTCGAGATCAGGATGCGCAGCGATGCACCTTTTGGGGTCTTTCTCTCCGGAGGACTCGACTCCTCGGCTATCGTCGCGCTGATGGCCAGGCACAGCGCCACGCCCATTCGCACGTTTTCTGTCGGGTTCGACGACGCAGCCTATAGCGAACTTGCATTCGCCCGGCGCGTTGCCGATCATTTCAAGACCGAACATTGCGAACTTGTCATCCAGCCAGGCGATCTGATGGATCACCTGCCAGCGATGGTTCGCCAACGCGGGGCACCTGTTTCGCAAAGCAGCGATATTCCAATTTACCTGATGTCGGAGCGAGCCTCCCAGGACGTCAAGATGGTGCTCACCGGAGAAGGAGCCGACGAGATTCTCGGCGGCTACCCCAAGCATCGCGCGGAATCACTGGCCGGTATCTACCGGTCGCTTGTCCCAGCCTCGCTGCACGATAACGTCCTTACCCCTTTGGTACGCGCCATGCCGGGCGCGTCGGCCAAGGTCGATACGTTTGCCCGCACCGCGGGCGAAAGGGACTTTGCCGCCCGGATGGTCTCCTGGTTTGGAGCCGTTTCGGCGCGGCAGCGCGCTTGCCTGATCGGTGCGTCCGCAAATCGCCGTTATGAGCGCAACGACTTTCCGTTCTCGTCAAGCGCTGCGGCCTCCCATCTTCGCCGCGTGCTGTTTTTCGATCAGACATCGTGGCTGCCCGACAATCTCCTGGAACGAGGCGACCACATGATGATGGCCGGTTCAATCGAAGGAAGAATGCCGTTCCTCGATCGCGACCTGGTTTCGTTCGTCAGCAAATTGCCCGATCGCTACAGGTTGGGTTGGTTGCACAGCAAGCAGATCCTGCGCGACAGCATGGCCAATATCCTTCCGGAGGAAATTCTCAGCCGCCGCAAGGTCGGGTTCAAGGTACCGGTCGCCGAATGGTTTCGCGGATCGATGAGGAACTACGTGCATGACCATCTTTGCTCGCCTCACTCCGTTATTCGCAGCTATCTGAGTCGGAAACAGCTTGATCAAATCGTCTCGGAACACACCACGCGTGCTGCAGACCACGAAAAGCTGATATGGGCGCTGTTGAATTTGGAGATATTCCACCGCGAATTCAGGCTCGAAGCGCCGCCGCGATCGTCGGCCTCAGCGCTTGACCGGTTGACGGCTTGACGCGGCCGACCGCCAGACATCGCAGATTGCGCCGACAAATGGGGCGAGCTCAAGCCGTTCCCGATGCACGGCCATGGCACCGGCACCAAGCCTTGCCCTTAGTGCCGGGTTCTCCACGAGGCGGCTCAACGCGTCGGTCAACGCTGTAATATCGCCTGGCGGCACCAGCAGCCCGCATTGCCCGTCGGTGATTATGTCTTCGACCGCGCCAACCGGGGTCGCCACCACCGCCAAACCGGCTGCCATGCCTTCGATAACCGACATCGGCAGATTTTCGGCGAACGAGGGAAGAACCAGAATATCGGCCGAAGAGATCAGCGATGCGACATCGTCAGGTCCCACCCAACCCGGAAAGGCGATCCGGTCTGCAATCCCCAGCGCGGCTGACTTTGTCCGTGCCGCCTCGACTTCGCCATCGCCGGCAATCGTCGCGCGCCAATTCTTGACAGGGGTCATGCGGTGCAGCGCCTCCAGCAATTGCGGTACGCCCTTGCGGTCGCCGATGCGACCGAGGAACAGGATATGCACATGGTCGCCGCCGCCGACATGCGCCAGCAACGGGACTTCGGTCGCATTGGGCACGATCACGATATTGCCGGCAGCGCCCGGCGCCCGGTCGGCGACGAAATCGCGCCAAAGCCTGCCCAAAACGATCACCCGATCGGCATGCTCGAACAGAGCTTTGATACGGCGGCTTATGAAACCACGGTCGGCTTTCCAGAATGTCTGATACTGCGCCCCGTGCAAATGCAGGACATAGGGTATCGACAGCAGCCGTGCGCAGGCGGCGATCACCATCTTGCGGTAGGTGCTACCGGAAACTGAGATGTTGATATGAATGACATCGGCGCGTCCAGCCAGACGCGCTTTAAGCATCCGTAAGCAAAAGCCGAGCATATAGAAGACCGAAAGTCCGACATGGCCCGGGCCACGGCTGGCAAGGAAGCACACATCGATGTCGGCGATTTCTTGCCGTTCGAACTCCTGCTTCAGCGCCCCCATGATGCGGTCGATGCCGCCCTGCCCCGAAACGCCCGACGGCGTCGCGACCAGGACATGTATTTTTCGATCTGATATGAGGCGCTGCAACATGATGGTACTCTAAATAACACAGACCGGGTAACTGCAAAGCAAACGTTCCCGATAAGGTTTACGGCAAATCTTTTAGTTCAAACTGAATCTGTTCACCCTTCGCCGTCATCGCGCTGGATTTTCCGCCAGTCGGCGGCTAGTCGAAGGTGAGTTTTCCAGGGACACGCCCTTGCTGCTCCGTTCCACGCTCATTTATGCTCCGGCGATCCTGCTGACGCGAATTTCGGCGCTGCTCCTGCTGGTCGTCGTGACGCGTTTGATCGACCAGACCGAGTATGGCCTGCTCACCCTGGTGGTGACCGTCGGTGAAATGACCGACATTGCCGTCACCAACTGGCTGCGCATCGCCTTGCTCAGGCTGGGCGGCAAGGGCGAGGTCAGCCGCGGCAGCCTGATGCTGGCAGGGCAGGTGCTGCTTGCGACCACGACCCTGGCGCTGGTCATATCGGTAGGCGCGTCGGCGCTGGTCGTGCCGGAACGCTGGGTCGAGTTCGCGATCGCGGTCTGCGGCTATCTGGTCGCCGGATCCATCAGCCGCTTCGCGTTGACGGTGCTGCAGATGCAGCAGCGCCATTCGGTCTATTCGATGCTAGAAGCCCTGCGTGCCCTGCTGCAACTCGCGTTGCCGATCGGCGCCATCCTTGTCTTCCAGGATAGCTTTCTGACGGTCTCGCTGGGCTCGAGCCTCGGCGCCTTGATTGCCGGCATCGTGGCGGGCATCATGGCATCCCGGCGCGTCGTTACCGGTCCGCCGCGCTTCACCCACAGGGACTTCTTTGCGCTCGGTGTGCCGCTGATCATCATGGCGCTGGTAGGCTTCGGGCTCAACAGTGCCGAGCGTCTGTTCCTCAAGATCTATTACGATGCCGGCGCTGTGGCGATCTTCGCCGCAGCCTATGCGCTGGCCCGCCAGCCGATCGACATGGTCGCCAACGCCATCAACATGGGCGCCTTTCCCGAGGTGGTCAGCCGGTTCGACGAGGATGGGCCCGCGGCGTCGGGCCGGCTGCTGTCGCAACTGATGGCGCTGATGATGCGGCTTTGCCTGCCGATTGCAGCGATGCTGGTCGCGCTCAGCAGCGATATCACCGAGCTCATGCTGCCCTCGCAATATCACGGCCGCTTCGGCCTGCTGTTTCCGATCATTGCCTTTAGCGTGCTGTGTGCCAACCTCACCAGCTTCGTTTATGGCGTCGTGGTGCACGCGCACAAGCGGCCGTGGCTGCTGATCATCGCCAATCTCTTCGGCTCGGTGGCAACAATCACATTGTCCCTGCTGTTGATCCCCCCGATGGCCGAGATCGGCGCCGCTTTGGCGCTAGCGGGCGGCTCGGTGGTGGGCTCCATAACCTGCATTATCATCAGCGAGCGGCTCACGCCGGTGCCGGTGCCGTGGCGCGACATCGGTGTTTCGGTGATCATCTCGCTCAGCACGGGGGTGGCCGCCAAGCTTGCCAGCATGGTGGCCGGCGACGTGCCTGCGATCTTCTCGCTTGTCGCTGGCGGCACCGCCGGCGCTACGGTTTTCTTCGGGCTGACCTCGTTGTTCCACCCTGTGGAAGCGACGCAATTCATCGCCCAGCTGCGGGCTCGGCTGCGGATCGCATAAAGCAAAGTCCAGAGCCAACGCGTCTATTTGTGGGTGAACGCGAACCTATAAACCGGCGTTTCGGCGCCAGCGACGCTCCCAGAACTCCCGGCACAGCAGCCCGGCATAGGCAGTGTTGGTGTCGTAGTAGCGGCGCCACAAGCGTCGCGGCTCCTGGACCACGCGGAACAGCCACTCCAGGCCCGCCGCTTGTATCAGCTTCGGCGCACGGGCAACCTTGCCGCCATAGACGTCGAAACTGCCGCCCACGCCCATCACGAAGCTTGAGGCGAGTTCATCGCGGTAGCGTTTGAGAAAGCGTTCCTTGCGCGGTGTCGGCATGGCCACCAGCAGGCAGTCGGCGTCCGAGGCGTTGATCGCCGCGACGATCCCGGCCTCGTCCTCCGGCTTGAAATAACCGTTGCGCATTCCCGCTATGCTGAGGCTCGGATGGTCTTTGGCAAGTCTCGCTACAACCGCGTCGAGAACGTGCTGTTCGGCCCCCAGCAGATACGGCCTGAATCCACGCTTCGCGCAGAGGCTCAGCAGATTGATCATGATGTCGACGCCCGCCACCCGCTCGGGCAGCGCGACGCCGCACAGACGGGCGCCCCAAAGCACGCCGATGCCGTCGACATTGACCACGTCCGCCCCTGCCACGTCCTCGCGCAGTTCGGCATTCTGGCGCATGGTCACCAGCTTGGCGACGTTCACGACCACATGATGCAGCGGCCGTCGCAGGGTCATCGCCTCGTCGGCGATGGCCAGCGTCTCTGCCATGGTCAGCGCATGGATAGGTGCGCCAAGGAACTCCCGGCGCCGTGACGCCAACAGGGAATGCTGCGCCCATGCCGGGGCGTGCGCGTTCATGCGGCCTGCTCCCTTGCAAGCGTCACTTGTGCTACCTCTGGTTTCTTGCCTTCGATGCGGGCGTCGGGCTTGCGTGCCTTGCGCCACGTCCACAGGCCCCTCGTATCGACGAGCTTCTTGTCCTTGAGCGCTTCGGGGTCGACCAGATTGAATTGCCGATGGTCGACCAGGAGGACGACGATATCGGACTTGTCGATGGCTGAAAGTGCGTCGGTGAACACGATGCCCCTGCCCTCGAGCTCATGCGGCAGCGCATTTGTGTTGGGTTCAGCCGCAATGATCTTCACATTGGGGATATCGGACAGAAGCTTCACCACCTCGACGGCCGGGCTCTCGCGCAAATCGTCGATGTTGGCTTTGAAGCTGAGACCAAGACAGGCGATCGTCTGTTTGCGGGAGGGGTCGAGCAAGGCCTCGATATCCCTGACCACCGACATGGGCCGCTCGGAATTGATCCGGCGTGCCGAAGCCATCAGCCGCGTGCTGTTGGGTGCGGCGTCGATGATAAAATAAGGATCGACCGCAATGCAGTGACCGCCAACGCCCGGGCTCGGCTGGAGGATGTTCACGCGAGGGTGCCGATTGGCGAGATCGATCACTTCCCATACATTGAGCGACAGGTCCTGACACACTGCGGCAAGCTCGTTGGCAAAGGCGATGTTGACGTCGCGGAACGCGTTCTCGGTCAGTTTCACCAACTCAGCACTTTCGGCCGTTGTCATGAACAGGTCGCCGGTGACGAAGGTCGAATAGAGTGCCGCGGTCCGTTCCGACGATTTGCGGGACAATCCGCCGATCGAGCGATCGTTGTTGATCAGCTCGGTCAGCACCTTTCCCGGCAGCACGCGCTCGGGCGAATAGGCAACCAGCACATCGGCGTCTTCGCCGTGCTCGACAGGAAATTTGAGATCGGGCCGCAACTCGGCAAGCAGCCCGGTCATGATACGCGTGGTTCCGACAGGCGATGTCGATTCCAACACCACAAGGTCTCCCCGCTTCAGCACCGGCGCGATGCTTCGTGCCGCCGCGAGCACGTAGGTCACGTCCGGCTTATGGTCGTGGGTCATCGGGGTCGGCACGGCGATGATATAGGCGTCCGCCGGCTGCGGCGTGCTGTAGGCCATGAGCTTGCCGTTAGCCACGACCTTCTGGATCAGGCCGTCAAGGTCCGGCTCGACGATGTGGATTTCGCCGCGGTTGACCTTCTCGACCACCGCCCCGTTGACATCGACGCCAATGACGTTGAGCCCGCGGCTGGCGAAAATGGCGCAGGTCGGCAGGCCGATATAGCCCATACCGATTACGGAAACGGTTTTGATTTCAGCCATGATGCAGCAGTTCCTCAACAATCCGGTTACTGGCCCGGCCATCGCCATATGGGTTGTGTCGTTCCGCCATGCCGCGATAGGCAGCCTGATCGTCGAGCAGGCGATTGGCGTTGAACAGGATTTTCTCGACATCGGTCCCGACAAGACGGGCGGTGCCGGCCACGATCCCCTCGGGTCGCTCGGTATTTTCGCGCATCACCAGCACCGGCTTGCCGAGCGAAGGCGCTTCTTCCTGCACGCCGCCGCTATCGGTAAGCACCAGATAGCTCTGCTTCTGCAGGTACAGAAACGGCAGATAATCCTGCGGCTCGACCAGATGGATGTTCGGCACGCCTTCCAGCTCTGCGTTGACCACCGAGCTCACATTGGGGTTTGGATGGACAGGGTAGACGATCTGCACGTCTCCGCGCGCCGCCAATCCCGTCAACGCCGTACAGATGCGCTGGATGCCGCCATCGAAATTCTCGCGGCGATGGCCGGTGACGAGGATCATTTTCTTGGAAGGGTCGAGGAAGGGGAAGCGGGCAGCGAGCTTCGCGTTCATCAGCCTGTCGGCATCGATCGCATTTGAAAAATGCAACAGCGTGTCGATCACCGTGTTGCCGGTCACGAAGATGGTGCTTTCGGCCTTTCCTTCGGCGATGAGATTGTCGCGCGCCTGAACGGTCGGCGCAAAATGCCAGGTGGCGATGTTGCCGGCAATCTTGCGGTTCAGTTCTTCAGGAAACGGCGAATTGATGTTGTGGCTGCGCAATCCTGCTTCGACATGAGCGACCGGGATACGCTTGTAGAAGGCAGCCAGAGCCGCGGCCATCGCCGTGGTGGTGTCGCCCTGTACCATGACGATATCGGGCTTCGCCTTGTCCAGCACCTCGGCCATGCCCAGGAGCACGCGCGAGGTCACGTCGAACAGCGACTGGCCGGGTTGCATGATGTTGAGATCGTGATGCACAGGCAGGCCGGTCAGCTCGACAACCTGGTCGACCATTTCACGATGCTGGGCGGTAATGCATATTTCGGTGATGAAGCCTGGATGAGCAAGGGCGGCACGCGCCACTGGAAAGCATTTGAGTGCCTCCGGCCTCGTGCCGAACACGATCAGCAGTTTCTGCCTGGACGGCAGTTTTGGACGTGAAAGGACGTTCATCGCTGATCCTGGTCGCCTGCAGCCCTCGGGACATGCCGACTATTGCCCGCAAGAGCCATAATAGCGCCGGACAGCGCCTTCGTGATCTCAATTCTTAATATATGATTAACAACCAAGGCCGCGTTCTCCTGGATTAACTCTTGTGAAAGGTTGGGCTGACAAGTAGTCTATGGTAATAGTCTTGAAAAAGAATATATTGGATTGACTAATATTTTAATCATCGGCCACGCCAACGCATCCCGGCGCTGGGAAAATGAGCTTCTGGCGCGGTTGAGTGCGGCTGGACATGCGGTTTCGAGTAGCCGCGCGCCGACGCCTGAACCCAATGCGCGCGGGATGGATAATGTGCTGGCGCTCGAGGGCCGGCGCTTCGGCCCCTCACTGGCAAGCCGTTCCGGGCCGTTGCCGTCCGGCGATACCAGCCCAGTCGATCTTATAGTCGATCTCACCGCGACCGCCGTACGACGGGGTACGCCTGTCCTGACGCTCGAATTTTGCGGCCACAGCAGCTTTGCCGCGGGCATGACCGAGATGCTGGCGAGCGGGCGGTTGCCCGAACTGACCGCGCGCCTCGACGGCGTTGCCGTCGCCAGGGCGCGGCCGATGATCAGCGACCGGTTGTGGCTTTCCCGAACCAGCAACGACCTGCTCGCCGGCACCATCTCCCTGATTGCCCAATGTGTCGCCCGCTTCTCCACGGGCAAACTTGCGCCGATTGCCGAGAGCCCGGCGCCGCCCCTGCAGAAAGGCGGATTTATCAGGCACTATCTGCCCTTTTTCGGCAGGGGATTGGTTGACCGCGCCGTGCAAAAACTGCGACGTGGTCGGCGCCCCTTCTATTGGCAGGTTGCTTACCGGCTGATCGACGGTCCAGGCGTCGCCGAAACCGGACAGCTGGATGGCAAGCCGTTCACCGTGCTTGCCGATGACGGGCAGCGATTCTACGCCGATCCGTTCGTTCTCGAGCGCGACGGCCGCCACTTTCTTTTTGTCGAGGAGTTCCCCTACGCCATCGGCCGCGGCGTGATTTCTGTCGCCGAACTTGGCACCGACGGCACTTTCGGCGTGCCGAAAATGGTGCTGGAGGAAGCGCATCACCTGTCATATCCGCAGGTGTTCGCTCACTCCGGCGAGATTTTCATGATCCCCGAAAGCGCTACGGCGCGAGAACTGGTGCTCTACCGTGCCGTGCAGTTTCCCGATCGCTGGGTACGCGATACGGTGCTGATGACGGACAGGGATTTCAACGACGCCACGCTGCTCGAATCCGACGGCCGCTTCTGGCTGTTGGGGACTGAGCGGTTCGGTCACGGCAGCGCGTCCGACACGATGGCCGTCTATTCCGCTCCGGCGCTGCGTGGGCCCTGGGCTGCGCACGCGCTCAATCCGGTCGCGGTCGACCACTCCGCCACTCGGCCGGGCGGCGCCTTTATCCGCCAGGGCGAAGCTTTGCTGCTGCCGGTGCAAAACGGCTCGAGAGCCTATGGCGGTGGCCTGGGCTTGATGCGACTGGATCGGCTTGATGATTTCGACGTCCGTTTCGAACTGCCCCAGCCAATCGATCCCGGGACGGCATGGGCTCGGTCCGGCATTCACACGCTCAACCGCGCGGGACGTGTCGAGGTCGTGGACAGCGCCGGCTGACCGGATTTGAGGCCCGTGCTTAACGGATCTCAGCCGGCTTCAGGTTGGAATGCAGCGACCGAAGACGTGCTCTCCGGCTGGTTTCTGTAGGGCTGGTTCCTGTAGGCAAGTAGCAACACCACGATGATCGTCATGTCCGGCGTTTTTGACGAAAGCGCGTTATTTGACAGCGCGGCAAGCAAGAACGTTATAGTGCCGATCCATGCCGGCAGCGGCGCCCCGCGCAGCAGCCGGAAGACGAACCAGAATATCAGCGCTATAAACAGCAGGGCTATGGGCAGGCCGAAGAGCAAGATAATTACCACCGGCGCGCTTTCGATGTAGGGAAGATGCAGCTTCTGCCGGACGATCGCCAGCAGGTCGTCAACGTTCATGCCGAACAGGATGTCGTTCCAGCTGACCAGTCCGAACACCTGGTAAATCGTCACCCGGGCCATGAAGTTTTCGTCGAAGATGGTGTTGCTGAACCGATTCAGCAGACCACCCGCAAACAGTACTGCCACGAGCACCGCGCCACCCGTGACGGTGAACATCAGTACGACAAATTTGGCCTGCCGCTCGTATTTGAGCGATAGGCCCGGCCAGGGCACGAACAGCAGCAGAATGAGGATTTCCGCCGTGGCGAGCATCAGCGCAGCGCGAGCGCCTGATGCAGCGCACCCGATGAACAACAGGAAGATCGCCATGACCCGCACCCAGATGCGCCAGTGCGTCAGCGGCACGAATCCGATGGTTGTGGCGCAGAGCGCGCCCAGTGCCAGCGGATGGGCCGACAGGCCAGTTGGCCTGAATTGCAGTTCGTTCAAGCCATAGGGCAACAACCGATGTTGAGTCACCGCCTCGATCGTGCCGATGACAGCGCTCAGGATCGCCATTCCAAGCACGACGTCTCCCAGCGCCCGCCGCACCTCTGCATTCAATGCCAGCATCAACAGGCCTGTGGCGCCGGCCACCAGATAGGTATCTATGATGAACCCGGAGGAGCCCGCACGGCCGGTAACGAACAGATAGGGCACCAGCACGAACATCAGCACCGAATAGCGGATCAGCGCCTTGAATATTCCAATTTCGTCGCCGTGCAGCAGAAACGGCCGGCTGAAAAGAACGATAGGAAGCAGCAGGATGATCGCATAGGTGCCGAAATGCAGCTTTTCGTAGAACGAGCCTCCCTGGGCCGTATAGTCGACGACCATGTTCATCACCTGCGGCGACACCGTAAAGCGAAGCAGGAGCGCGAACGCCGCGCATAGGAAAAACAGCAGCGACAGCGCGTTCTGACGGCGCGCTCGGCTGGATGATAATCGTTCCGAAGCGGCAGCGGGATAGCTCATGGCCCATCCAAATGGCGATATTCGAACGGCATTCTGGGCAACGAAATCCCTTCAACGTCCGCCGGACGGACGGGGTGTATGAACAGTAAAATGGGCCAACTTGGAAAATAAGATGTTAACGATGTTTCTATAGAGCAGGCCAAGCGTAATGATTTAACAAGGGTTGTCACCATGTCTGCCGGTTCCGGCACACCCCCTATCTCCGCGACGGCTTCCAATAACAGTGCATTCGAGCGTATCGCCAATGCACGGCGCAGGGCATTGCTGCAACAGCATGGCCTAGTCGCGGCGCTAAGCTCCGCGCCGGTGACGCCGCAACCTCCAGAGCCTGTCGCAACGGTGACCCTGGACAAGATCGGCGATTTCCTCGAGCTCGATTTTCGACGCCTGTTCGTCTGGCTACGGGCCGGCCTCGCCCTGGCGTTCATGCTGGCGGTAATCGGCGGCATTGTCGGCGGCGCCTATGCATTGCTGAGCAAGCAGCGTTACACCGTCACGACGGAGGTCCTCATCAACCCATCCAATTTGCAGGTTGTAGAAAACGACCTCTACTCACAACCGGGCCAGGTCGATAGCCAGCTGCTCAGCACGCGCAGCAAGCAGCGCATCCTGACCTCGGGCAACGTGCTTTCCCGTGTGGTGGACGAACTGAATCTGACTCACGATCCGGAATTTTTCGATCCGGACCGGGGCACATCCTCGTCGGGCGCTGTGGCGAAGCCCGACCCGAGGCTTATCGCCTTGAAGAACCTGGCGGACCGGGTAGACGCCACCGCGGACCCGACCTCGTTTGTCACAACCCTCTCGGTATCTGCGGAAACCACCGCCAAGGCGATCCTGATCTCGCAGGCCATAGTTAAAAACTTCCAGGAAGAACTGGCCAAGGCCGAAGCTGCCGGCGCCAGCCGTGCCGCGGCTGCCCTTGACAGCCGGCTTGGCCAACTCAAGAGCGACGTGCAAGCTGCCGAAGAGAAGGTCGAGAGCTACAGGCGCAGCCACAACCTGTCGTCCAGCAATGGCCAGCTCGTCAGTTCGCAGACGCTGACGCAGCTCAATGGCGAAATCGTCGATGCGCAATCGCGTGTCATCGCCGCGCAGGCAAGTTACGACGCCCTGGTTGCCTCCGGTATCAACGGAGCCAATCCCGACCCCACGGTTTCGGAAGCGCTCGCAGCGCTGCGCGACAGGTCAAACAGCCTGGGGCAGCAGATCGATTCACAGTCGATGACCTTCGGTCCGCGTCACCCGACGATTGTCAGGCTCAGGACGGAACTCGAGACCGTCAACTCGCAACTCCGGGCCGAGTTCTCCCGCACCGTCGGCACGGCAAAGGCCAGCCTGGACAAGGCTAGGGCCTCGTTGGCTTCTCTCAACGCCAGGATGAACGATCTGAAGAGCAATGTTTTCACCGACAGCGAGTCCGAAGTCGCCCTGCGTGAGCTTGAACGCGATGCCGCGTCCAAGAGAGCGGTCTATGAGAGCTTCCTGTCACGTGCGCGCCAAATCAGCGAGCGCGAGCAGATCGACACCACAAACGTACAGGTGATTTCGACCGCGGTGCCGCCACCAGGGCGCTCCTGGCCACCGCGCCCTGCCTTGGTGGCAGGCGCAGGAGCGTTCGCAGGCTTTGGCCTGGGCATGCTACTGGCCATCGGCATGGGCATCATCCGCGACATGCGCCGGCCGCCGAACCGATCAGGCCTTGCCGCCAGCCGAGCCTGAAGCAAGGCATGGTGAAGCGCATCGTTTTTCACATTGCCAGCCTGAGGGGCGGCGGCGCCGAGCGTGTCTTCGTCCTGATGGCAAATGAACTGGCGTCGCGTGGCCACGAGGTCACGCTTTTTACCTGGAACGCGGAAGGCCCTAACGCCGCGCTGCGCTCCGCTGCCGTGCATCTGGTCGACTTCGGCCTTCTCTTGCGCGGCGAGGGTTACGCCAAGTCAGCGACGCTGAAAGGCATCGTGCGAAGCGCAAATTTGTTCCGCCGCCTTGATCCTGATGCGGTCTATAGCGCCCCGGAATTCGCCAATCTGGTGATGGCGCTGTCACTCATGTTGGCCAGAAGCCGGGCAAAATTCTTTCCAAGCTTCCACGCCGCCGCCTCGCTGCCTGCCAGCGGCCTCGGCGCGAGGCTGGCGATCTGGCTTTACGCGCTGGTTGCAGCGCGTGCAACCAAAGCCATCGCCGTTTCGGCGGGTGTCGGCCGTGACATCATCGCGCGCGGCTTCCCC
Organism: Mesorhizobium sp. M0306; assembly: GCF_040321655.1. Lineage (NCBI taxonomy): Bacteria > Pseudomonadati > Pseudomonadota > Alphaproteobacteria > Hyphomicrobiales > Phyllobacteriaceae > Mesorhizobium > Mesorhizobium sp. M0306. The sequence goes on along the minus strand of NZ_JAMYRY010000010.1, from coordinate 64,620 downwards.
GAATCCAAGGTCGTCGTCATCAACAACCCGCTGCCGCCGGCTGAAGCACCGCAGGGGACTTCCTATGCCTGGCAGGCAGCGTTGGCGGCGATGGGCGATGGCCCGGTCATTGCCACCGCCGGGCGCCTGGTGCCGGTCAAGGACCACCGGACTTTGCTGCGGGCCTTCGCTGCCCTGCGCGCCGGCCGCCCTGCCCGGCTTGTCATCTTCGGCGAAGGTCCGCTGGCTGCCGAATTGCACGCCTATGCCGAGCAGATCGGCATTGGCCAGGACGTACTCTTTGCCGGCTACGTCAACGATCCCGCAGCCTGTTATGCCGCAGCCGATCTGTTCGTCCTTACATCCACCAGCGAAGGCTTTGGCAACGTCTTGGTCGAGGCCATGGCTGCTAGTGTCCCCGTAATCTCCACCGATGCTCCGCATGGCCCGCGCGAGATACTCGGTGACGGCCGTTTCGGCACCTTGGTGCCGGTCGGTGACGCCGCAGCCCTGACGGAGGCGATGGCCGAGATGCTGGACCACCCCACCCCTGCTGCCGTGCTGAAAAGCAGGGCGGCGGATTTCACAGTCGACAAGATTGGCGATCAGTACGAAACCTTGCTCTAGTTGTCGCGCACGGCAGCAGGGTCGCGGTTGGATGCGATCGACGTGGTCGGGCTTTGATTGCCGTAATCTCTTCACGGGCTGGGGCGCAACGATTCATCGTGAGGCGTTCCGTCGTTCCTTGAGTTGTTGGGCGAGGAAATCCTTGACCGAATCGAGAACCGCGTCCCGTTCATGAGATACGCCTGGCAGCAAATCGAAGCGCACGCGCGCACCCGCTGCCTCGAACGATCGACACAATGCCATGAGGCGTTCCGGCCGTGTTCGCCCCGCATCGTTAGCACCCGGCATCCAATGGGCGCTGCCTTGGACATGAGTGATTTCCCAAGTCTCCAGGTCGGCGTCGCCGACGATCATCTGGAAAGGCACTTTTGCCAGCGCTGTGGCATCGAAGGTGATGCAGAACTTCTCCGGCAGATCACGAATGCCCACCCACCAGTCACGCGTCGGATCGAGCAAGGTCACCGAGCCTGGCGCGCCGATTGAGGCCGCCCAGAGCCTGTCGGGATGCAGGATAGCAAAACGATGCGTGAAATGCCCGCCGCCGGAAAATCCGAACATGGCAAAGCGGCTCCAATCCTGACTGTATTTGGCGCTGACCTCCTCAACCATGGCGAGCAGCACCTGATCGTAGCGTATGTTGCCCTCGAGCATATATTTGTACCCGCTGCGGGCATCATCCCCGAGAACGCCGATTGGAAACAGCGGACACAAAACGGCGCAGCCGTTCCAGCGTCCGAACTCGGAAAACGCGTCGCGGAATCCAAGAAAAGAGGTGCGGCCGGTGCCATGGATGGCGACCATCAGATCGACTTTGGCCCCTTCCCCAACCGCGGGAGGCACATACAGGCAGTAGTGAAAGCGCGGGTCTAATTTGGAAGCAAAGATGGCCGTCCCGCCAAGATCATAGGTAGCACGACCGCGATCCGCGACCGACTTCTTGGCAATGGTAGTCAATTCGACGACTCCTTAGTAGGCTCGGCGTTCATGGCAATCGTATACCGGTCGGCCGACCTAGTGAACTGGAGACGCCTCCAGGCAGCCACGAGGAGAACCTCGTCGTGCATCGGAAGCAAGGCGCCGGCGGGGCGATCGGAGGCAAAAAGAATGCCTCCCCCAACGCCTCGGGAAGCCGCCATTAACTTTTCGTTAACCATGCCGGGCTAGCCTTAACCAATCAGTAAGGACTCGCCTCTGTGACCTGCGTCGCTCCCATCCAAAACAAGTCCATACGCTTTCGAGCGCGCTCGTTTGTAGCCTTCACCCTCACCCCTGAGGCCCCTTTAGGGGAATGGCTGCAAAGCCTCGATCACTGGACCGAAAACTCTCCCGGCTTCTTTGCCGGCCGTCCGGTCGTGCTCGATCTGACTATGCTCAAGCCCGAGGTGGGCGAGATGCGGGATCTGGTCTCCCAGCTCGCAGAGCGCGGGATTCGCATCTACGCGATCGAGGCCGATGGCAACGTTGCTCTCGACGCCGATCTGCCGCCGCTCCTCGTTGGCGCCAAGGAGGCCACCGCTGACGCGCTTTACGTGCAGCCGGACCCGAAGGCCGCCACTGAGGCCAAGACGGAAGAGCCGCAGGCGCCGAACTCATTGATGATCAAGGCACCGATCCGCTCCGGCCAGTCGATCTTTCATCCCGATGGCGATGTGGTCATTGTCGGCTCCGTCAGTTCCGGATCCGAGATCATCGCCGGAGGATCGATTCACGTCTACGGCACGCTGCGTGGACGTGCGTTCGCCGGCGCCACGGGAAATTCCGCGGCTCGCATCTTTTGCCGGAAAAACGAAGCCGAACTTCTGGCGGTGGACGGCTGGTACCGCACCGCCGAGGAGATGGACGCCTCCTCGCGAGGAAGGCCGGTACAGGCCTTTCTCGAGGACGGCGCACTTTGCGTCGCACCGCTCAACTAACAACATTGGAGGCACAAATATGGGCAAGGTAGTGGTTGTCACATCCGGCAAAGGGGGTGTCGGCAAGACGACCTCGACGGCCGCTCTCGGCGCCGCGGTCGCGAAAACCGGCAAGCGGGTGGCCCTCGTCGATTTCGACGTCGGCCTGCGCAACCTCGATCTGATCATGGGCGCCGAGCGGCGCGTTGTTTTCGATATCGTCAACGTCATTCAGGGAACCGCCAAGCTCTCGCAGGCGCTGATCCGTGACAAGCGACTCGAAACGCTGTTCTTGCTGCCGGCCTCGCAAACGCGCGACAAGGACGCTCTCACCGAGGAAGGCGTCGCCGATGTCATCGACAAGCTGCGCTCGGTTTTCGACTACGTCTTCTGCGACAGCCCCGCCGGCATAGAGCGGGGCGCGCAACTTGCCATGCGCTTTGCCGACGAGGCGGTAATCGTCACCAATCCGGAAGTGAGCTCGGTCCGCGATTCCGATCGCATCATCGGCCTGCTCGACTCCAGGACGATGAAAGCCGAGCAAGGTGAATCGATTGCCAAACACGTGCTCGTCACGCGCTACGATGCTGCGCGCGCCGCCCGCGGCGAGATGCTCAGCATCGATGACGTGCTCGAGATCCTGTCGACGCCCTTGCTGGGAATAATTCCCGAGAGCCAGGACGTGCTGCGCGCATCCAATGTGGGCGCGCCGGTTACGCTCAGCGAAAACACCAACCCCGCCGCACGCGCCTATATCGACGCGGCAAGAAGACTCGAGGGCGAGGACCTGCCGGTCATTCTGCCTTTCGAGCGGAGGGGCCTCCTCGACCGGCTGTTGGGAAGGAGGGCAGCATGAACCTGCTCGATATCTTCAAGCGCCGCGGCAGCGCGCCCGTGGCGCGCGAGCGCTTGCAACTGCTGTTGGCTTACGAGCGTCGAAGCCGCAACCAGCCCGATCTCGTCTCCGTGCTGCGCGAGGAGATCATGGCGGTGATCGCCCGGCATGTTCAGGTCGATCAGGATTTCCTGCAGGTGAGCATGGATCACGGCGAAACGACTTCGAGATTGGAGATCGACATCCAGATCCCCAACAAGGTCGCAATGCCCATGGCCGCGGCGTTCTAGCGGAATCCTTCAGTCAGGGCTTGCGTCGGCAGCTGCCGAGGTTGCGGCATGGTGGTTGGCGTGTTTGACCGGTCGCCACCGCCAAGTCGCGCAACTCGAGGATAATAACCACTGCCTCACCAAAACCCCGCGGCCGTTTCCAGCCGCGGGGCGCCTTGGGAGGGCCTTTCGAAACCCGTGGTCAGATGTTGGCGAGCAATTCGTTGACGCGACTTTCCATGTCGGCAAGGGCGGTGTCGACGTCCTTCTGGCCGCTGATTGCTGCACTCATCTCTTCGCCCATGATGTCCTGGATCGCAAACTGACGCTGTACGGCGGACGGCAGCGGCTTGCCGAGGTCGGCGACCGCAGAGATCGTGTTGCGATGCGGCAGGGCCTTGAAGGCGTCCGAGGTGATGACGGCCTTATAGGCCGGCAGGTGACCGGTGCGCGACCACTCAAAGTCGTTGTCGGCGAAGAACTTCAGGAATTTGCCGATCGCCGCGATCTGTTCAGGCGTGCGGTCTTTCTGCGAAACGGCCCAGGTGTGGCCGTCGGCATATTGCGCGTGGGCGCCGCCAAACAGCTGCGGATACGGATAGACCGCATAGCCGCCCTTATTGAGCGCCGTACCCTTGGTCTCGGACTGGGCGTTGTAATCGCCGACCACCCAGGTGCCGTTAAGGTGGACACCACCCTCGCCGGCAAGGAAGGCGTTGATCGAGCCGCCATAATCGAGATCCTTGGTGGTGTAGCCCTTCTCGAAGATCGCCTTGTACATCTCGACGACCTTCTTGGCTTCCGGCGTATTCAACTTCACATGCTTCGGATCCGCAAAGAAATCGGAATCCTGCTGGAAAAGATAAGTGTAGAGGTTGCGTGTGTAGAGTGCAGTCTCATTGGCCAGGTTCTGGACGAAATAAGGCTTGCCCGTCTTCTGCTTGAACTGTTCGGCCTGGGCGAGCAGTTCCTCGGGCGACTTTGGAAAAATCGGCGTGCCGTCGGCATTGACGAGGCCGGCTTGTTTGAAAAGATCCAGGTTGACGTGATAGAGCATCGTCCAGCTGTCGATCGGCAGGCCGTAGATCTTGCCGTCTTTGGTGGCGCCATTGCGCGCCGCGTCGGTGAAGGCGTCGGGTGTCACGCCGACCGACTTCAAGAGATCGTCGAGCGGCATCAACAGGCCCTTCGACTGATAATCCGACAGTACGGATTCATGGATCGTGACGATGTCCGGAGCGTCGCCTGAAGCGAACTGCGCGGTCAGCTGATCATAGCCGGGCCATTCCACGGTGGTGACGTTGACGTGGACATCGGGATTGTCGGCGTTGAACTTGTTGATCAGCGAGGTGATGATGCCGCATTCGCCAACGGCCTTGGTGGGATCGGTGTTGGTGCCGAAATCGGCATCGCAGGCGCCGAAAAAGCGCTGCACGCTCAGTTCCGTGGCCGCGAAGCTTGGAGCTGCGAGCATCATTGCGCCCGCAGAGACTGCGGCAAACAGCATTTTCTTCAGTTTCATATCAGTTCCTCCTACTGAGTTTCCGCCGCTCCACCCTGGATTGGCTTTCGTGCTTCAATTGCTGGGCATTCCCCCGGCCGTCAGGCAAACTTCGTTATCTCACCGCAGCGCCGGAGACCGCCGTGACGATGTATTTCTGGAAGAACAGGTAGACGATCAGGATCGGTGCACCGGCAAACACCGCCTGCGCCATCAGAAAGCCGATGCCTTCGGACTGGGCGAAGTTGGTCTGGGTCGAGGCCATGCCGACCGTCAGCGTGAACATGTCCTTCCTCGTCGCCGAAATCAGGGGCCAGAAGTAATCGTTCCAGGCGCCGAGAAAGGTGAAGATGCCGAGTGTCGCCTGCGCAGGCAGCGTGAGCGGCAGAAGCACCTTCCAGAAAATCCCGAGCCGGCTGGCGTTATCGAGCATGGCGGCTTCGTCCAGCTCCTTCGGGATGGCCTTGAAATATTGGGTCATCAGGAAGACGCCGAACGGAGCCGAAAGGGCCGGCAGGATGAGCCCTTGATAGGTGTTGTGGAACTTCAGCATGCTGAAAATCTGGTGACGGGCGACAAGCACGGCCTGTTCCGGGACCGCCAGGCCGAACAGCACGATCACGAACAGCACGTCTCGGCCGGGGAAATTCAGCCGTGCAAAGCCGTAGCCGGCGAGCGACGACAGGATCAACGTCCCGAGCGTCAATCCGCCCGAGACAATGATGCTGTTGCGCACCCAGATGAACACCGACGAGGTGCCGACGGTGTTGATGTAGTTCTTCAGCGTATAGGGCGCGTGAAACACCGAATTCGGATCGGCCATCAGCTCCGTATTGTTCTTGAGTGACAGGCCGATGACCCACAGAACCGGCGCGATCATGGCGATCGAAAGCAGGATGACCAGGGCCAATAACAAATGGTCGCCAAATGCCCGGCCCTTGATGGAAGCTGCTGGGGCGCTCATGCCTGATCTCCCCTGCTGCGTGTCACCAGGTACTGGGCCATGGCCGCGACCAGGATGAGGATGAACAGGATTTCCGATGCAGCGGCGCCCAGGCCGAGATCCCAGCGACGGAATGCGGTATCGTAGATGTAGAGCACGATCGGCTTGGTCAGGTTGTTCGGACCGCCGCGCGTCATCAGCCAGGCCTGGCCGAACAGCTGGAATTGAAGCACGATCTGGATGATGATCACCAGGATGAAGGTCCGCTTGATCGACGGCAGCGTGATCGAGCGTAGCGTCTGCCAACGATTGGCATTGTCCAGGGCTGCCGCCTCGTAAATATCCTGCGGAATCTGCTGGAGCGCCGAGAGAAAGAGCATCATCGGCAGGCCGATGCACCACCAGATGGTGGCAATGGCGATGCCGACCATGGCCAGATTGGGATCGGAAATGAAGGCCGGGGCCGTTGCGCCGAACCATCCGTAGATCGTCGACAACAGGCCGACATTCGGAATGAAGACGATGCGCCAGATCAGCGTGACGATGGTGACCGACAGCACCGAGGAGGAAAAGAACAGCGTCCGCAAAACCGCGGCAGTGCGCGTGCGGCGATTGAGGCAAAGCGCCAGGAAAAGGCCGATCAGCGCCAGCGTCGGCACCGTCAGAAGCACGAAGTAGAAGGTGTTCCAGATCGATTGCAGGAAGACCTTGTCGTGATACAGCCTGGCGTAATTGCCGAGACCGACAAAATTTCCGGACGAGAACGTGTCGGCCTTGTGGAAACTCAGCCACATCCCCCAGAGCAGCGGGAAGAGCAGCAGCGTGGTGAAGAAGAACAAGAATGGCGCAACGAAAATGACGTTTCGCCATTGCGGCGCATAGATGTCGGCGGTAGGGGCTCTGACGCCGACAGCAAGCGTCGCGGTCGGGGACATCGCCAGCCGGTCAGCCATCTCAGGCCTCCCTCGCATGCCAGGCGCGGCCGGTCTCGTTGAACAGATGCGATTTCTGGCCGTCGAAGGCGAGCCCGATTCTGTCGCCGACGGCGACGCGGCTGTTGCCGGCATCCGAGCCGACGATCTGCTGGCCATCACCCAGCCGCGCGTAGATCAGGGTGCGTTCGCCGAGCCGCTCGAGCACATCGACCACGCCGCCGGCATTGCCCTGTCCGGCGGCAACGATGCGCACGTCTTCCGAACGGATGCCGAAAGTGTAGTGGCCGTCGGTCAGTTGGCTGGAGGCGATCTCGGTCTGCACCGAGACGCCGTCCGCAAACCTGGCCGTGGCGTTCTCGCCGGATTTGTCGAGCGTCGCATCGACGAAGTTCATCGCCGGCGCGCCGACGAAACCCGCGACGAATTTGGTCGCCGGGCGCTCGTAGATCTCCATCGGGGTACCGATCTGGTCGATCTTGCGATTGTTCATGACGACGATGCGGTCGGCCAGCGTCATTGCCTCGACCTGGTCGTGGGTGACGAAGATCATCGTCGATTGCAGCCGCTGGTGAAGCTGGGCAAGCTCGATGCGGGTACGGGTGCGCAACGCCGCATCGAGATTGGAGAGCGGCTCGTCGAACAGAAAGGCCTTCGGCTCCTTGACGATCGCACGGCCGATGGCGACGCGCTGGCGCTGACCGCCGGAGAGCTGGCCCGGCTTGCGATCGAGCAGATGCGGCATTTCCAGGATGCGGGCGGCTTCGTTGATGCGCGCCTCGATGACCTTGCCTGGTACGCCGATATTCGCAAGCCCGAAGGCCATGTTGTCGCGCACCGTCATATGCGGATAAAGCGCATAGGACTGGAACACCATCGCAATGCCGCGCTTGCCCGGCGGCAAATGATCGATGCGCTCGTTGTTGATGGCAATCTCGCCGCTATCGACAGCTTCGAGCCCGGCGATCATTCGAAGAAGCGTCGATTTTCCGCAACCGGACGGCCCTAGGAACACGATGAATTCGCGTGCCCTTATGGAGAGCGACAGATGATCCAGCACCGTCATGGCACCGAACTGCTTGCTCACGTTCCTGATCTCGATATCGGCCGTCACGTCGACGCTCCTCCTCAGCGTTTGCGCTTTCTCGATGATCCGCCTGAACTCAGAGCCTCAGGCGTATGACCTGGTAGGAATAGGCCGGCAGCGACAGGCTCAGCTTGCCGCCGACGAGCGAGGCTCCCTCACCCTTCCTGGGGCCGACATTGCCAGGGTTTTCGGCCGAATTGACGGCTTTCAGATCGGCGTGTGCCATCACCTGGTGATCGACGATCTCCGCCGCGCCGAAGCCGGTGAGGTCGACCACTGTTTCGATTGCCTCGCTCGAATGGCGGTTGACGGCGAAGAAGGTGACGTGGCCGGTTTGCCTGTCGTGCACGCCGGCAACATCGACATAGGCGACGTCGCCCGCAACGGCGGATTTGTAGGTCGGGCTTTCCACCTTGAGATCCAGCGCATTGCCGCGGCCATAGCTAGAAGCAAACAGATAGGGATAAAAAATCGTCTGCCGCCATGCCGGGCCATTCGGAACGGTCATGATCGGCGCGATGACATTGACCAGTTGTGCCAGGCAGGCGATCTTGACGACATCGGAACGGCGGATGAAGGTGTTGAGGATCAGGCCGACCTGCAGTACATCCTCGAAATTATAGATGTCTTCGAGCAACGGCGGGGCGAACGGCCAACCGTCGCTGCCGCCGAGTATTTTCTTGTCCTGCTCCTTGGAATGGTACCAGACGTTCCATTCGTCGAACGAGATGTAGACCTGCTTGTTGGAGCGCTTCTTGGCCTTGATATAGTCGATGACGCCGGCGACCGAGACAATGTAGCCGTCGAGCTTTTCGCTCATGGCGAGATAGTTCGGAGCGTCGTTGGCTTCGTTGTCGAAATACATGTGCAGCGAGATGTAGTCGACCTCGTTGTAGGTATGGTCGAGAACCGTCGCTTCCCATTCAGGGTAGGTCGGCATCTTGGCATTCGAAGAGCCGCAGACCACCAGCTCGAGCGACTTGGAGAAGGCGCGCATGGCCTTGGCCGTCTCATGCGCGAGGCGGCCATACTCGTCCGCGGTCTTGTGGCCGATCTGCCAGGGACCGTCCATTTCATTGCCGAGGCACCAGAGCTTGACGTCGAACGGCTCCTTGCGGCCGTTGGCGATGCGCTTGTCGCTCCATTTGCTGCCGCCGGGATGGTTGGCGTACTCCAGCAGGTTGCGGGCTTCGTCGAGGCCGCGCGAGCCGAGATTGACGGCAAGCATCATCTCGGTGTTGGCGCAGGTGCACCAATCGGCAAATTCATGCAGGCCGACTTCGTTGCTTTCCGATGTGTGCCAGGCGAGGTCGAGGCGGACTGGGCGCTGTTCCTTGGGGCCAATGCCGTCTTCCCAATTGTAGGCCGAGACGAAATTGCCGCCGGGATAGCGGACGATCGGAACATTGAGTTCCCTGACGAGATCGATGACGTCCTGACGCATGCCGTTGGCGTCCGCTGTCGGATGGCCGGGCTCATAGATGCCGGTGTAAACTGCCCGCCCCAGATGCTCGATGAAGGATCCGTAGAGCCTCGGATCGATTTCCGAGACAACATAATGCGGATGAGCCATAACGGCTGCCTTCATGCATTCCTCCCATCGATATCACAAACGATGATTTAAATCATCTTGCCCGATATCAAAGCGGGATTGGCAGTCCTTCGTCAAGCCAAAATACCCAAATGTAGGACAATTAGACGAACGCTTTGGCACAGCAGAAAGCCAGCAACTTGAAATTGCTAAGTTATCTTCAGAATCCGGTTTCATGATATCAACCAGTTTTGATCCTGAGCAGGATGTCCTGATCGTAATTTCCAAAGCCCTTGCCGAAAATGTTGATCCCGCCGGGGCGCTTGGCGTCGTCCTTGACGCCGATACGGATGCGGATTGAATGATGGCTCTTCAGATCGAGTGCGGCGAGGCCGGTTTCGGAAATCCTGAGGCCGTCGACATAGGTGCCGTCATTGGCAATTCGCCAGTTCTTCAACTTGCCGTATTGCGAGCCCTTGAGCTTCCACCAGGAGGGCGTGAAGACGCCGCGCTTGTCGCCGAAATCCCCCGGCGACGTCCAGGTGCCGACATCGACGCCATTGATTGTCAGCGTAATGTCCGAGGGCCAATCGGCGCTGGTGCCCGGCACTTCCGAGGACAGCTCTATCGCCACTTCGAGTTCGGTGATCTCGGCATTGGCGAGCTTGGCATTGTTGGGGAACTGGTATTCGACAAAACCGCGCGTGAACCATAGCAGACCGGCTTTCATGCGGTCCGGATCGAGGAAAGTGTTGGGAACATCGAGCAGACCGATGATGCCGTCCGGCGAGCAAAGGCCGCAGGGCGCGGTAACCTCGAAGCCGGTGTAAAGCCCGATCGGCATCGACACTTCGATCGCGTCGTTCTTGACCGCACGATATTCGCTCTTGAACACGACGAGCACTTCTTCGGCCGTCGGATAACAGATTTTCTGACTGCCTTTCTTCGCTTTCAGATTCTCGGTGCGGATCAGCCCCGCATCCTCCAGCACCTGGATGTTGGTCGAGACGGTCGATTGCGGCAGCGACAGCACGGCGGCGATTTCGTTGACATTCATCGGCCCCTTCTCATGCAGCAGTTTCAGCATCGAGATACGCGCCGAGGAGGCAAGCCCCTTGAGCACGGCAATGCCTTCCTCAGGTTCAATCACCAGAAAATTGCGACTCATGAAATTGCCCGACCCATGCAAAATCTATATCCGAAATTATCCTGTATATCGGGATATCTGATTTAATCAATGCGCAGGCAGAACGCCGAGCAATTTGTTGAATCCAGCAAGGCCGGTGGTCGCGCGGTGGCCCTGCACAGAATTTGTGCAGGAGCCATATGCAGAGTGGACACCTGAACGCCGATCGCCCAATCTAGTCCGGAGCCGAGCCGGTGATGGCGGCTTGCACTTAAACGGTTGGACGGGTCGTGACCAAAGGGTGGAAATTATACGATCAGCGACTGGCCTGGGTCCTCGTCGCGCCCGTGCTTTTGCTGCTTACCCTGCTTCTGCTGCTGCCGATCGCGATGATGACGGTCTACACGTTTTTCACCTTCGTCACCGCGGGTGTGGAGTCGGCGGTGCTGACCTTCGACAACTGGAAGGAATTCCTCACCGATAGTTACTATCACGGCTTTCTTTGGAAGACCGTTCGGGTCGGCGCCATCACCGCTGTGATTTGCGCGATCCTTGGTTATTTCCCCGCCTATTTCATCTGGGCCACGACTTTCAGGCACAAATGGCTGCTGTTGCTGCTGCTCATCGTGCCGTTCTGGATCAGCTTCACCATCCGGACATTCTCGTGGATCCATATTCTCGGCGAACAGGGGCTGATCAACGTCGTGCTCATCAGGCTGGGGGTTATCAACGAGCCGTTGCCGATGCTCTACACCGAGGGCGCCGTCATCATGGGGCTGCTGCATTTTCTGCTGCCCTATATGATCCTGAACGTCTATGTCAGCCTGGAAAGCATCGACCGCACGCTGATCGCCGCCGCCCGCTCGATGGGCTGCACCAGCACGCAGGCGTTCCGCGAAGTGACCCTGCCGCTATCGATGCCGGGGCTGGGCGCCGGGCTGCTGCTCTGCTTCGTGCTGGCGGCCGGCTCCTATGTGACACCGCAGCTGCTCGGGGGAAGTCGCGACGCGCTGTTCGGCAATTTGATCTACGACACCATCATGGGGCAGCTCAACTGGCCGATGGGCGCAACGCTTTCCATCGTCCTGTTCGTCCTGCTCGGCGCGGCCGCGGCCGCTTACAGCCGCTATATGGGCCTGTCGCAGATCATGAAGGGTCTCAGTGCATGAGAGCGGATCATCCCGATCGCGAAGGCAGATGGGCGTGGCGGCTGACCGGCGCGATCACGGTGTGCGTCTATGTCTTCATGTTCGCGCCGATCATCGCCACGGTCGTGCTTTCCTTCAACGCCTCGATGTTCGGCGGCTTTCCCCTCACCGGCTTCAGCCTGCGATGGTATGAGAAGCTGCTCACCAACGAGCCGGTTCTCGACGCCTTCCGGACATCGATGTGGATTGCCCTGGTGACGGCGACGGTGACGACGCTGCTCGGCATCATGGCGGCATTGGCGCTGGTGCGCTTCGAGTTCCGTGGCAAGCAGGCGATCAACACGCTTGTCATTCTTCCCGCGCTGGTCCCCGAAACGATACTCGGCGTCGGCCTGCTGGTCATGATCAAAGCCGTCGACCAGCCGCGCAGTATGACGCTTCTGGTGCTCGGCCACATTCTGCTCACGCTCCCCTACGTGGTGCTGATCGTCCAGGCGCGCATGGTCGGCATTAAACGTTCCTATGAGGAGGCGGCACTGTCGCTCGGAGCGCCGCGTGTGTCGACATTCCGCGAAATCACGCTGCCGCTGCTCATTCCCGCAGTGCTTGCCAGTGTTCTGCTCGCTTTCACCATTTCGTTCGACAACACCTCGGCCAGCCTGTTCTGGCGGCCGGCGGGCGTCGAGACCATGCCGACGCAAATCCTTTCGATGCTGAAGATCTCGATCAGCCCCGAGGTGAACGCGCTCGGAACCGTCATGATCCTTTTGACGGTCGGCATTCCCTTGGCTGGCGGGCTCATCCTGCAAAGCCTGACCTGGTTCAAGGCAGGCAAGTGAAAATGAAAATGGGAGAATGGAAATGAAACTGACAACCACCAAACGACTGGAGAGGCTCAACGAACGCTATGCCAATGGCGACATCAGCCGGCGATCATTCCTGACGCTGACGGCCGCCGCTGCCGCCGCCACCGGGCTTTCCCTGCCCTGGATGGGACGGGCGCTGGCCGCGGTTTCGGAAGTGCGCTTCGACGGATGGGGCGGCGTGGTGCAGGAGGCGATCGACAAGTACGCGTTCCAGCCTTACACCGCCAAGTCCAAGGTCAAGGTCGTCCAGGGCACCTTTGGCGACGAGAACGAGATCATCACCAAAATCAAGACCTCGAAACCAGGCGACTTCCAGATCGTCCATTCTTCCGGCGTCAACTACTACATCAAATACGTCAATGGCGGTTTCAATTCGGAGATCAACGAGGCGAACATTCCAAACATGGCGAATGTGCTGACCGCCATGATCGAGCCGTTCCGCAAGATCACGCCGAAGCTGTCGGCAGTGCCATATGATTACGGCACCACCGGCATCGCCTACAACAACAAGGTCATCTCGCCGGAGGAAGCCAAAGAAAAGGGCGCCAACCTGCTTACCGACACGAAATATGCCGGCAAGATCGGCGGCTACGCCGATATGACGACGCGCGTCTGGTATGCGGCGCTGCAGACGAAACAGGACCCCAACAACATCCAGGATATGGATGCGGTCTGGGCCAGGGTTCGCGAGACCCGCGACCTGGCCAAGAAATTCTGGAGTTCCGGCGCGGAACTCATGGACCTCCTGTCGCGCAACGAGATCGTCGTCACCGACGCCTGGTCAGGACGTGTCGCCGCCCTGCAGCAGCAGGGCCAGCCGATCGGCTATCTCGACCCTGCCGGCTCATACGCATGGATGGAGGACATGCTGGTGCTCAAGGGATCGCCCATGGCCGAATGCGAGGAGTTGATCAACTTCATGCTGGATCCGGCCACGTCGATCGCCGTCGCCGAGGGCCAGAACTATCCGCCGTCCCTTGACCCCACCAAGGTGAAGCTGACCGATAAGATCGCCGCGCTTCCGGCCTTCGACCCGACCGGATCGATGAAGTCGCTGACCTTCGCCGATCCGCTCTACTGGGCGAAGAACGAAGACGCCTGGACCAAGCAGTGGGACAGGGTGTCGAAAGGTGCATGACGACAACAGCCACGACCATCAGCCCCGGCCGGCTTCGGCCGGGGCTGCTGGCGACCCGCTCGCCCAGAGCGAGCGGCAGCCGATAGGAAAGCCTGCGGTCGAGTTTCGCGACATTGATATTTTCTACGGCAAGTTCGCCGCTGTGCGCGATTTTTCACTGGCGATCCGCAAAGGTAGTTTCGTCACCTTGCTGGGGCCGTCCGGGTGCGGCAAGACGACGATCCTGCGATCGATCGCGGGCCTGGTCGACATCTCCAGTGGCCAGATCTCGATCGGCGGAAAGCGGGTCGACGACATCCCGATCTACAAGCGCAACATTGGTCTGGTGTTCCAGAACTACGCGCTCTTTCCGCACAAGAACGTCTTCGACAACGTCGCATTCGGCCTGAAATACCGAAACGTGCCGAAACCGGAAATCGTGCGCCGGGTCAAGAAGGCGCTGGATATGGTGCGGCTGCCCGGCAGTGAGACAAAGCTGCCCTCACAGCTTTCGGGCGGCCAGCAGCAACGCATCGCACTGGCCCGCGCCATCGTCTTCGAGCCGGAAGTGCTGCTGCTGGACGAGCCCTTGTCGGCGCTCGACGCCAATATGCGCGAGGACATGCGCGTCGAGATCAAGAAAATCCAGAGGGAGACGGGCATCACCGCTATCTTCGTGACGCACGACCAGGAAGAAGCCTTGTCGATGTCCGACCACATCGTCGTGATGAACGCCGGCCTGATCGAGCAGATCGGCTCCCCCGCGCAGGTCTATGACCGGCCGGCCACCGCATTCGTCGCCAATTTCCTTGGCAAGGCCAACATGCTGCCCGGCAGCGTGACGGTGATGGACGGCAAGATGGCGATGATCGCGCTGGCCAGCGGCCATGTCGTAAAGGTGGCCGCGCCGAAGGCGCTCGCGACCGGCAGCGCGGTCACCGTCGTCGTTCGCCCGCAGAAGCTTACCGTCGGTACCGCCGGTGCTGCCAACAGGCTGGCGGGACGGATCGTCTCGACCTCCTATCTCGGCGGCAATGCGGTCTACGAGATCGACATCGGCGCCGGCACGCAGGTGCGCGCCAACACGTTGATCGACGGCCAGCCGCTGCGTGAAGGCGAAACGGTCGATGTCTGCTTCGACCCGCTGGGCTGCGTGCTTCTCGACGCGCAAGGCTTACGCATCGCCTAGCGAGGCGGAACTGAGCCGTTCAGTCTTTCGCGTCACCCTTTGGCCCGAGAAACCGCGCATAGACCTCACCGACAATACCGCGCCGGAAAACCAGCACGCAGACCATGAAGGTCAGGCCGGTGGCGATGGTCACCGGAAAACTCGAGGTGGCGAGCGTGTTTTCCAGGCCGACGACCAGACTGGCGCCGATGATCGGCCCGACCATAGTGCCGATGCCGCCGAGGAGCGTCATCAGAATCACCTCGCCCGACATCTGCCAGGTGACGTCGGTGAGCGTGGCAAACTGAAAAACGATCGCCTTGAGCGCGCCGGCCAGCCCGGCCAATGTCGCCGACATGACGAATGCCGCCAGCTTGTAATTGGCAACGGAATAGCCGAGCGAAATGGCCCGGCTCTCGTTTTCCCGGATGGAACGCAGGATCATGCCGAAAGGCGAGTTGATGATGCGCCAGATGGCGAACACGCCGATCAGGAAGACTGCCAGCACGAAATAATAGATGTTGATCGATACGTTCAGGTCGAGCATTCCAAGCAGCTTGCCACGCGGCACGCCCTGGATGCCGTCCTCACCTCCGGTGAACGGCGCCTGCACGCAGAAGAAGAAGAACATCTGCGACAGCGCCAGCGTGATCATGGCGAAATAGATGCCTTGCCGGCGGATGGCAAAGAAGCCCATCACAAGGCCGAGCAGCGCGGCTCCCAGGACACCGAGCAGGATGCCCGCTTCCGGCGGCCAGCCCCAGACCTTGACCGCGTATGCGGTGAGATAGGCCGCCCCGCCGAAGAATGTCGCATGGCCGAAGGACAACAGCCCGGTGTAGCCGAGCAGAAGGTTGAACGCGCAGGCAAACAGCGCAAAGCACAGCATCTTCATCAGGAAGATCGGATAGACGAAGAAAGGCGCCACCAGCAGCGCCAGGATGCCGAGCCCCACCAGCGTCCATTCAAGCCATACCGAACTTTTGACGCGCGTCTCGCGAAGTGAGAGTTCGGCCATCTCAGGCATCCCTTCCGAACAGGCCGGCTGGCCGGACCAGAAGCACGATCGCCATGATGACGAAGACCACCAGATTGGAGGCTTCGGGATAGAAAACCTTGGTCAGGCCTTCGGCGAGGCCAAGCATGTAACCGGTGACGATCGCCCCGAGGATCGATCCCATGCCGCCGACCACGACGACGGCGAAGACGACGATGATGAGGTCAGATCCCATCAGCGGGCTCACCTGATAGATCGGCGCGGCGAGAACCCCCGCAAGCCCGGCAAGAGCGGCGCCGAGGCCGTAGGTGAGAGTCAGCAGCAACGGCACGTTGACGCCGAAAGCCTGCACCAGGCCGGGGTTCTCCGTTGCCGCGCGCAGATAGGAGCCCAGTCTGGTCTTCTCGATCAGCGCCCAGGTGACGAAACAGACGATCATCGAGGCGACCACCACCCAGCCGCGGTAATTAGGCAGGAACATGAAGCCGAGATTGGTTCCCCCGGAGAGCAGCGGCGGCACGGAATAAGGACTTCCCGATACGCCATAGTAGTAACGGAACACCCCTTCGAGCACGAGCGCGAGGCCAAAGGTGAAAAGCAGCCCGTAGAGCGGGTCGATGTCGTAAAGCCTCGAAAGCGCCAGGCGCTCGACCACGACGCCGAAGCAGCCGACGATCAGCGGCGACAGGATCAGAGCCGGCCAGTAGCCGATGCCGAACCGGGTGAGAAGCAGGTACCCGATGAAGGCGCCGAGCATATAGAGCGCGCCGTGGGCGAAATTGATGACGCGCAACAGGCCGAATATGACAGCCAGGCCCAGGCTCAACATTGCGTAGAACGAGCCGTTGATGAGGCCGACCAGCAACTGGCCGAGGAAAGCCTGAACGGGTATTCCGAAGATCATCGTCATGGCGCCATCATACACCCAGCACTTCATGCAGCAGCGTCATACGATCCGGCAGTTCGCCGACGGGAAAGCCCGCCACGACCTTGCCGTGCTCCATCAGGTAGAAACGGTCGGTGACGCGGCTGGCAAAGCGGAAATTCTGCTCGACCAGCAGGATCGTCATGCCGCGCTTTTTCATCGTCGCCAGCACGTCGCCGATGCGCTGCACGATGACGGGAGCCAGTCCCTCGGTCGGCTCATCGAGAAGCAGCATTTTCACGCCGGTCCGCAGCATGCGCGCGATCGCCAGCATCTGCTGTTCGCCGCCCGACAGCCTGGTGCCGGGGCTGTTGCGTCGCTCCTTCAGATTGGGGAAGAGATCGAATATTTCCTCCACGCTCATGCCGCCCTCAGCGACGATCGGCGGCAAGACCAAATTCTCGTCCACGGTCAATGTTGCGAAGATGCCGCGTTCCTCCGGCACCAGGCCAATGCCTTGATGCGCGGTCCGGTGCAACGGCAGGCGCATCAGATCCTTGTCGTCGAAAAAAATCTGGCCGGTTCGCTGGCGGATCAGCCCGATAATGGCGCGCAATGTCGTGGTCTTGCCGACGCCGTTGCGCCCCAGCAACGTCACCGTTTCACCTGGAAAGACGTCCAGGTCGACGCCGTGCAGCGCATGGCTCTCGCCATACCAGGCGTTGAGGCCGCGGACTGCGAGAAGCGGCGCGGCGTCACTCATCGGCGGTGCCCATATAGGCGATCCTCACCCGCTCGTCGCGGCTGACCGTGGCGTAGTCGCCCGCGGCAAGGATTTCGCCGCGCTGCATGACGGTTATCCAGTCGCAAAGATCGGCTACAACAGTCAAATTGTGCTCGACCATCAGCACCGAGCGCTCCTTGGCGACCGAGCGGATGATGTCGGAAACCGTGCGCACATCCTCATGCCCCATGCCGGCCATCGGCTCGTCGAGCAGCAGCACTTTCGGGTCGAGCGCCAGCGTCGTGGCGATCTCGAGCACGCGTTTCCTGCCATAGGAGAGATCGGCGGCGGGCCTGTTCTTGGCATCGTCGAGGCCGACCGACCGCAAAAGCTCCTCGGCGCGCGGCGTCAATCGATCGAGCGCAGACAGCGAGCGCCAGAACTGAACGCTGAGCCCGCCCGGCCGCTGCAGCGCAACGCGCACATTGTCGAGCACGCTGAGATGTGGAAACACCGCCGAGATCTGGAACGAGCGCACCAGGCCCATCCGCGCGACCTTGGCTGGCGAGGTGCGGGTGATGTCGTGGCCGAGCAGTTCGATCCTGCCGCTGGTCGGCGGCAGGAACTTGGTGAGCAGGTTGAAGACGGTGGTCTTGCCGGCGCCGTTAGGTCCGATCAGTGCGTGGATGTTGCCGTGGTAGAGGTCGAGATCGACATTCCTGACCGCGACGAAACCGGCGAAGTCGCGCCGCAAACCGCGGGCGGAAAGCACCACCCGCGGCTCACTCGGTTCGGGCGGTTCCATCGGTCCGCCAATCACTCGCCAGCCGTGGGACAGCCGCTCTCCTTGGGGCTCAGGAACGCCTCGTTACCGGGGATCGTGGCGAGCGGTTTGTAATAGTCCCACTCCTTGGTGCTCTCGCTCGGCGACTTGACCTGATAAAGATACATGTCGTGGACCATGTTGCCGTCGGCCTGCACTTTGCCATTTGCCGTAAAGACGTCGTTCACTGGCATCGCATGCAATTCCTTGGCGACCGCCTCCGTTCCGTCGGTGCCGGCTTTGTCGATCGCCTTCAAATACTGGGTCACCGCCGAATAGGTGGCGGCCTGGATCATGTTCGGCATGCGGTTGGTGCTCATGAAGAATCGTTGGGCGAACTCGCGGCTCTTGTCGTCGCGATCCCAGTAGAAACCTTCGGTCAGCACCACGCCTTGCGCCGCTTCGAGGCCGAGCCCATGCACCTCGGCCAGCGTGAACAGAAGTGCTGCAAGACGTTGGCCGCCCTGCACGATGCCGAATTCGGCCGCTTGCTTGATCGAGTTAGAGGTGTCGAGGCCGGCATTCGCCAGGCCGATGACCTTGGCACCCGACGATTGCGCCTGCAGCAGGAAGGATGAATAATCGGTCGAGCCGAGCGGGTAGCGCACCTCGCCAACCACCTTGCCGCCATGGCTCTCGACGAACTTTGCGGTCTGCTCCTTCAGCGAATAGCCGAATGCATAATCGACGGTGACGAAGAACCAGCGGTCGCCGCCTTGTTGGACGAGAGCACCACCGGTCCCCACTGCCTGCGAATGCGTGTCGTAGGCCCAGTGGAAGCCATAGGGCGAGCACTGTTTGCCGGTAAGCTCGGTGGTCGCGGCGCCGGTGACGATGTCGATTTTCTTCTTTTCCTTGGAAATCCCTTGGACGGCGAGCGCCACCGAGGAGGTTGTCAGTTCCATGATGGAATCGACCTGTTCGGTGTCATACCACTGCCGCGCAATGTTGGAGGCGATGTCCGGCTTGTTCTGGTGGTCGGCGCTGACGATCTCGATCGGCGAGCCTTGTACCTTGCCGCCGAAATCCTCGACCGCCATCTTGGCGGCCTCGACAGACCACTTGCCGCCGAAATCGGCATAGACGCCCGACTGGTCGTTGAGAATGCCGATCTTGACCTTGCCGTCGGAAATCTCGGCGGCTGCGGCAGGCATCGCAGTCGCTGCAAGAAGCGCGGCCGAGACCAGGTACGATATCTTCATTGGTGACTTCCTCCCTTATGATCGACAACCGAGCAACATATCGGCGGCTGCCTGCTGCGGCACGGAAGAGTGGCCTCCCACATTCCCTCCTCTCCGGCGCAAAATCACGCAGCGCTCTACGGCCGCTTATGCCCGTCCCTCAAATCGTAGCATCGCTCGGCAACGCGAGAACAGTTACTTTAGTATTAGGCATTTGCGATGCCGGCCGCGCACCGCCGAAGCGCAACATAGCGTCGGATCGTGCGGCGTCCAGATCGGCCTCTATTCTCGCCGAAGCAACGATTATGGCTGAACGGTCCTGATCCGATATCGCTGACCGAGAATTCCCATCGTCAACCCTCGGCTGGATGATGGCACGCAACTAGGCGGCGCTCGCCAATGCTTTGGAGAAGCGGACGCTCGCTGCTGCAGATCGGGGTGGCAGCTGGGCAACGGGTGTGGAACCGGCACCCGGAGGGTGGGCTCATCGGGCTGGGCAGGTCACCCTTGAGCACCAGCCGGCCGCGCCGCGCCCGGTCGATGCTGGGTACCGGCACGGCGGAACGCAGCGCTGCGGTGTAATGATGTCTGGGCGCCGCAAAGACCTCGTCGGTCGGCCCGCTCTCCACGATCGATCCCAGATACATGACCGCCACACGGCTCGAAATCTGACGCACCACGGAAAGGTCGTGGGCGATGAACACATAGGTCAGGTTGAACTCCTCGCGCAGGTCGGCGAGCAGATTGACGATCTGCGCCTGGATCGACACGTCGAGCGCCGAGACCGGCTCGTCGGCCACGATCAGCCGTGGCCGCAGCGCCAGCGCGCGGGCGATGCCGATACGCTGGCGCTGGCCGCCGGAGAATTCGTGCGGATAGCGCGATGCGTGCTGGGGCGACAAGTCGACCCGGCGCAGAAGGTCGGCCACGCGGTCCGCCATTTCCGATGCCGAGAGGCGTTCATGGATGCGGAATGGATCGGCCAGCAGATCGCCGACCCGCCGGCGCGGATTGAGCGAAGCGCTGGGATCCTGAAAGACCATCTGCATTTGCCGCCGCAGCGGACGGAGCTGGCCCTGGGATGCGTCGCTGATATCGCGGCCCTCGAATTCCAGCGACCCCGAGCTGATTTCGGTCAGGCGCACCAGACACCGGCCAAGCGTGGACTTGCCGCAACCGGACTCACCGACGATGCCGAGCGTTTCCCCGGGCCAGATGTCGAGCGACACCGTATCGACCGCATGCACCGTCCGGCGCTGCGCCGGAAAGATCGAGCGGCCGACGCTGTAACGTTTCGACAGATCGCCGGCGCGAAGCAGCGGGCGCAGCACGGCATTCATCGTTGCATCTCCACGCCGCCAGCCCTCTGGGCAGCGAACTGTCTGCGCGTAGGCTCCGGCAACAGGCAGGCGGCGCGATGGCTCTCGCCTTGCATGATCGGCAGTTGAACCAGACAGGCGTCGTGGCGAAAGGCGCAGCGGGGGCCGAAGGCGCAGCCTTTCGGCAGGTTGGAGAGCGACGGCGGAATCCCCGGGATGGCGGCGAGCCGGGCTGGACGTGGTCCCTCCATCGGCGGGATCGAGCCGAATAAGCCCCATGTGTAGGGATGCAGCGGCGCCCGGAACACGCTGCTCTTGCCGCCCTCCTCGACAAAGCGTCCGCCATACATCACCAGTACCCGGTCCGCGACTTCGGCGACGACGCCAAGATCATGCGTGACCAGGATTACCGCGGAGCCGAACTGGTCGCGCAATCGTCCGATCAGTTCGAGGATCTGCGCCTGCACTGTAACATCGAGGGCTGTAGTCGGTTCATCCGCGACGAGCAGCGCCGGGTTGCAGGAGAGCGCCATGGCAATCACCGTACGCTGGCGCATGCCGCCGGAAAGCTGGTGCGGGTAGTTGTCGACGACCCGATCCGAATTTGCGATGCCGACCGCATCCAGCAATTGCACGGCCCTCGCCCGTGCCGCTTTCGCCGACACTTTTTCATGCGCGCGCACCTGCTCGGCGATCTGGTTGCCGATCGTATGCACCGGGGTGAGTGCCGACATCGGATCCTGGAAGATCATCGCGATCTGGCGGCCGCGAATGGCATCGAGCGCACGCCGCTTGAGTCCGATCAGCTCCTGTCCCATGAAACGGATGGAACCGGAGACGATAGCGTTGGGGCTGTCGATCAGCCCCATAATGGCGAGCAAGGTCTGGCTTTTGCCCGAACCGGATTCGCCAACCACACCGACGATCTCGCGCTGCTCGACGGAGAACGAAACACCTCCCACCGCGCGCACCAGGCCCTCGTCGCTGCGGAAGGAGACGGTGAGGTCCTTGACCACCAGAAGAGGAGCATCAGCCGACATTGCGCGCCCTCGGGTCGATGATGACGAAGACCACGTCGACGACGAAGTTTGCCATCACCACGAAGAAGGCGGCGTAGATCACCGTGGCCAGGATCATCGGCAGATCGAGCGTCTGCAGCGCCTCGTACGTGAGTTTTCCGACGCCCTGCAGTCCGAAGACCACTTCGGTCAGCAGCGCGCCGCCACCGACCAGGGCACCAAAATCGAGGCCGAACATGGTAACAAATGCGACCAGCGAGGTCCTGAGGCCATGATGCAGCAGCACCCGGCGTTCGCCGATCCCCTTGGCCCGGGCCGTGCGGATGAAATCCTCCTGCATCATCTCGATCAGGCTTGCCCGCAGCACCCGGCCATAGAGGCCGACATAAAGGGTTGCCAGCGTGAACCACGGAATGACGAGCGCCTTGAACCAGCCCCAGGGATTCTCGGTCAGGGGGATGTAGCCGAGCGGAGGAACCCAGGAAAACAGCCAGCTGTCGTGCCAGCGGCTTTGCGTCAGCAGGTTGGCGACCTCGCCCAGCCAGAAGACCGGGATCGACACGCCTACCAGGCTCAGGATCATCAGCGCGCGATCAATGAATGTACCGCGCGTTGCGCCTGCGATCACCCCGACGATCAATCCGCCGAGCACCCACAGCACTGCCGCGCCGCCGACCAGCGACAGCGTCACGGGAATGGCGCTTATCACGGTCGGAATGACGCGCTGCCCACGATTGACGAAGGAGGTGAGATCGCGGCTGACAAAAAGCCGGTTCATCATCAGCCCATATTGCACCGGCAATGGCCGGTCCAGACCGAATTCGTGGCGCACCTGGATCAACGTCTCTTGCGAAGCATTGCGGCCGGCAATGCGCGCCGACGGATCGGCGCCGGGCGTCGCAAAGAAGATCAGGAAAGCGACGACACTGATGCCGAACATGACCAGCACCATCTGGCCAAGCCGGAAGCCGAGCGCGGCAACCACTAGACGCCCCTCGGCGAGGATTTCGGATCGAGCGCGTCGCGCACGCCGTCGCCCAGAATGTTGAGGGCCAGCACCGTGATCACAATGGCTAACCCCGGCGCCAGTGCCACGACCGGCCGCGAATAGAGCAGGCCCTGGCCGTCCTGGATGATCGTGCCCCAGCTGGCATCCGGCGGCTGCACGCCGATCGACAGGAACGACAGCGAGGATTCCGTCATCATGTTGAGCGCCAGAATCAACGGCACGAAAACGATGATGCGGGTCACCACATTGGGCATGATGTCGCGCAAAAGGATGCGCCAGGGCGACGCGCCTAGGCCGATCGCAGCGGTGACGAATTCGGCATGCATCAAGGT
Organism: Mesorhizobium sp. M0306; assembly: GCF_040321655.1. NCBI lineage: Bacteria > Pseudomonadati > Pseudomonadota > Alphaproteobacteria > Hyphomicrobiales > Phyllobacteriaceae > Mesorhizobium > Mesorhizobium sp. M0306. The sequence continues at coordinate 41,330 of NZ_JAMYRY010000010.1, read as the reverse complement.
CAGGACATGGCCGCGGATCGGCCGCGCCACATAGGGCACATAGACGATGCCGATGATGAAGACCGGTAGCCACAGGCTGCCGGAGCGGATTTCCAATGGACCGATCTGGATGCTCTGCGCAATCAGCACGATCGACAACGAAATCGCCAACAGGAAAATCGGAAAGGCCCAGAGCACGTCGAGAATGCGCGACAGGCCGATGTCGACGATGCCGCCGAAGAAACCGGAAACGACCCCCAGAAACGTCGCGAGGACAAGGCACAGCACGGCTGCAGCACCCGAGATCAACAGCGAATCCCGTCCGCCGTAAAGCAGCCGCGCCGCGACGTCACGGCCCTGGTTGTCGGCACCGAGCATATAGGGGCCGATGCGCCAGGTCGGCCCGATCGGCGTCATGCCGAGGCCAAGGCCTTCGGTGGAGGGCTGCAGCACCGGCTGGGTCACCCCATCGACGACGATCTCGCCATTGAGATTGGTCACAAATGGATCGGTGCTGGAGACGTATCGCGCATAAAGCGGCGCCGCGAGCGAGGCGATCACGATGACGACGAGCACGGCGAAGGCAGATATTGCCGAACGATCGCCTTTCAGCTTGCGCCAAGCGGTGCGCCACGGGCCATCGGTGGCCCGGCGAACCGGGATGGCGGGCTGGTCCGCAATGACATTGACCATGAACAGGATTGCCTAGGAAAAATCGCGGCCTCGAAGATGCGCTGATCCGCCGGAAAAGGAAATGCGACGGAGAGCCAGCGGCACTCCGTCGCATTGGCTCCGGTCGGCTATTCCACCCAGGACTGGCTGACAATCCAGTAGAATTGCGGGCTGAAGGTGAAGTTCTTCAGCCTGGAAGAGATCACATCGACGCGCTTTGGCGTGAACAGGACAGCGACCGGAGCCTTGTCCGTCACGGCCTTGTCGATGGCGGTCCAGAGTGTCGCGCCCTTGGCCGGATCGGCGATGGTGGCTGCCTCTGCCTCGTCCATCGATGCGTCGATCGACTTGTCGCAGAACCCCGAAATATTGACCGAGGCGTCGGAGCCCGGCGTAAACGAGGCACAGCTGAACAAGACCTGCAGGAAATTCGACGGCGCCGGGTAATCCTGGAACCATTGCGAGATCGAAATCTGCACCTTGTTATTGGTGTTCTGGATGTAGGTGAACTGTATGTTCTGCGAGATCGGCTTGACCGACGTCTTGTAGCCAAGCTGGTTGAGCACATCCTGCAGGTAGACGCCGATCGCCTTGGAGACCGTGGTGTCCTCGGTGATGATCGTCACCTCCTGACCTGCGGTTCCCGATTCAGCGACCAATTGCTTGGCCTTGTCCATATCCGGCGCCGACCACTTCTCACCCGGATTGGCGGTGAACGGGCAATAGGCTGCGAATGACGGGAAGCCCGGCGGCAGAATCTGACAGGCCGGCTGCGCCAGATTGCTGCCGCCGAACAGCTTGACGATCGCGGCGCGGTCGATCGCGAAGTTCACGGCTTGGCGAACGCGGATGTCGTTGAACGGCGCCAGATTGGTGTTCATCGGCGCGTACCACATCGCCGTCAGCGGGTGAACCGTGACCTGCTTGGCATATTTGGTGCCGAGTTCGGCGAGACGGTCGGACGGCGGCGGATCGAACATCCAGTCCGCCTGGCCATTCTCGACCGCCGTCACCGCCGCCTCGTCGGTAAGGCCGAATTCATAGTCGATCTCGTCCGGATATCCGGCCGGCTGCGCTTCCTTGCTCCATTCCTTGAAATGAGGGTTGCGCACAATCTTCATCAGCTTGTTGGGGTCGTAGCTGGCGATCATATAGGGTCCGGTGCCCGGAATCGGATCGGTGCCGGCGTCCTTGAGCGGCGCGCTCGCCGGCAGGATCGACGCGTGTGGAACGGCCAGCTTCTGCAGGAACTCGGCATCCGGCTGGACGAGTTTGAAGGTAATGGTTCCGGCCGCATCGTCAACCGACAGGCCGCCGTCGAGGGTGCATGTCGCGGGCGCCTTCAAGCACGCATCCGCACCAACGATGCCTTTGTAGAAGGTCCCGGCCGTCGGCCCGCTGATCTTGAAGATGCGCTGGAACGAAGCCACCACGTCCTTCGTGGTGACATCCGAGCCATCCGCGAATTTGATGCCCTTGCGCAGCTTGAAGACATAGGTCTTGCCGCCGTTCTCGACCTGCGGGAGGCTTTCCGCCAGATCCGCGACGACCTCGAAGCCGGTCTTGTCCCCGGCCTTCTTGTAGGTCACCAGGCCATCGTAGAGGACATAATTTATCTGGAAATACTGCAGCGTGTAATTGATGTGCGGATCGGCGGTGCCTGCCGCGGCATTGGCCAGCAGTCGGAGTGTGCCGCCTGGCTTGCCCTCGGTGGCCAAGGCCGGCGACATCATCGTCACGCCGAGCAGAGCCAGCCCGGGTATCAACGCTGTAAATGCTTTTTGGAGTCGCATATTTGTTCCCTCATGGAGGCGTGTCGGCTTTTGCCGCGCTGGACCCGGTCGATCGACCATCGCGCGGCTGAAAACAGTGCTGGGTTTGCGAACGGCGTCCGCTACTTCGCCCAATCGCAAAAGACTACGGCGAGCGAAGCCGGACGGGATAGCTATTAAGATAGATAGGGTCGGACAGGCTTATCGCCGCCTATTTGTTGAGCAGCCGGCCGACATGGCTATTTGACAAGCAATCATCAGCGGGTAAGCTTGCCGGATGCAAAGCCTTCCAGGCGATCTAGAGAGCCGGTTCCGAACTGGAATGAGCATCGACGCTGCCATGGCCGTGGCAACGGAGGTGCTGGAGCCCATCGGTTTCACTGCATTCATCTACGACTATACGCCCGTGCCGGTCAGTCACAAGGGCGAGCTTATCACGCCCTCGCTGATGGCTCTGCGCAACGTGCCGCGCGACATGCAGGATCTCTGGTGCAAGGGCGGATATTATCAGCTTGACCCGGTGCAGGAGGCCGCGCTCACCGTATCGAGACCGTTTCTCTGGTCGCACAGCGGCGTTCAGAGCACCGTCATGCAGCGCGTACTCCAGTCCAAGCACGATCCTGTGGTGAGCTATTTGCTTGACACCAGGATGACCTGCGGCGTCACCGTACCCATTCGCCTTGCCGGCGGCGATCTCGCCACCTTCACCGCGATACGTGCCGATCCGGAGGCCGGGTTCGAGCTCGAAGCCAGACCCTTCATCGCCGAGATCGGCGATCTGGGTCATCTGCTCCATGACTCCGTCTACGCCGGTTTCGACGCCGGAATCCGCACCTGCCAACATGTCCATCTGACGTCGCGCGAACGCCAGTGCCTGCGCCTGGCCGCTGCCGGACTGACGGCCAAGCAGGTCGCGCGTGAGATTGGCCGCGCGGTACCGACCGCAACGCTGCACCTCAACGCGGCGACGCGAAAGCTTGGCGCGCGCAATCGCTTCCATGCCATCGCGCTCGCCGCCCATTACCGGCTGCTTGAACCGGAGCATTGAGGCTCTCGACCTGCGGGCGATCGGCCTCGCCTCGGGCAAACCCGTAACCGGCGAACCTATAAATAGTGCTAGCTGTAAATGCGCCGGGCCGCTTAGTACCGTCGGCCGCAAACAAGGCTTGGGAGGGGCGCACCAAAGTGGCTCCTGCCGCGCCATGATGCGGAGCTGGACTGTGACGGCACATGCGATCACCGAAGGATTTAGCGACTACAAGGGCTATCGCACCTGGTACCGTGTGACCGGGGACCTCGGGTCGGGCAAGCTGCCCCTGGCCGTCGCACATGGTGGACCGGGCTGCACGCACGACTATGTGGACTCATTCAAGGAGCTTGCCGGAACCGGGCGAGCCGTCATCCACTACGATCAGATCGGCAATGGCAAGTCGACCCATCTGCGGGACAAGGGCGGCGACTTCTGGACCGTCGATTTCTTCGTTGGCGAACTCGATGCGCTGCTCACCCATCTCGGCATCGCCGGCCACTATGCCCTGCTCGGCCAGTCCTGGGGCGGCATACTTTCGGCCGAGCACGCCGTGCGCCGCCCTGAGGGGCTCAAAGCGTTGATCCTGGCCAATTCACTGGCCTCGATGGCGCTGTGGGTGGAAGGAGCCCGGCAATTGCGCGCCGAGTTGCCAGCCGATGTTCAAAGTGCGCTCGACCGGCATGAAGCGGCGGGAACCACCGATCACCCCGAATATGTTGCGGCGACGAAGGCTTTCTACGACCGTCATGTCTGTCGCATCGTTCCAATGCCGCCGGAGGTCGCCCGGACATTTGCGGCAATCGAGGAAGATCCGACCGTCTATCACACCATGAACGGCCCTAATGAGTTCCACGTCATCGGCACGATGCGGAACTGGACCATCGTCGACCGCCTGCATCAGATCGAGACGCCGACCCTGGTTTTTCGCGGCTTCTACGACGAAGCGACCGAGACCTGTGTCCAGCCCTTTCTCGATCGTATTCCGCACGTCGAAGGCCTGGTCTTCCCGAATTCCAGCCACATGCCGCATGTCGAGGAAAAGCACGACTGCCTCGCCGCCGTCGGTCGCTTCCTGGCCAAATACGATTGACATTCCAGCACCACGCCCTTCAGCCTGCGGTGGCCGAAGACGAATGACAGTCCACTCTCGGCAAGGTCGGCGAGCAACTCCTCGTTGCCGCCGCCGGTGCCATGACGATGCCGTCGATGCGGCGCTCCAGCACCGGGTCGATCTCGCGCGCTTCGCGTGCCGTGTTTCTCGTCGGTGTTGAACAGCAGAATATTATGGCGCTCGGCGCGCTGGTGGGCCGCGTCCTCCACTCCGCATACGAACTCGGCGAAAAAGGGGTGGTGACGTCCGAAATCGGCGCGGCGATGGTGCCGGTCTGGGCGGCGCGCAGGCTGCGCGCTATGCCATCCGGCCGATATCTCAGCGCGCTGAGCTGTCTTGAGCTTCTTTTGGTCTCGACGCTCAGGGCGCGCGAACCGTTGACGACAGGCGAGACCAGCGCGGTCGACGCCGAGTGCGAAGGAATTCGGTGCCTCCAGGTATGGAACGTGTCCCCCCAAATTTCGCCAAGCACGTTGCAACCGAAACCATTAGCGGCCGTTAAAGTTCGGGTGGTTTAGCGGGAGGCTTTCATGCAGACGTATCTCGTCGAGCGTATGGACGGCGACGATGTGATCTCGGTGCGCGTCGTCAACGCGCCGAGTCCGTTCAGAGCTGCGGCCATGGTGACCGATGGACATATTACCTTCCGAAAATGGGAAAAGGACTGGATCCGTGTGACTGACGAAAATCGGGGACAGATCTATGCATATTGTTTCGTCTCCGGCAGCTATTCCGATACCGAAGCGTCGCCGGTATCGCCCGGGACAAACACAGAATAGGCAATATGCTGAATAATGCCTGAATAGCGGCAAATTCCGTCTTCGATCCCACCTTGGTCTTCGATCCCGCCTTGGCATGTGTGCAACAGGCGTTGCCAACTTGGCACAAACGCCAGTGCTCGCTGCGTCATGCGCACCACAGCACCCAGCGAGCCCGGAATGATTGGCTCGGCCGGCGGCTTGCGAAACAGGCGAAGTGATTAACCAAGCGTCCTTGAGGGAAGATCAGGGCATCATCAGAATGATCGATGAAAAGATTGGGGCGGGGGGCGATAAGTGACCCTAATCTTAGCATAGGCAACTCATGTCTTCGGCATATTTGGGATCAGAAATCGCGGATCAGGATCTAGCGGTGGATTGTCAGACAGTGACCTCCGATAATTGGTCAAGTGTCTCACAATACGCACTGGATCAGGGTGGTCCCGTACTGCGCCCATTTCAAAGATTGGGCGCCGATTTTACCAACATTGCCGCCTTCGAGCACCTGAGAAGTATCGTCCGCCAGTACCCCGACAAGCTTGCAATCAGCGACGGCGCCAATCGTCTGACCTATTCCCAGCTTCTCCGGTCAGTTGAGACGCTGTCCTACCAGATCGCGGCGGCCGTCCCAGACGGACAGGCGATAGGTATTCTTCAGGCCAACTCGGCCTGGTATCCCATCGCCATGCTCGCAAGCATGACGGCTGGACGGCCTTCGGTGCCACTGAACGCGCGAGATCCTAGCTCGCGGATTCTTGAAATCGTGGCCGGGGCGCGGCTCTCAGCTGTCCTGGGCGAGGGCAATGTCCGACCCGACGGTTTGCCTCACCGGGTCAGTTGGATCGATGTGTCGACCAGTGCGGCCTCGCAGGCTGGGCAAGTGCCTCAGTCTTATTCCGTATCTGTCGATGCGCCCGCCATCGTGCTTTATACGTCAGGAAGCACGGGCCGGCCCAAAGGCATCGTTAACAGCCAGCGCAGCTTGCTTTGCCGGGTCCAGCAATATGTCGATGCATGCCACATCAACTCGGATGATGTTTTCCTGCCATTGACCGGACCCGCCACAATCGCGGGGTGCCGGGAAATTCTTGCAGCCCTTCTCACCGGCGCCACCTTGCATCTGGTCGAAGTCGAAGCGATCGGCTTGCGCGCCGTCCAACGCCTCGTGCGTTCCGAAGGCGTGACAATCACCTATCTGGTGCCGGCGCTGCTTCGCGCGCTCATGGCAGACGGACCTGCTGAAGCGTTCCATTCACTTAGAGTCGCCCGGATCGGTGGCGAGAAGGTGCCCTGGACCGACATCGCCCTGCTGCGCAAGGCCGTCTCCGATACGTGCCTCATCCAGATCGGTTACTCGTCAACCGAGACGACCGGCGCGCAATGGTTCCTGCCGCGAGACTGGCCGGAGCATGGAGATTCGGTTCCAGTTGGCTGGCTGCTGCCTGGAATCACCTTCGCAATTGTCGACGAAACGGGCCGCCGCGTTCAACCGGGCCGCAGAGGAGAGCTTCTGATCAGGAGCCCGTATGTCTTGCTTGGCCATTGGGAGGACGGGGCGGTTGTCCCGGCAACATCAGACCCGGACGATCCAGGCCTTCGGATTTTCGCGACAGGTGACCTCGTTCGACTTGATAATCAAGGCCTACTGCACATCGTCGGTCGCAAGGGGCGCCAGGTAAAGATCAATGGTCGACGCGTCGAGCCAGCCGAACTCGAACGGGTGCTGCGTTGCGCACCCTCTGTTGCGGATGCTGTGGCAATCGTGGCTGCGGCGAATGAGCTTGTCGCCTTTGTTGTTCCTCGGGGCTCGGCCGAAGCGACCTTTTCGGACGAGCTTCGCCAGCTTGTCAGGACCAATCTGCCGCCGCCGCTGCGTCCCTTGCGGTTGCACACGATCGCCGAGATTCCGCGTCTGCCGAGCGGCAAAGCCGACATCACGACACTTGCAGAGATGGATCTTTCAGCCAGAGAGACAGCAGCGACCGCGCGTCCGCTCGAGCCGCGAGGCAAGCTGACGGCGCAGCAGGTCGTCCAGCGGGCATGGACCAGCATTCTCAATACGCGCGTGGCGGCAGGGCGCTGGGATGACGCCGGAGGAGATTCGCTGAAGCTGCTACACTGCGTCATGGAAATCGAAAGCGCCATCGGGCAGGAACTCGGTCTTGAGGCCTTCACCGTCGGGATGAGCCTGGACGAAATGGTCAAGGCGGTCGTATCTGCCCAGGCAGGCGATCAAAGCGCGCGCGCCGAGAAGCACAACCCTCCCATTCTTTTTCTGTTCCCGGGATCCGTCGGCTATGGCCCGAGCCTTGCTGCCTTTGCAGCAGCGATGGGCAAGGTCACCCGCGTTGCCCCGATCAGGTATCCGGCTCTGGCTCTGATACTGCGCGGACAAAACAGCCTCGCCGACATGGCCGATGCCGCCGTAGAGCAGATCCGCCGCGCTCAACCGTCGGGCCATGTACGACTTCTCGGCCATTCGCTCGGTGGCGCTGTTGCTTTCGAAGTTGCGGCGCGGCTGCTGGCCGCCGGGCGAACCGTAAAGTTCCTCGGCATCCTCGACACCAGCCTCGTCGGCGAGCGAAGCGCCTACTTGGAGACGTTTACGCGCACATTCAATCGAATCCGGACCAACCGCGTATCCGCTTACCGGATGGCTTGCCGCGCCCTCGCGAAAGTCGCCGTGAAAATGCGGCGAGAGGCGCAACTGGTCCAGCTTCTCGATCGCTACGCTCAGGGACAGTTCAATGCGACGAGCTTTAGAACCAAACTGGAACTGCAGGAGGTTTTGCGGGCACGGGCCTTCTTCCAATGGCTGACAGAGCCGAAGCCGGCGCTGCCGATCACCGGCACCCTGTTTCGCTGTGCTCGACCCGGAATGACTCTGGCCATCGGCTGGGATCGCGTTTTCGCCCATCTGGACGTGATTCCGATCGTCGGCACCCACATCGATCTGGTCATAGAGCCTCACCTCGCCACCAACCGTCCCCTTATCGAGAAAGCGGTGGCGCAGACCTATTCGCCAACCGAGTCTCGCAAACTGGAGTACAAGTCATCGACCTGACCTCAACATTCGGCAAGGACGCGCTGGTGCTCGACGCTGGCGCTGAAGTCGATCGCATCGTCCAGATCTTGCGCCAGCAGGTCTTTGGCACGCTGCGACGTCGAGGGGTGGTTGTCGGCCTCTCAGGCGGCATCGACAGCTCAGTCGTCGCGGCGTTGTGTGTTCGCGCCTTTGGGAAAGACAAGGTCCTCGGGATATTCATGCCGGAGCGCCATTCCTCCGGCGACTCGCTAAGGCTCGGCCGCACTGTTGCCGCACAGCTTGGTATCGATACGATCCTGGAGGATATAACGCCGGCCCTTGAAGCGATCGGCGCCTATAGACGGCAGACCGAAGCAATCCAGACTGTCGTTCCCGAATATGGGGACGGCTGGAAATGCAAGCTGGTGCTCGCCTCGGTTCTCGAGAGCAACGGTCTCAACATCACGCGCCTCACGGTTCAGGACCCTGAAGGCAAGACCGACACGGTGCGTCTGCCGTCGGCCGCCTACCTGCAGATCGTCGCTGCAACCAATTACAAGCAGCGCCTGCGCAAGATGACCGAATACTACCATGCCGACCGCCTCAACTACGCGGTAGCGGGCACGCCGAACCGCCTGGAGTACGACCAGGGCTTCTTCGTCAAGCAGGGCGACGGAATTGCCGACCTGATGCCAATCGTTCACCTCTACAAGACCCAGGTCTACCAGTTGGCCGAATATCTTGGGGTGGAGGAAGAGGTCCGGCGCAGACCGCCCACCACGGACACCTTCTCGCTGGCGCAGAGTCAGGAGGAGTTCTACTTCGCGCTTCCTTATTATCTGATGGATCTGTGCCTCTACGGCTTGAACCACGGGATTGCCAACGAAGACGTCGCTGAGGCCACCGGCCTCACCGTGGTGCAGGTTCAGAAGGTTTTCAAGGATATCGACAGCAAGCGGCGCGCCGCCCGTTATCTTCACGCGCGGCCGTTGGTGTCCTCTTCAATGGGCGAGGGCTAGGCGATGTGCGGCATCGCCGGAATTGTGTCGCTGAGCACCGCCGCGGCGCCCCCGTCCCGGGATGCGCTGATGCGCATGGTGGGCGCGCTGGCGCATCGCGGCCCGGACGAGCGCGGCCTTTACCGGGACAGACGTGCCGGATTGGCGCATGCCCGCCTGTCCGTCATCGATCTCGCGAGCGGCCAGCAGCCACTCGCCGGCGCGGGCGACACAATGTGGATCGTCTTCAACGGCGAAATCTTCAATTACGTCGAGCTGCGACAAGACTTGGTCGCGCTCGGCTATCGCTTCCGCACACGCAGCGACACCGAGGTCATCGTCCATGCCTATCATGCCTGGGGCGAGGCCGCCTTCGAACGAATGAATGGGCAGTGGGCAGTCGCCATCTGGGACTCCGTGGCGGGTCGTCTCGTCTTGTCGCGGGATCGGTTCGGCATCTGCCCGCTGCACTTTTGCGAGCATGGCGGGCGGCTTTACTTCGCCAGCGAGGTGAAGGCCATTTTCGCGGCCGATGCGGACATACCCCGCGCCTTCGATCCAGCCGGCATCGATCAGACTTTTACACTTTGGACTGTCGCGCCGCCACAAGGCGTGTTTGGAGGAGTAAGCGAACTCACGCCGGGGCATGTCCGCATTTATGACAGCGGCGTCGTTCGCGAGCGGGCTTTTTGGAAGCCTGGCTATCCAGAGGTTGGCGCACCCGGCGATGATGAATTCAGCGGCTCGCTTGATGACGCGGTGGAGGAAGTGCGCAGCGCCCTGGAGGCCGCGACGGCGCTCAGGATAGTACGCGCCGACGTGCCGGTCGGCTGCTATTTGTCCGGCGGGCTCGACAGCTCACTGGTCACCACGCTGGGGAGACGCTTCGCGGGCGAGCGCTTCCAGACCTTCTCGCTGCGTTTTGCCGACGCCGAGTATGATGAGACGCATTTCCAGCGCCTGGTTGCCGGCGTGGCCGGCAGTGACCACCATGAGGTGGTTGTTTCGCGCAGCGATATCGCTGGCATCTTCCCTGAGGTGATCTACCACACCGAGCGGCCAATCCTTAGGACCGCGCCGGCGCCACTGTTCCTGCTCTCGAGACTGGTGCGCGAGCATGGCATCAAGGTCGTGCTGACCGGCGAAGGGGCCGACGAAATGTTCGCGGGCTACGATTTGTTCCGCGAGGGCAAGGTCCGCCGCTTCTGGGGACGCCAGCCCGCCTCGACGCGACGCTCCCGTTTGCTGGAGCGCCTCTATCCCTATCTCAGCCGCTCGCCGGTGCAGCAGCAGGCGATGGCACGCCAGTTCTTCGGGCGCGACATCCACGCCTGTGACGCGCCTGGTTTTGCGCATGGCACGCGCTGGCGTACCACAAGCGCCATCAAGCGGCTGTTTTCGGCAGACATGCGCTCCCAAACGGAGCGCCGCAACGCCGTGTCCGAGCTGCTTGCCCGCCTGCCACCGGAGTTTTCGCGATGGGGCTCTCTTGCGCAGGACCAGTATATCGAGATCCAGACGCTGATGTCGGGATACCTGCTTTCCTCACAAGGGGACAGGATGCTGATGGCTCATTCCGTCGAGGGGCGCTTCCCGTTCCTCGATCATGAACTCGTGAGGCTCGCGAATTCGCTTCCGGCCGCCTACAAGCTGCGCGTGCTCGATGAAAAGCATGTGCTGAAGCGCGTGGCGCAACCGATCGTGCCGTCGGAAATCGTCACCCGCAAGAAGCAGCCTTACCGGGCCCCCAACGCGCTTTGCTTCGTCGCAGATGGCGCTCCGGCCTATATTCGCGAGGCACTTTCGGAGCCGGCGCTGCGCGAAGCGAACGTCTTCGATCCTAAGTCGGTTACCCGGCTCCTGAGCAAGTGCCAGGCCAGCGCCGGCGGCGGCGACCTGTCCAACTCCGACAATATGGCGCTGGTCGGGGTGCTATCGACGCAGCTTCTCCATCAGCAATTTATCGCGAGCCGTCCAAGTGGGGCTCGCACGCTCAAGCTCAGCATCGATATCGACCGCGTGCATCGCGAAGAGGTGCTCGCGTGATGCATGGCGCCGTACCGCTCCTGCACGACTATCTCACCCACTCTGCCAGCCGGCTCGGCGGCAAGGTGGCCCTGGTGTGCGGCAACCAACGTGTCACCTATGGCGATCTCGATATGCGCTCGAACGCCATAGCGCATAATTTGACCGAGGCTGGAATCACACGTGGCGATCGGGTGGTGATTTTCGCCGACAACACTGTCGAGGCTGTCGTTGCGTTCTGGGCGGTGCTCAAGGCCAACGCCGTGGTGTGCATCGTCAATCCGCTCACCAAAAGCGACAAGCTTGATTATCTGCTCAACGATTGCCGCCCGACGGCATTGATCACCGACAAACACCTGCACTCGATTTTCAGGGAGCCGGCGCGGAATTGCCCATCGTTGCGCCGCATGATCGTCTCCGGACCGATCGAACGCAACGACCTGCAAGAACTGCCGCATGCTGTGCGTTGGGATACTGCGGTCGCGCCAGCCCGCAGCACGCCGCCCGCGCGCCGCTGCATCGATATCGATCTCGCTGCGATCATTTATACGTCCGGCTCGACGGGCGAACCCAAGGGCGTGATGCTGACGCACCGAAACATGATTGCCGCGTGCGCCTCGATTTCCTCATACCTGGCGCTTGCCGAAGACGAGGTGATCCTCAATGTCCTGCCGCTCGCCTTCGACTACGGTCTTTACCAGATGATCATGGCATTCGGCGCCGGCGCCCGGCTGGTGCTTGAACGCTCGTTCGCCTTCCCGGCGCAGATCCTTGGGCTGATCAAGCAAGAGAGGGTGACGGGTTTTCCCGGCGTACCGACCATCTTTGCCACACTCGGGGAGCTCAAGTCTCTCAGGGATCAGGATTTTTCGAGCATTCGCTACGTCACCAACACTGCGGCCGCCCTGCCGCTCAAGCACATTCTCCTGCTTCAGGAGCTGTTTTCTGGCGCCCGTATCTATTCGATGTACGGCCTTACCGAATGCAAGCGCTGCACTTACCTGCCACCGGACGATCTGGAGCGAAAGCCGTTGAGCGTCGGGATCGCCATCCCCAACACGGAAATGTGGATTGTCGACGAGCATGACAGGCGGGTCGGCCCCGGCGTCGTTGGTCAGCTCGTCATCCGCGGAGCGACGGTGATGAAGGGCTATTGGGGCAAGCCGGAGGCGACAGCCAGGAAGCTCAAGCCCGGCCCGCTGCCGGGTGAGCAGGTCCTGTACACGGGCGACTACTGCCGGATGGACGCCGAGGGCTACCTCTACTTTGTCGGTCGCGGCGACGAGATCATAAAATCGCGCGGAGAGAAGATAGCGCCGAAGGAGGTGGAAAACGTGCTGATGAACATTGCGGGCGTGCGGGAAGCCGCGGTCATCGGCGTTCCGGACGAGCTGCTCGGGCAAGCAGTGAAGGCGTTTGTCGTGATGGAGCAGGGAAGCATGATCGGTGAAAAGCAGTTGCAGAAAGAGTGCCAGAGGCGGCTGGAAAACTTCATGGTTCCGAAGTCCATCGTCATCGTACCCAGTCTGCCGATGACCGACACGGGCAAACTCAAAAAAACGGCCCTGTCATGAGTCGGTACCAGGGCGAAGTTGATCAGCATTCATCTTTTGTACCGGAGGCGAAATCAATGTTATCTACCAAGGATAGAACCGATACCTGCAGCGAACAAATTCGCGCTTTCCTGGCCTCGAATTTCTATATAGCCGATCCGGAGAGCCTGGAGAGCGACACCTCGCTTCTCGACCAGGGCATCGTGGACTCGACGGGGGTGCTCGAGGTTATCGGCTTCATCGAGGAGACCTTCGGCATCACGGTCGAAGACAGCGAGTTGCTGCCCGAGAACCTCGATTCCATCCAGGGAATTGCGCAATACGTCATGCGCAAGAGAAACTGATTCCCGAAACCTTGCAGCTCTGTTTCAAGTCCCCGGCCGTTAAGCCGCGACAGCGTGTCTGAAGCCTGCCGCGACTGCAGTGCTTATGCCTGCGCTTTTGTGTGTCCCGCAACCACCCTGCCCTCGCCCGCTGGATTGGTAACTGCCCGGATACTCTCATAAGCCTTGGAACGCTCGAGCAAACTCATGACCTGTCGGTCCTGGCCAAGCCCGACCTCGAAAAGCAGGATGCCTCCGCGCCGCAAATATCGCGGCGCCTCCTTGAGCACCCGCATATGGATGCTCAGGCCGTAGGGGCCGGCTGCGAACGCTTCACGCGGCTCGAGTTCGACCAGATGCGAACGGTCGCCCTCGAGCCGTTTTTCGGAAATGTAGGGCGGGTTGCAAACGATCACGTCGATCGTGCCGTCAAGCTCCAGGCCGGAGAAGGCGCTGAATAAGTCGCCCTGAAGCACCGTTACCCGCTCCTCCATATCAAGATGGATGACGTTGCGGCGCGCGACCTCCACGCATCCGTCGGTAAGATCGCTTGCCCACACGCGCGCGGTGGGAGCGTGGTGTGCGATGGCGCACGCCAGATTACCCGCGCCACAGCACATGTCGACAACGCGAGGTACCGGCAAGTTCAGTTGGCTCAGAACATCGAGAGCGGCCTTGCCGAGCAGTTCCGTTTCCGGCCGAGGAACAAGCGCACCGGGCGAGACCAGCAATTGCAATCCCATGAAGGTGCTGCGGCCCCTGCCATAGGCATCGGCGACATTGATCTCTTCGCTCACGACACTCGCCTTCCCGTTTTAGCCGGCGTTGGTGGCCGACAATGGCGTACCGATGAAGTGTATCTCAAAATCGTTTAACTCTCGATCGACAAAATCAAAACCCATCGCTCCCCAGACGCTTTGAAGCCTTGATGCTACGAAGATGACCATAAGCTTCTGCGCCGTGTCATGATTAGGAATATCTCCTTACTCGACCCGGTTATCCCCAGCCTGGCGAGCCAGTTGCCGAATTCTCAGCCTGGCGTCACGATTTTGCTACATTTTAATCAAAGAAGGCACGTATGTAAGCAATTCGTAATGTTCCAGCAGCGGGGCGGAGCTGCTGCTTCCCGGAAGGTTAAAGTTTGTCCCTCATCGAAAGAACCGACGAGATTGCGCGGCAATTTCGCGTCAACGAGCGCACATCATGAAGTCAACCAAAGGGCGCTCGCTCGATCTACGCTCCGCAATGTTCGGCTGTGTGCATGGCCTCGTTGGCGTAGGCGTTTTCTCCGGATTGATAAATATCCTCGCCTTGACCGGCTCCGTCTACATGCTCCAGGTCTACGACCGCGTGCTGCCTTCGCAGAGCGTGCCGACTCTTATCGGATTTACAGTCGGGATGCTGGGACTTTACGCGGCCTATGGGCTCCTCGATTTCGTGAGGCTTCGCCTGTTAGTCCGCATCGGCAGCCGCCTGCATAAAAATCTTCAGCAAAAGGCGTTCGCAGCCTCGCTTTCCCTGCCCCTCGTCGCCGGGCCGGATGCGAACCGGGTACACCCGCTTCGTGATCTGGACCAGCTACGTGGCTTTCTTTCCGGACTGGGGCCGACCGTCTTATTCGATGCTCCCTGGATACCATTTTATATGGTGGTCATCTATCTGCTGCACCCGGCGCTTGGTGTGCTGGCAACGCTCGGCGCATGCGCCGTTGTGTTTTTGACGGTGGTTGCCGAGATCATCGGCCGCAAACCCGCGGCTCGTGCATCTGAAACACTCGTAGCACAGCGGCTTCTGGCCGATTCCGGCCGCCGCAACGCAGAGGTTGTTCAGGCGATGGGCCTGTCCGCTCCGCTTAGCCGGCGCTGGAACGAGGTCAGTCATCTTTATCTGAAGAACCAGGAACGGCTTTCCGACGTCGTCGGCGCAGCGAGCTCACTGTCGAAGACGCTTCGAATGGCCTTGCAATCATGTGTGCTGGGGCTTGGTGCCTACCTTGTGATCGGGGGCGAAGCCTCGCCGGGCGTGATCATCGCATCGTCCATTTTGCTGGGCCGCTCACTGGCGCCGGTCGATGTGGCCATCGCAAACTGGAGGGGGTTTCTGGCAACCCGCAAAAGCTATTCCGAGCTGGCGGCAGCACTGGATGCTTTTGCTGGCCAGCAAGAGACAATGGAGCTGCCGCGCCCAAAGGCGGAGCTAGCGGTCGAAGAATTGACCGTCGCGCCACCAAGTCTGCAGAAGCCAACCATCTTCAATGTAAGCTTTCGCTTGGCGAGAGGCGCAGGGTTGGCGGTCGTCGGCCCGAGCGGCTCCGGCAAGACCACGCTCGTGCGCGCTTTGGTCGGGGCATGGAAGCCGCTTCGTGGCACGGTAAGATTGGACGGCGCCTCGCTCGATCAGTGGAATTCAGAACTGCTCGGCATTCATATTGGCTACCTGCCACAGGACGTTGAGCTGTTCGACGGGACGATCGCCGACAATATTTCGAGGTTCGGTGGCAAAAGCGACGCAAAAGGCGTGCTGGCAGCTGCCAAGGCTGCGGGCGTGGACAAGATGATAATGCGTCTTCCGCAGGGTTTTCAAACACGCATCGGAGAAGGCGGCGCGGCCCTTTCGGCTGGGCAGAGGCAGCTCGTCGGGCTTGCCAGGGCACTTTACGGCGATCCATTCCTCGTCGTTCTTGACGAACCAAATTCCAATCTGGATGCAGACGGCGATGCTGCTTTGGCCGGCGCAATCCTGGCAGTGCGTCAGCGCGGCGGTATCGTGATCGTCGTTGCGCATCGCCCCTCCGCTCTCGTCAACATCGATCAGGTACTCGTCCTGTCGAACGGGATGCTCCATTCGTTCGGCTCGCGTGAAGACGTTCTGGCAAATGTGATCCGGCCCTTCCCGCGTCCGGACAAGCCAAACATTGTCGTTCCGCTGCAGCACGGTGCAAGCGGGCATGCGTGAGGTATTGCTTAGTGTCTAACGTGACCATGTCGTCGTATGCTGCGGTTGGCGGCGAAGTCCAGCCGACCGGGGCGAAGCCGGAGTCGGATGGCATTCGAGCCAATCTACCCTGGGGTAATCTGGTCCGGAGCCTGGCAGCGAATTGTCGTTCCGCCGCACAAAGGTGCAGCCGGGCATATGTGAAGTATCGCTCTACTGTTACCGTGTCGTCATACGTCGCCGCCGGTGGCGAGAGCCGTTCGTTGGAGACGAAGCCAGATCCGGATGGAATCCGGGCCAATCTGCTCTTGGGCCTGGCAACCAGCTTGCTGTTGATCTTTGGCGGAGGGCTCTGGTTGGGATTGACCAAGATTGCCGGCGCGGTGATTGCGCCTGCGACTGTGGTCGTCGAAAGCAACATAAAAAAAGTCCAGCATCAAACCGGCGGCACCATCGGCGGAATCTTCGCGCAGGACGGCGATCATGTGAAGGCCGGCGACGTGTTGGTCAGGCTGGACAACACCTTGACCCGAGCAAACCTGCAGATAATCACCGAGGATCTCAATCGCGCCACCATTCGTCTGGCCCGACTGGAGGCCGAGCGCCAGGGTCTGCCGGAAATGCAGATCCCGCCCGACCTTCGGGCTCAAATGGGTGACCCGCAAGTGGCGGCACTTGTCAGTGGCGAGCGTGCCTTGTTTGAAAGTCGTGCTGCGGCGCTGGCTGGCCAGAAGGCACAATTGCAAAGCCGCGCGAAGCAGCTGGAACGTCAGATCGATGGCCTCAAATCGCAGCAGTCTGCGACGGACGAGTCTCTGGATCTGCTGACCAAGAACCTTGCAGATGTTGAATCTCTCTACGCAAAGAAGTTGGTGTCCAAGGAGAGGTTGAGCAATGTCAGCCTGGAGAAGACCCGGACTCGCGGCGAATCGGGACGCCTTGTCGCAGCGATAGCGGAGGTACAAGCTCACATCAGTGAAACGGACCTGCAGGTGCTTCAGCTCGACGAACAAATGCGGAGCGACGTGACCAACGAACTTCGCGAAACGGAAGCCAAGCAGACCGAGCTCAGCGAGCGCAAGGTGGTGGCCGAAGACGAACTCGGCAGGACAGACATTCGTGCCCCGCAATCGGGCACGGTACAAGAATCCTCGGTCCACACCGTCGGCGGCGTGATTGGCGCTGGAGAGGTGCTCATGATGATTGTGCCCGATTCCGACAACCTTGTCGTCGACGCTTCGATTCCTCCGTCGCGTATCGATGAGATTCATCCCGGACAGCAGGTGTCGATCCGCTTTCCGGCGTTCGACGCCGGCACCACACCTGCTTGCGAAGGCTCAGTCAACCGCGTCTCAGCAGATCTGATCAAGGATCAGCAACGCCAGCTTTCCTATTTTTCGGCGCGCATCGACGTCGAGAATGAAGCGACCTGCCTGACAGGAGACAAAGTACTCAAACCCGGCATGCCCGCCGAAGTCCACATAAGAACCGACGAGCGCAGTGTCTGGTCCTACTTGATGAAGCCTCTTACCGATCAGTTTTCCAGAGCCTTCAGGCAGTAAAGGGGTTGCCAAACTCAACCGGCAGTGCGGCGGCCAATTGGATCGGAGCCCGGCCGATCGCTATCGGGTCGCCGCGTTTTCGAGAGCGCTGCTGAACCTGACCTCGATCGTGTCTCCCGGCATGACCTCGGTGTCTTCTTGGGCCGGCTGTTTCCGCCATTCTTCGTCGACTTTGCGAATGATCGTGACCTCGGCCTGGATCCTTTCGCCGGCAACCGGCAACGGCAGGGCGGCAGCTCCCGTAGGCTGCAACTTCTGGCTCGCGGCGCGAAGCCTTGCGCTGACGTCGGCAAGACGCACATTGGTATCCTTCAGCTCGGTCAGCAGACCGATCCTTCTTTGGTTGTCATTGCGTTCGTGCTGTCTGGCAAAATCGTCCTGCTGACGTCGTGCTCTCATTAGTTCAACCGAGGTTTCGAGTGCCCGGCTGGAAGAGAGCACCAAAGCGCGCCGGACATCGGCGAGCCGGGTATTGGTTAGATTTCCCGACTCAAACGCTTTTCTTACGCGCGCCAGCTCGTCTTCGTCCGCCTTCACCCCATCCGCTTCGGCCTGCTCGCGCTCGAGCAAGGTCTCGGTTTGTGCAGCAGCATCCTTGCCACTTTTATCGAGAAAGCTCTGCTCTTTCTGGAAATTGTCCAACGAGAGCTTCAGACCTTCTGCTTCGGCCTGCGCGATCGCCGACGCAAAACTTGCCGGCAAAGGCGACCCTTGTGGTGGCTGCATGTCGAAAGTCGACTTACCCTGAAGTTCGGCGCGGATACGAGCGCTGTGAAAATAGTCTCTCGTGTATTCCCCCCAAAGCGACTCATAATCGCGCCGCAGATCCACCGGATCGGGGCCAACCTGGTTTGCCCGGGACCGCAAAAGGCTGAAACCACCTGACACGGCGATCGCCTGCCGCACGGTCATCAGCGGGCGGTAGGCCTGCTGTCCGGGAGTGAGCACGTCGCCGGTCACATAGATCGGCCTGTACTCTGCAACCACGGCGGTCACGTCTGTCGGCTTGATGACGATCATTTGCTCCCGCCCGTCAGGCAGCCGCTGGTGGAATATCTTGGTTGGCAAGATCGTCTGCATGCGTGTCTGCAATTCGGCCGGAGTCAGGCCGCCCACCGAAACCATCCCGACTTCGGGAAGCGCGATCGTGCCGTCCATCTGGACCACCGCACGTTGCGTTCGCTCAGAGATGGAGGCAATTCCTATCTCGACGGTATCGCCCGCGGAAAGTCGATAAGCAACCCGCGCTTCCGCTGCAGCGGCCGTTTCCACGGTAGCCAGCATACCGAGCACGACAAGAAGGATTCGATTAACGAGGACCATTGGCGGCAATCTCCTTCTGGTTCGACCGCGGCTCTTCCGGCCAATCGAGACGGGTGATGAATTCGTAGACCGGCCCGCCAGGCACACCCCAGTTGCTCGACCAGATTACCTGAGAGCCGTCGGGTGACGGCGAGGCATGGGTTTCGCTCCAATAGTCGGACGGGACGTTGTGGGTTTGCGTGACCCGTCGAACCTCACCGCTGCCATCGAGGCGCAGCGCGATCACCTCTCGCGCATATGGCGCCCAGTCGGGATTGGCAGAGATCTCATCGGGATTGCCGCCATAGCTCACGAACACCCAGCCGCTCCTGTCCAGTGCCCGCACGGACGCATGCTCGGCTTCGCCAAACTTCATAAGCGAGGTGACCTTCCCGTCGACCAGTCTCCTTTTGATGACGTGATATTTGTCAGGGTCGGATTTGCTGATGCCCACGAAAACTTCGCTGCCGTCTTCATCGACCGTCATATCGCCATGGCCGGGCCGATGATGGTCCGTCCATCTCTGCCGCAACGTCCCGTCGACGGAGAAAACAGCTCGCTGTTCTGTGTCTTCCTTCACGTTCTGAAAGCACAGGATGTTCGCTCCGAGCGGGGAGATCGAGCAGGCGCTGACGGTTCCGGCAAGCTGGGCAAGATCGATGTCCGGAAATTTCCGGCGCTGCTTGAGATCATAGGCAAAGGCAACCATCGCACCATCGCCACGGATTGCGCGCACTGCTATGCGATCGCCGTTACGGCTGGGATTGCCTTTGGACGGCCCGAACTGAAGATCATGGTAATTCGGCGACACGAACAGCACGTCTTCGCGATTGGTCCGCGGCGCCCAGGTCGAAATTTTCCGGTCCTGAACGCAAATCATCAGATCGGCATTTTGCGGATGCCATTCGCATTCAGCCGATCGAGCGCGACGGAAAAGCGGGACATAGGTCTGCCCGTCGAAAAAGCACATGCCATTGCAGCCGTTGGTGATGACGAGGAGACTCTGGTCTGAATTCCACGCCTGGGAGCTGGAATAACGGTGGCTGCAAAATTTTTTCTCGCATACGACGCCATTGCCAAGAGCGCCAGGCTTGGTAATGCGCATGAAAATTGTCCCGAAGGCTGGATCCGTCGCGGGTTGGAGATAATCGGGCAGATCCATCATCACTGGCGCGACAAACTGTGTAGGCGCGCTGTCTTGCCGGCCGCCGGCCGTGGACAAATCCAACGACAAGGCAGCCGCAATCAACAGTGGAGCCAACCCACGCGGGCGAAAGGTCATGTCATGTAGCCCATTTCGTGTCGCACTCGGCCTTCGCTGAGGCGCCCTTGCCACCATCCGATGGTCCGCTCCAAGCCTTCGCGCAGGCTGGTCTGGGCGCGCCATCCAGTCTTGCTTTCGAGGAGCGAAGAATCGGCCAGCAAGGCACGCACCTCGGAATTCTGCGGCCGAAGGCGGCGCTCGTCGCGGTGAATCGGTTTCTTGCAGCCACTCAACTCGATCACCAGATCCAATACGTCCGAGATCGTCACAGCGCGCTGGCTTCCGGCATTGTAGGCATGGCCAAATTCGAGCTCGGCCGAACCTGCGGTCAAAAACGCCGCCGCAGTGTCTTCCACGAAAGTAAGATCGCGGATCGGGCTTGTGTCTCCCACCATGATCGCCGGGCATTTTTTGTCGAGAGCCTGACGTATGATGGTCGGCACGATGGCCCGCTCACTTTGGCGTGGGCCGTACGTATTGAAGGGCCGCATGATAACCACGGGGATGTCAAACGATCGGGCGTAGGACTCCGCCATCATGTCCGCACCGATCTTGGATGCCGAATATGGTGATTGTCCCTGCAACGGGTGGGATTCGCTGATAGGCATTGTCAGCGCGGTGCCATAAACCTCGCTTGTCGAGGTGTGCACCACACGCTCAGTCTCCCATTGACGCGCCGCTTCGAGGACGTTGACCGTGCCCAGGATGTTGGTTTCCACATAGGACTGGGCGGCCGCATACGAATACGGGATAGCGATCAGTGCGGCGAGATGAAACACGACCGCCTGGCCACGCACGATCCGATTAAGGAACGCGCTGTCGCGAACATCGCCGCGGATGAGGTTCAGCTGGCTTCGTATGGTGTCCGGTAAATCGTCCAGCCAGCCGTGGCTGTCGAACGAATTATAGAGAGCCACCGCCGTGACGTCCGCACCGCTACGGACGAGTGCTTCGGTGAGATGCGAACCGATGAACCCATCGGCACCCGTAACCAGAACTTTCCTGCCCTTGTATGCCATGACCCAAGCGTTCCCCCTATGACGTGAGGCACTGACTTTGCAAATCCACGAGAGCGCGGATGTCCCGCCTGCTCTCAAGTTCCGATCGGCGGCGGCGAAACGACGCCAAGCACCGCCAGCAGCCCGCGCACCATCCACACGACATCGGAGACGATTGTGCGCTGCGGATAATAGGAAAGGTCGAGCCTGGCTTTCGCAGGAAACAGAACCTCGCGGTAGAACAGTAGCGGGTCCACGGATCCCGGATAAAAATGCGCTTCATTCCGGAAGAGGACCTGGGCTGGACCCAGCAAGCCTGGCTTGTATTGTAAAATACCCTCGAAGCTCCCGCGAAAACAATCGGCGAAGACAAGGCTCTCCGGGCGGGGTCCGACGATTGCCATCTCGCCTCTGAAGACGTTCCAAAGCTGCGGCAGCTCGTCGAACTTGGTGGCGGCGAGGAACCGTCCTACCGGCGTCATGCGGCTGTCATAGGCCATGGTCAGCGCCAAGCCACCGGGATCGCATTGCACGCTGAACTTGCGGAACTTGTACATGCGGAATGGGCGAGCACCGGCCCCGACGCGGGTCTGCGTAAAGAAGATGGGCCGACCACCTTCCAGCAGCAGCGCCACGGCAATCAGCAGCATCAGCGGAGCGAAGACGATCGCCGCGGCCGCAGCAACGACGAGATCAATTGCTCGTCTCACAGACCCATGGGCGGCGCTCGAGACGTTAGGCCGGTGAATGGCTAGGTCCAGGGCATTCATGCGGCTGTTCCTGTCTGGGCGCAACTGTTAACCGCTGCGGCAAGAGCGACAACCACCGTTTCGACCAAAGGTGCTGTGACCTGCGGATGCAGCGGTACCGTCAGCTCGCGCTGCGCGAAATCTTCAGTGCGCGGTAAATGAGTACCGGGAATAAGCTCACGATAGAGCGTCATCTGGTGCACCGGCGGGTAGTGGATAGTGGTTTGTATCCCTTGCGCGCGCAGTGCGTCGATGACGTCTTGCCTGTCGGCGTAACGTGGCAAAAGGATAGGCATGATGTGGTAGGCCGACGTCCGCGGCTCGTGGAACGGGATGGTCACGGCCGGGCAATGCTTGGCTATGAGACGGCGATACAGCATGACCAGGATACGCCTGATCTCATTCCACTCCTGCAAATTTTGCAGCTGGACCAGTCCGATCGCAGCCCGCAATTCATCCATGCGATAGTTGAATCCGAGCATGGTGACATCATACTGAGGGGTGCGGCTGTTCAGCCTTTGACGTGTCCCGGTGGTCATCCCATGTCCACGCGCCTGGCGGATTGTCTCGAGCAGACCGGCATCCCTGGCGATCACAGCCCCGCCTTCCGCCGTGGTCATGTTCTTGTTGCCGTAGAAGCTGAAGGCGGCCGCGGCACCAAATGTCCCCACCTCCTTCAAGCCCGGCGCATGCGCCGCGTCCTCGACGATATGCAGCCCCCGGGCACGGGCGAACCTCTGCCATTGTTCCCGATCGGCGAGGTAGCCGGCGAAATGGACGAGAATGATTGCCTTGGTGCGGGTCGTGCATTTCGCTTCGGCTTCCACGATCGACATCAGCGGCACGTCGGCTGACTCGATGTCGACGAAGACCGGCGTCGCACCGACATAGAGGACCGCATTCGCGGTCGCCACGAAAGTCAAGGATGGCACCAGCACCTCGTCGCCCGGTCCGATACCAAGTGCGTGCAAAATGAGATGAAGTGCTGCGGTACAAGAGCTGACCGCGACGCAATCCTCCGCGCCATGCACGTCGGCAAAAGCTTGTTCGAAGGCTCGTACCTGCTCCCCCATGGTCAGCCAGCCGCTGTCGATGACCTTGGTCAAAGCAGTCTTCTCCGGCACACCCAAGATCGGGGCACTGACCAAGAGCATCACAACCTCCTAGACTGATAACTGTGGGACCGGGCTCGTGATTTCGTCATGCAGCCGTCGCAGTGACCTCGATCGACGCCGACTGGTCTTCCCAGGAAATGGTCTGTGCGTTCTGAAAGTCGTCGACGCGCCCGATATCGAGCCAGAGACCCTCATGCTTGTACACGTGCACGGTCGTGCCGTTCTGCATCATCTGCAGCATCAGGTCGTCGAACCCAAAGGGTATGCCGGATGGGATAAACTGCAGAACGTCCGGGTTCATGCAGTAAATTCCCATGCTGACCAAATGCGAGAGCGTCGGCTTTTCGCGAAAGACCTGCACGGTATTGTCGACTTCGTCGATGACGCCGAAATCCATCTTGATCAGGCGACAGGCTGTTGCGATCGTCACTGGATCGGTGTGCTTACGGTGCGCTGCTACAAATCGACTGAGGCTAAGATCCGTGAGGACATCGCCATTGAGAACGATGAATGGCTCCGTCAGTTCATCCCTGATCAAAGACAGCGGCCCGATGGTGCCAAGCGGCTCCATCTCCTGCGTATATCGAATTTTCAGGTTCCACTGCGAGCCATCTCCACACACGGTGCGGATCAAGTGGCCGAGATACCCGGTTGTAATATAGACTTCCTGAATACCGTTGCGTCGCAACCATTTCAGAAGCATCTCGAGAACCGGCCGTGCGCCGATCGGCATGAGCGGCTTCGGCAAGACCGAAGTGAAGGGGCGGAGGCGTGTTCCCATTCCTCCACATTGAATAACCGCTTTCATCCTGGTCCTCCCTTGTTCATTCGGCCTGAACGCTGTCGTCACGGGCCGGCTATCCTGCCCTGGTCAGCACCCGGGAAACGCGTTCTTGTCCCCTCAGAAGAACCGGTGAGATTTCCCGTAGAAGACCGGTGAGATTTCCCCACTGTCCCCTGATCCGGACATTGCATCTGGATGGTATGTGGCCGTCAGGGTGGATGTCGTCGTGCATTCGAATGGTAACAATTCAGCCGTTTTGCTGTTCTATGTCTTTAGACCTATAGCAGTGCTGAACGACCGACCGGTCTGTCAGCTGTCCAAAAGGTCAGAACGTATGTTCGATGACGTTCGGCGGGTTTCGCTCATAAGGGGCAAAAAAAAGAGGAGCGTTTCCCGTCATTTAAGATTATATTAGAAATCTGGCGTTTGCGGTGTTCGGGGTGCCGCAGCGTCGGCTGGATGAATCGACGAGTGGATGGCCACGACTTTCAGGCCATCACCGTTCAATCCATTCAGATAGGCGTTGGGGTAGTTCAATGTATCGAATCGTCATCGCCGACGATCACGGCTTGTATCGTCGCGGCTTGCGATTGGCACTGACCGCAGGCATTCCAGGTGTGGAGATATTTGAAGCGTCTTGTTTCGACGCGGTGCTCAGTTTGCTGGCCGAGCAATCGTTCGTGGACCTTGCGATCCTGGACCTGAATATGCCGGGCCTGTTCAATCAAGAAGTGCTCGGCGGGATTCTGTCTGCCTATCCGGACACGCGATTTGCGATCGTTTCGGGAAACGATTCGCGCTCGGAAATACTCACGGCTCTGTCGATCGGGCTTCACGGCTACATCGTAAAGTCCCAGACGGACGAAGAGGTTGTTTTGGCCGTCAACGAAATCCTCTCCGGCCGCATCTATGTTCCTGCACTTCTGTCACGCTCGGGTGCAACGCAAACAACCCACGCGCATACCCATTCCGACGACAAAAGCCCACAGAGGCGTACCGCTGGCGTCAACCTTGGCAGGCTGACCTCGAGGCAAAAGGAAGTGCTCAAGCTGATGGCGGAAGGCTATTCGAACAAGGAAATTGCGCGCGATCTGGAAATCGCGGAGGCGACCACGAAAATCCACGCTGCTGCGGTTCTGCGTGAGTTGGGGGTACGCAATCGGACCGAGGCTGCCGTTATGCTGAAGACTTGGCTTTCGAGACATGCCAGCTAGAACGCCGCGCGTCCTTTTGGACGTGCAAACGGCGTCCCAAGACTCCTCATGCATATTACTGCATATCCCAATGCCGCGGCGCAGCTTTGGGCCAACGACATTCTTGGAAGGAATCCTGCGCATCTCAAAGGCCGCTCAGCGACCCGCCTTTTGATATCTGCTTTCCGATTGGAGCACTGCACTACGAACCGATTTCCTTGCGTGACAGCCGCAGCGAATACCGCAACCCTTGGTCCGATATCTCCAGCTTGGGAGAGTGACCGACAAGCGGCGATCCATCCACTCCGATTATCATGGAACCGAAGCCATGACGGACTACGCTTGAGGTCCGCCGCCGCCCTGATTCCACCCACTCGAACACAATATCACTGCCTGTGTCTTCAGGTGCGAACGTCCAGCTTACGTCGATTCGGCCTTTTGGATCGCCAAGCGCTCCATATTTCATGGAATTGGTGGCAAGCTCGTGAACGATCATTGCAAAACTCTCGGCGGCGCCTCCCGACATCGCCACGGAAGGACCGCTGACCGATATGGCGCGTGTTCCCATATAAGGGTGCAACTCTTGCGCAACGAGATCGTTTATCGCCCCCGATACGCTGCCGTTGCGTGAAAGGAGCAGATGGGTTGCCTCGAGCGCGCGTATCCGGTCGATCAGCATTTCCTTGTATTTGGCGACGTTGTTTCCGGGAACATCGACCATCTTCACGAGCGCCGTGATCACCGCGAAAACATTGCCGAATCTATGACGCTGTTCCAGCATGATACGCTCCCGCTTCTTTGCCGCGGCGCGCAGCAGCATGGTTTGTCGTCTCTCGCTCAGGTCGGCAGCCACTCCAAGCCGCTGTCCACCATCGTCATGTCTTTCCTCCCTTCCGCGCAGGGCAACCCAGCGGATATGTCCGTCCGGTCGGCGGACGCGTATCTCAACATCGTAATCCGTGACCGATGGTGCGGACTTTCTCGATGCCGCCAGCTTTGGCCAGTCCGCCGGATGAACGACAGCTGATAGTTCCTCTAAACGGCGGCGATTGGCGTGGGCCAGGCCGAGAATGTCCCAGAACGTGTCGGAGCCCGTGACTGTCCCGTCTTTAAGGTCGATCCGCCACGTGGCCAAGCGTCCAGCAGACAGGGCGAGGTCGAGCCATTCCTTCTGAGCCCGAAGCGCTTCGTGAGCAGCTCGTCGGTCCGAAATATCATCGACCACCACGAAGATACTCTCCGAAAGAACCCCCTCGGGCACGGACGAAGAAAGCGTTAGACGAGCCCAGAATGCCGTACCGTCCTTTCGTGACAGACGCACCTCCGAAACGAACGAAGAAATGTCATTGCCCAGCCTCGCCAGCAATTGCGCCAAGGTGTGCCGGTCGTTCGGATGGGCGAGCGTATCGAGCTGCAATTGGGCAAGCTCCTCCTCCTTGTACCCGGTCATCTCACAAAGGCGTTTGTTGGACTGCAGCAACTCGCCTTTCTCGTTGGTGTTCGCGAATCCCATGGCAGCACGTTCGAAGGCCCAACGATAGCGGCTTTCGGTCGCTTCGACGGCAGCGAGCCTGGCCTCGGCGACTTCCAGCAACTCACGCAAGTCCTGCCGAAGGCGATGGAACGTCATGGCAATCACCCCGCCCGAAACCAGAAGCAGGATTGCGCGTGCCCAATCTCCATTTGAGATCTGATCGTGTCCTCGTGCCCACAGGCCGACAGCCACCATCAGAATGGTCGCAGCGAGCGCAGGTACGCGATCTTCGAGATAGGCGATAATAATAATAGCCGGAACAAATTCCAGAAAACTGGCGCCTTGCCCAATATAGCCGGACGATTTTATTTCAAATATCAGTGTGGCAGCTAATACCGATGCAGAGGCAATATGAGTTAGCAATCTGCCTGACGGGTTCGAATTCGACCTGCGCGACTGCGAGCTCATGGACACAGACTACAACCTTCTGACTAGCCCGTCGAGACTAGAGCAAAAAACGTACAGCTTAGTACCACTGCCGGATTGCCATACCGCTATCATAGCGCGCATTTTATCGGATGCAGCGGGGCCTAAGAGCTGCCTTAGAACTGTCAGATCATACTAAGTTTTCAAGGTGGTGATGCACATATCATCCGTCAGCGCATAGAAGACTAGAATCCAGCTAAACATAGAAGACTGTCTGAATCCCGATTACTTATTTCGGGCGTGTGAAACTTTTGGGTTAGGGGTAGAAAATGAATCTGATCGATAGAATCGATAGACAGGTCGATGCTTCTTCGAGCAATCGGTACATTGCTACGAGGACCAAGTATGATTTTGAGGCGCGGAATACGCGACCCTCTTCTGGTCACCTTCCCGATCGTGCATCGGATCCATTGGACGCAAGGCTCGGGGAACCAAAAGGCCGCAGTCTGGAATCCATAACCGGCGTGCTTGATCGCATTGGCTGTGGCTATCTCGTGCTGAATCGCGAAAGAAAAGTAGTCGAGTGGAACGCAGCCGCCCAAACCACGCTTGAGCGCCAGGGCGAAGCGGCCGACACGGCGAGCGGACTTACGGCCGCCCTGAGGCGGCTGATCGCGAATGTTCCGGGCCAATTCCTGCCGGGCTCGTTGTCCTGGGTCGTGATCCGCAGCAGGGGCGACCGGCCGGTGATACTGAACGAGAACGGCGTTATCGCTCCCGACGGAACGAGCATTGTGGCGTTGCTGGATCGGGACAACAGATCTGGGCCAAATCCTCGCACGTTGCAAAGAATGTTTGGCTTGACGAGCGCAGAAACGCACCTCGCCTTGCGCTTGGCTCAGGGCGACGCACCTTTGGAGATCGCTCGCAGCTGGCGTCTCAGCCGCACCACGATCCGTTCCCAGCTTGCCTCGCTGTTCGCCAAGACCGAAACAAAACGCCAGGCGGAACTGGTGGCCCTTCTTGGACGTATTTCGGTCCTGCCATAAGGGCCGGTCACTTGGACACAATCGCCGGACGTCGGCATCCGCCCGGGATTTGGTTGGCGCAAGTTGGAGTGTCATGACTTGGCAGGTCGTGCACCGCATTGCGCACTCCACCAGGTTCGATGCGCCGGCGTAAATATCGGAAGCCGCAATCCCGGACCGGCAAGTCGGTACTGTCGAACGGATTCGAAAGGCGACAAGTTGGACAACGATCTATGCAGCGAGTCTGTTCTTGCCGCAGCGGAGAAGGTGGAAATCGCTCGATCGCGTTCGGACCGCGCGGTGAAGAGACTTGCACGGACCGGACCGATCGTCGTCACCGGCGCGGCAGGCTTCATTGGTTTCCACGTCGCCTTGCGGCTTTTGCGTCTGGGTGTCGAAGTCATCGGCGTCGACAATTTCACCCCCTACTACGATCCACGACTCAAGGAAGCGCGCTTTGCGCGCCTCTGTGCCGAGTCCGGCTTCACTCCGATGCGAATTGATCTGGCGGATGCGGCGCGCGTCCAGTTGCTGTTTTCAGAAGTTCGACCTTCAAACTTTGTGCATCTCGCGGCTCAGGCCGGCGTGCGACATTCACTAGTTGACCCGCATGCCTATGTGCAATCGAACATAGTGGCGTTTCTCAACGTCCTTGAGGGCTGCCGGCACTTCGGTGTTAGTCACCTCGTCTACGCCTCCTCGAGCTCCGTCTACGGCTCAAATCGAACCATACCGTTTTCCGAGCATCACGGCGCCGATCATCCTGTCAGTCTGTACGCCGCAACCAAGCGTTCAAACGAATTCATGGCGCATTCATACAGTCACTTGTTCGGCTTGCCCGTGACCGGACTGCGCTTCTTCACCGTTTATGGCCCCTGGGGCAGGCCCGACATGGCGGTCTACATGTTCACGCGTGCGATTATCGAGGGGAACCCAATCGAAGTAGCCAATGCCGGCCGCGTGTGGCGAGACTTCACCTATATCGACGATATCGCTGAGGGCGTGGTTCGAGCACTTGCTGCACCGCCGCGGCCCGATCCGCATTGGGACCCTTGCACCGCCGACCCTGCTACAAGTTCCGCGCCGTATCGCGTCTACAATATCGGCAACGACCGGCCCGAGGAGATCAACCGGCTGATTTCGATCATCGAGACCGCCCTTGGCAGCCGGGCGCTTCGCGTGGATGTGCCGTTGCCGCCTGGCGACGTTCTGGAGACACGCGCCGACGTCAGCGATCTTCGCAAGGCCGTCGGCTTCGTCCCGACGACACGGCTTGAGGACGGAGTGCAACGCTTTGTCGAATGGTACCGGGACTTTCATGGAACAGATGCCGCGGCCAGCATACGGCAACAAACGTTGATGCATGTAGAGGCCACCGTGTGATCCGGCCTTATCGGAGCGACGGATCCACGCGTCCGCTATCCTGGTCGCGGCTGCTGGTCTGGTCAAAAGATCAAGCTGATGCCACATAGTGTAATGATGACATTTCCGGGCATCGATGCGCGATCCTCGCAGAATCAGCTCATCGCGGGCAACTCCAACGAGCGATCTCTATTCAGAGACTGCAGTTGTACTTGGCACGTAGCACAAAGAATTCGCCGCATCCGCGCTGTGCCGAACGATGTCATTCAGATGGATGATGGTGACGTTCAGGCCCCATCGTAAGCTCTGCTCAACCGCATTTTGCCTCCTCGGAATCGCGAGCTCATGTCCCAAAGCTACTTTCTGAGATCCAGGACGGTTCCTACGGTCGAGAAAATAATCACCCGTGTTCCTCCAAGCCCGATCGGCGGTATTCTTCGCGCGGCAGGAGGCGTTTCGGCCATGGCGATTGCCGGCCAGCTGACCCTCGTCGCCGCTATTCCCGTTTTGGCCCGGCTCTATTCCCCGGCAGATTTCGGGATCTTCACGATTTATCTGTCGATCGTAAACATCCTCGGTGCGATCGCAGCACTGCGTTTCGAGGCCTCTCTTTATGGGGTCAAGGACAGTGCGCAGGCATATGTGACGGTTAAGCTCATTCTCCTGGCTGTCTCGGTGACGAGTGTCCTGGCCTTTGCGGCAGGACTGCTGTGGGCGAGCATCGCTCCAGCGCGGGTTGGCCACCTCGCCTGGCTTGTTCCACTTGGGATGGGGGGCGCCGGTCTCGTCGAAGCAATGAACTGCTGGAGTCTGCGCGTAGGCCTGCTACGCGACTTCGCCCTCGGCCGCCTGATTTTGCCGGTGACCATGGCCCTGCTGCAACTAACTTTTGGGCTCGCCCATTTCGGAGGTGAGGCGATGGTGCATGCTCATATCCTGAGCCAATTCGTCTTCATCGGAATCCTCGGCTCTCGGATTCTGAGCAGGAAGGACATAGGCGGCATCGCCCGAGCGCCGTGGCGGACCGTCTTTGCCGTCGCCAGGCGAGAATACAAGTTTCCATTGTTCGACATTCCCTCGGCCCTAGCGAGTTTTGCCATCATCAATCTTCCCGCAATACTCGTGGGTTCGCTGTTTGGCGCCGCTTTTGCCGGTTACCTGGGAGTTGCGTCGCGGCTGGTGACTGCACCCGTCACGCTGATCGCCAACCCGCTTAGCAATGTTTTTGTATCTGAGGCGAACAAAACCAGCAGTCGCGCCCATTTGCTCGGCACCGCGCACGGCCTCTTGATGCTTTCAGCCGGCCTCACTGCATTGCCAATATTAGCGCTTGGCCTAGCCGCGCCATATATCGTCGTTCCCCTCCTGGGCGCGCCTTGGGTTCCCGCCGCAGACATTA
The DNA here is from genome assembly GCF_040321655.1 of Mesorhizobium sp. M0306. NCBI lineage: Bacteria > Pseudomonadati > Pseudomonadota > Alphaproteobacteria > Hyphomicrobiales > Phyllobacteriaceae > Mesorhizobium > Mesorhizobium sp. M0306. The sequence goes on along the minus strand of NZ_JAMYRY010000010.1, from coordinate 10,494 downwards.
TGACCGCGCTGGCGTTCATGGGTGCTACGCAGGCGTTGTCGACACCGCTTCAAGATGTCCCAGCTCTTCTGCGGCGGCAAGAGGTACGACTTCTCGTCGACGGCGCGCGGACGGCGCTTGTATTTGGCCCGCTACTCGCCGGTGCTGAGGCAGGTTGGGAACCACTCAAAGTCATTTATCTGATGGCGGCCGGCGGCGCCGTCGGGTTTGCACTGAAAACGGCGGCCTCTCTGTATCTTCTCCACCACAACGTTGAACCGGCGGGAGCCGCCATACCAAAGCAGAGTCATCATCTCGAGGGAAAAACACCATGAAGCAATCGCAGCTTGATCAGCTTCAAACGACCGATGTGGTTGACCAACATCATCGCGCTGATGCTTCGCGACTGCGCCCTTTCATTTCAGTTGCCATCCCAACCTTTCGCCGACCGGACACGATCCGCCGGGCGATGGATAGCATTCTGAGTCAAGATTTTGCCAGTTGGGAGCTGGTCGTCAGCGACGACGAGGGCCGAGAGGGAGCGACCTGGGCAATCGTGGCCGAGTATTCACGGACCGAGCCTCGCATCCGAATTGTCGAGAACGGCCGGGGCCGGGGTCAGGTCGAGAATACCAACAACGCCATGCTCGCTTGCGTTGGAAAATGGATCAAGCTGCTCCATGACGATGACTGGCTCGCCCCAGGCGCACTCAAGACCTTTGCCGAGGTTTCCACCAAGCATCCCTCGGCTGCATTCATGACCTGTGCAGCGAACATAATTGAGGACGATCGGATGAAATTCCGATTGCCACCGCAAGGGCGACAACGGATCTCCGTCTACTCGAGCCAGCAATGCCTGACGGACCTCTATCTGGTCCGTACGACGCGGAGCCTTGGGATCATCCCGTCGACGCTGTTGATCAATCGCGACGTCATTCACGCGGGTTGCCTGATGCGCGCGCACAATTCAATCCCGGCCGGAGTCGACCAGCTGTTCTTTGTTGACCTGGCCTGCCACGGAGACATGGTTGCAATAAGTGACGGCTTGATCTTCTACGATGCTACGAATCACCCGAGCATCACTACAACTAAGAGTTTCGATGAAGTTGATCAAGTAACTCTTGCTGTCAAAGAGCTTAATTGGAATCTAATTCAGGATCGTAAACACCTCCCTCGCCCCGAGACTTTGTTACGGGCGCTACGGGTTGCTCGTATTCCTAGCAGATTCCACCAGCAGTCCTGGCGAGCGACGATCCAAGATGCCATGCAAATTCTTCGTCCATCAGTTATGAAAATTGCGAGCCAGCACATTCTTACTTACGTGTTCGCGATCCGCCCGAGACTGGGCCGGTTGCGTAGCCGGAGACGAATTTAGCGTGGCGGCATCGTCGAGGGCCTGCCTTGGGCCGGCTGCTACGCATTCTATACCGTCGAAGGCGGCTTTCCTTCGTCCAGGCTTCAGGGATAGCGAGATGACCATTTGTCCGGCGTGTGGCAGTGTATCAACCGCAAAATTGTTCGAAGTGACAGCAGACGAGGCCTCTCGACATTTCATCAATCCGCGTCAGGACCCCGATCGCTCTCGAAAGTTAACAAGCCACCTGTCGGATCTCTGGGGCAGTAACACTTGCGACATTCGCAAATGCGCAGATTGCGGATTCGGTTTCGCAGATCCGTTCGTCGCCGGCGGCTTTGAGTTTTATAACTTAGCCTGGGCGTACCCTTCTTATCCAACTATGAAATGGGAATATGCAAGGACAATCGAAGAGCTCGCGGGCCTGAATACTGGCGGAAAGACTGCTCTCGAGGTGGGATCGGGGTTCGGGTATTTTCTCGACCGCATCAACAACAAATTCTTCCATACTTCGGATATTTCTGCGGTCGACTACAACGAAACGGCGCGATCAGTTTTGGCGTCAAAAGGCTTCAAGACCTTTGCGAGCGATTTTCGGGAGGACAGCTTCGATTCTATGAAAGAGGCCTTCGATTTTATTTTCATGTTTCAGGTCTTCGAGCATATGGACCAAGTGGATGAGGTTTTTGCTCGCTTAAAATATCTTCTGAAGGCGCAAGGATCTGCCTTCATTGCCGTGCCAAATGAAAACAGAACGTACTATATGGAGTCTCACGGCTCGCTCGTAGACATGCCACCAAACCACATTGGCCGATGGACGAAAGAAGCCTTCGATGCCATATGTCGGCGGCACGGCTTGCAATTGAGCAAATGCGAGCGCGAGCCGTTCAATCTCGCCAAATTCCTGAAGCAAGACATCGTCCACAGCTTTTTGCGAAAGGGACAAAAACCAGGTAGTGTGAGTGAGTTCGTGCGGGCCCTGCCGCGAAGCAAAGCGCAACGAATGGCGCAAGGTTTGACTGCCCTTGCGATTTCACCGTCACGCTTGCCGGCATGGGCATACGCCATCAGGAACGCATCTACGATGGGCGGGAGCGCACTCTGGGCGAAAATCGACAAAGTCTCGTCACCTGCGCTACGGATTCATCGCCAAGCCAAGCAGTAATGAGCGGTGCGCCATGCCGCTTGCAGCGGGAAGGTGATTTTGACATCACCAGGCTGCGGGACCTGCCAAGCAGACGAAGGACGGCGTCAGGGGCGTCGCCTCAGGTGTGGGTTCCGGAATTCATGAATGCCCGTCCGGCGGCACTTCGGACCCACGCTCCGGATGGACCTCTCCGCGACAACCCCAGCTACTGGCGGATGGCCCGCGCCCAGCAGCCGATCGGCGTAGCGCCTAAAGCGGTGATTTTCAACCAGGCGGTGGCGGGAAGTACGCAACAATAAAAGCCGCGCTCGTCATGCCCTCTCCAGCAAGAGATCAGCGCTGTCCCCGAACCGGTAACCCGCGTGCTTCCTGAGATTAACCTTCGTGAGAACGCTGGCGACGGGAACCGAAGCTGGCGTATCGCCCGCAAGCAGGTCTAGAACGCCTCGCGCGATGCTGCGTCGCGTTTTCGCCCAGCGAACGGCGAAAAGAACCACGTCACCCCAGCCTGTCAGGAGTCTGGCCTCTGGTCCCTCAAGCCCCAGCGGTCCATTTATGATGACCACCCGATAGACCGAGTGCAGTTCATCTTTGAAAGGGGAGCCATCGACACTGGACAGCAAGGGCAGCAGATCCTCCGACGGTGCGAGCGCCATGAAATCGATTCCGATTGCCGACATTCCAGCTATCGCATCGTGCAGCGCACAACGGTCACTGATATAGTCTCCGAAAAAATTGTGCGGCTTACGTGCGCTGAATTCCTTCACAAACTCGCCTGTAAGGCGGCGGTCCGTGCGGTCCAGATCAATAAAGAGTACTCGCCCTGCAAGTCTGGTGGCCGCCAAGGCCATGCTCCATGCGAGCTCGGTCTTGCCATCATCCTCACCGCAGGATGTTATCAAGATTATGTTCGAGCAATCTCTCGCCCGTTGGGGCGCCGCGGCGACAAGCAGGGCCGTCACGGCGCGGCTGTATCTGGACTCCTGCTGGCCTGAAACCAGCTGCTGCAGTCGCTTCGCGTGCGTTGTGGCAGCCTGGGGTATTAGCCCGAGGCACGGAACCTTGAGCGCTGCTTCAGCTTCGGCCTCTCCGCGCAAGGTGCTATCGAAGCGTTGGCGGACAAGTATGAATATCCCCCCAATCAGGCCAAACACGACCATGCCGGGCGGAATAAGAAATATCGGCGAAAGAGTCGTTGGATTGGTAGGGGGCCACGCCGCTGAGAGAAGCCTGACTCCGGGGGATGGACTTGCAATACGCCGCGTCAAGTCTTGTTGCCGGGTCAAAAGGTCGTTGTAGCGCTGCGTCAGGATGCTGACCTGCGGCTCGAGAGCGCGCAATCCGGAAAGCCGGCCGGCTGTGTCGGCTACGACCGCATCCAGGACATCCTTGCGCTTTTGCAGCGCCGCAATCTGAGAGCGATAGATGTTGGCCTCGGCAGCGGCGCTGGCGATTTCTTGGTCAATCTGACGGTCGATCGCATCTGTGACGTCCTCATCTGTCGTGTCGTTGGCCTGGCGTGCCAAGAGATCGGCCAGCACCGGTGATCCGACGGCTTCGGCGATCGAGGCAACCGACGCGCCCCGCTTTCGCAAGTCCTGAATGTGTTGGAGTCGAGATTCCGATGCGGAGAGATCCGCTTTCGACAAGGAGATTTGCTGGGTAAGTTCGACTATCTCTTTGGCGGCATTGTCCGCTGCACCTTGGTCGACCGCGCCATGGCTCAGCCGATACCTCTCAAGACGATCGGTCGCTTCTGCGAGACTGTTTTGTGTAGCTGGAAGTCCGGCAACTATCGATTCGAGTTCCAGTCTGTCCGATGCTTGGCTTTTCCTTGCCAGATCGCCAATATACACTTGGGCGAACGTGTTGGCGATCAAGGCGGCCCGCGCCGGATCGTGATCGGTGAAGCCGACACTGATGACCCTCGATCGCAGCTCCTGGCCGATCCTTATACCCTTGCGCAGTATCTTGAGCTCAGCCGCATCTGGCTCCGCCGGAGTGCTTCGCGGCCAAATTTTGGCTAGCAGATCGGCTGTACCCGAGCGCTTCGGCGGCTCAAGGCCCGCAGGGTTAGCAGCAGAATTTTCGGTGCCAGCATCAACCTTTGTAGTACTGTTGAGAGCGTCCGTTTTGCGCAACGCTGCCACCACGCTTCGCAGATGGCTTTGCGACGAGAGCATGGTTATATGGTCGTCAATGCTGGAATCCAGCGCATCCTGAGCAGAGACCAAGCCGCCGGCAGGTCCCGCTCTGCTGGGTGCGTCGACGATCACCTGTGTGGTGGCTTCATACAGGGCAGGCCGTGCAAGACCGGCAAGCGCGGCTAATACGCCGCCGCTGACGACCATGGTCATCAGGAACCATTTTTTTCTTGCCAGGGTAACGAGGAGCTGATGGAACGGGGTTTGCGTGTCCATCTGTTCGCGTAGCTGACGTTTCATGCGCGGAGCGATTTCGCGCGCAGGCACGTGCATTTCGTTAACGTGCGGAAGGTGGATGCGGCTAACTATGGACCCTTCCATCTTAATCTCCTGTAAGTTCGGGCACGCGAGAACCCGTTGCGGGCGGCGATGGCCGCCTTGCCTCGTTGTGCCAGGCCTGGAACATCAAAGCGGGCCACAATTTGCGAGAATGGTCGTGCCTGCCATCAACGTGATCGCGCCAGCACGCATCGAGCTCCGCAAGGTCGAAAATCCCGTCTCCGGACAAGCGCATATCGGCGACAAGATCGTTTGCCCAACTGAGCAGCGGGCCTCTCAGCCAGACTGCTATTGGAACATCAAAACCCTGCTTCGGCCGCTCGATCAGCCGCTGCGGAACGTACCGGCGCAACAACTGACGAAGGATCCACTTGCCTTTGCCATTACGAACCTTCGTATTCGTCGGCAGGCGCCAGGCAAATTCGACAACACGATGATCGAGCAGCGGGCACCGCCCCTCGAGGCTATTGGCCATGCTGGCGCGGTCCAGCTTCACCAATATATCCCCGGGCAGGTATCCGGCCATATCGTCATACAAAAGCCGGGACAGCAGCCCATCAAGCCGGTGCTCGACGTGAATTGATGAGGATGGCTGGTGGAGGCTCAGGTTCTCGGTCGATGATCCCGTAAGTCGCCGATACAACTCGTCCTCATTGGCTGCAGCGAGCAGCTGAGCGAGGCGATTCAGCCGATCCCCCCGAAGCGCATGCCGTGCACCCTCCGAAAGCGGCAGCTTGCCGACGAGATCGTGACGGGCTGCACGGGCCAGTAACCCAGTGCCTGCCGCGAGCGCCCGACGCAGTGCTGACGGCAGAGTATGCTGTCGTCGCAGACGGGCCGCCATGAAGTGGCGGGCGTAGCCGGCGAAGCATTCATCGCCACCGTCGCCCGACAGAGCCACCGTAACGTGCCGGCGGGCGAGCCGCGCCACCAGCAGAGTTGGTATCTGCGATTCGTCAGCGAAAGGCTCATCCCAGATCTGCGGCAGTTCTGGAATGACGTCGCGCGCTACGGCAGCCGAAAGGTGGAGTTCGGTATGGTCGGTGCCCAGATGCCGCGCGACTTCCGCGGCGTGCGGAGCCTCATCGAACCCGCCCTCTCCGAAAGCGATCGTGAACGTGCGCACGGGCTTTTCCGATTGAGCCTGCATCAGGGCCACAACCGTCGAGCTGTCTATTCCGCCCGACAGGAAGGCCCCAAGCGGGACGTCAGCGATCATGCGCTCCCGAACGGCAAGCCGAAGCAGGCCGTCCAGTTCATCGGTGAGTTCCTCGTCGCTGCCGGCGACCTGCTCCGTCCGCCCTTTCGTGGCGGCTTCGGCCAGCGACCACCAGTGTCGAATGCGATGCGACAGGGAGGCGACACTGCGTTCCCCGGAGAACTCAGCGGCCGTTACCGACAGGACCGAACCCGGCGGCAGCTTGAATACGCCTCGCCAAATGCAGCTGTCATCCGGTACCCATCCCTTCGAAAGCATTGCCGCGGCCGCATCGATATCGAGCTCCTGGCAAAACCCTGGAAAACGGTTGATCGCCTTCAACTCGGAAGCAAAAACAAGTGCATCGCGTGTTGAGGCGACATAAAGCGGCTTTTTGCCCATTCGGTCGCGGGCGAGATGGAGCGTCCTTGTCTTAAGGTCCCATAATCCTAAAGCGAACATGCCGGCGAAACGCGTGAGTGCTTTTTCGAGGCCCCAACTCTCAACTGCGGCGAGCATGACTTCGGTATCGCTGGCGCTCCGAAAATGATGGCCTGTACTCTCCAGCTCACGGCGCAAATCACGGAAATTGTATATTTCGCCGTTGAATGTGATGACATATCGGCCGCTTTCGGAATGCATCGGCTGACAGCCAGCCTCCGACAAGTCAACGATTGCCAGCCGCCTGTGACCGAAGGCGACACCCGATTCACAGTTTACCCAGAATGCCTCGCCATCCGGCCCGCGGTGGCGAAGTGCGGCCGTCATCTGCCCTATTGCCCTGAGCGGCCTCGTGTCCGCTGAATCGGATGCAAGAAGAATTCCGGCAATACCACACATACCATTACCCCGGATTGTTGGAGATTGCAGAAACTGCTTTCGGCGTACCGGCGACAAGGCAGATGGTCAGCGCAAACCACACGATCGGGTGGCGGATGATCAGGTGCGGCATCCCGAAGATGATGATTGACACCACGAGCGCTAACAGCGCGTCGAGCTTCGCACGCCAAACCGACATGATGGCGGCGCCGACGATCCAGACCAGCGCCAGAACCGCAATGAGACCACCTTGAGTGTACAGGTCCAGGATCGTGTTGTGAGCCTCGAAGGGTCGTTCCAGAAATTGCGAGTCGAACACTGATGGGCGCTCGAGATGCGGACCTGGACCAAGGCCAAGCGATCCGGACTCGGCGCCCTTCTCCAACGCTTCGTCCCAGAGATGCACGCGGAGCGCGGCGGTTTCCGCAGTAGCCTCGCCGCCCTTGTCCTTGGTCAGGCCCTTGGCGAAGTTTTCGAGGACGCTCGCCTCCGTTACGGCATAGGGGGTTATCGCCATCGCCAACGGAAGGATACCGACAAGCAACAGGAGGACGGCTTGCCGTGAAAAGCTGATCCCGTTGCCACCGGTCTTGAGCCATGTCCTGATCCGCAGCCCGAGGAATGTCAGGCAGGTCAGGATGCTGGTGTACAAATAGGTATCGCTCTTTGTCAGCCTCCCGACATAGAAGGTCAGGAACAAGCTGGCGATCCCAAGAAACCTGCCCCATCGGTTGCTGGTGGTGGTCGCAAGATGCAAGGCTAGCGGGCCAAAGATTGCGCAGTAGAGCGCGAGCTGGTTTGGATTATGCGACCAGCCACGAAAGCGGTCCCAGTACCAGGGATCGACGCCAGCTCGGGGGATCCAGCCCCAGCCCTGTCCCAGCTGAATGGCAAGGGCCATATTCGCGATGCCCACAACCCACCAGCCAGTACGACGCAGACGGCGATCAGCCTCGGGTTCTGCAGCGGCAAGGCACGTGACGCTGACCAACAGCAGGTAGGCCATCGTATCGTGCATCAGGCCCGTCAGGTACAGAATTGTGGTCAGATAGCCGACAACGGTGCCGACCCCGAGAGCAAGCGCCATGATCGTCCAGTAGCTTGCAAGGAGTGTCAGCGCCGGCCTGGTCTCCAGGCGACCGCCGGCCAGCACGCGCGCAATCGAGAGCATGATCCAAAGCACAAGGAGTAGTTCGCCAATCCCCAAGGGCGATCCAGGAATGTCGAGTTGCACCGCATAGGTCATTGCGAGGCCGCAGGCCAGGATCGCGTCCCGGATCATCGGCGCACATCCAATCTGCTTCTCGCAGCACCCTCTCCAAACAAGATCGGAGACGCCGGTCGGGCGAGATCGCTGTGGGATTTGGCGCCAAGGATATTTTTGTACAGATCGCAATATTGGGCCACCACCCGCGGCAGCGCGAACTGCTCCCGGACAAGTTCGACAGAACGACCGCCCATGACTTTTCCGCGACTGCGGTCGGACAGGATGTCAACTATTCGAGATGCAAGGCGATCGGCGTCGTGCGGTTGGACAAGGTAGCCGTTCCATCCATCCTCGACCACTTCATTGCAGCCGGGCATCTTTGAGGCGACGATGGGCAATCCCGCCAGCCCTGCCTCGAGCAGGACGCGCGGGATTCCTTCTCGATATTGTGTGGGGAAGGCGAACACGTCGGCCATACCAAGAAGGGCTGGAACATCGCGTCGTGGGCCAAGCGCGATGACATGAGGAGCGTGTCGATCGATTTCCAACTTGTCGACTGCAAATGGACCTTCGGACTCCCAAGGGCCGACAAGCACGAAACGAGCATTAGGCCTTTTAGAAAGGACGCGGGGGACTGCTTGAAGCAGTACCGGGATGCCCTTCTGGCGGGTCAACCGGCCAACAAAAATTACGATCTCTGCTGACTGGAGCCCGAGTTCCTGGCGCATTTTCGTTGCCGGCGGAGCAAGATGCCTCGCCATGGCGAACGCATCGACGTCGATGCCAGAACTGCGGATGACTCTTCCGCTGCCGGGTTCAATCAATCGAAAGCGCTTGAAGAAAGCCTCATCGTCCCGATTCTGAAACACCGTCGCTGCCGTCCAGAAGGAGGCAAGCCATTGCAATCCGCAAAAGATTGGACGCAACGCCAGAGCCCGCGGTTCCAGCGAGGAGAATGTCCAGCCCAGGCCGTTGATCGTGCGCACGACCGGCACCGTTCCGCGCACCGAAAACGGTGCCAGCAGGTTGGGCTTGGTGTCGAAACTTTGGACGATGTCAGGCCGGAGTTCCGCAACCAATTTCCGAATCGCTCTTACGGCGGTCCACTCGCCACTGCCGCTGGCAAATCGGTCGAAACCGTAGCGGCGATGCGGAATGCCATGCCGCAAAAACGCAGCCTCATCGCCGGTCGAAACTGCAGTGACCCGGAAGCCGCTTTCGCGCAGCGACATTAGGAACGGAATTCTCAGGGCGTGATCTTCGCCTCCCACACAAACGAGATGCGGATTCATCCCGAAGCTCCCGTCCGTGCGCCGTGTTTCGGCCGCGTGAAGTAACTGCCTTTCGCATCTGCTTTCATGGTTTTGCTTCGTTACTTCTGTGCGCGTGAAAGGGTACGGTAGGAGGAGGCTTGCCTACTGTCCTCGTCTGTTTGAATGAGGTAAACCGCATTGGGATCACGGCCTTACGCATATCGCGAAGCACCTCGACAGCATCTTGTGGGTACGCGGATGAATTGCGCCTCGAACTCTAGGGAGTTGTGCCAAGCCGGACTCGCCACTGATAAGACAACCGAAGAAAGCGCTTCCGACAGTCGTGCGCTGTACGGCTGCTCTACGCTGGGATTCCTAAGCTCCCTGTCCGGGTCCGCGTGCTACCAGGCATGATGATCAGCCCCTCAGCCACAACCCCTGACGCGACTTGCCTCCTTGCGACCAGCGGATAAGCCGATTCGACCCCCTCCGATGTCGGAAACCTGATCTGCCGACCGATATCCGGCGACGAGCGCGCAGACGCCTACAACTTGTCCACAACTAATTGGTTGCGGCAATGAGACTGTGGAGGGGCTTGGCTCTCAGATTAAACGTTTGTCTGATCTCTTAATTGGCAGATGAACAGTCGAATAGAAATTTATTTCACAATTGCATTCCGCAACACGCAAGCTATTTTTTTAGACCATGAAACTACCGATCTCCAATTAAATCAGATAATCTGGATAGATATACGGACGTAAAGCGATGATATTCTTGATATCTATTGAATATCTCTATTTAGATTTCTCCTTCCGTGCGAGCGTTCCTATTGGCGATCAACCATTCTATCAGAGCCTGCAGGTATGTGATTTGGCGCTAATATACACCCTCTAGTAGGCAAGCCCCGGGGCGCTATCGAATGAGACAAAGGAATATTGGATGGCAACTCTGCACTACGCATCGGGTGGATCCGCCACCGAAATCGCAACCGCCGGCTTCAATCTGGCTGACGTTCAGTATGTTTCGCTGGTCAACGCATTGCCGGATGGCATGA